>NZ_CP013141.1:2239241-2410802 GCF_001442535.1 Lysobacter antibioticus | reverse complement strand
ATGTGAAGATCGGCGACCTGGTCCGCTACACGGTCACGGTCGAGAACACCGGTACCGTCGATGCGATCGATGCGACCCTGGTCGATACGCCGCCTGCGGGCTTCACCTTCGTCGACGGTTCGCTGTCGGTCGCCGATCGCGACGGCGTCGGTCGCCTGGTCGGTACCTATCCGATCCAGGTCGACCAGGTCGACATCGCCGCCGGTGAGCGCGCGACGTTCACCTACCTGCTGCGGGTCGGCGCCGGCGTGCGCGCGGGCATCCACTCCAACAGCGCGCTGATGCGCGACAACGGCAAGATCGTCTCCAACGTGGCCACCGCCGAAGTGCAGCTGATCGCCGATCCGTTGCTCGACCACGCCCTGATCCTGGGCACGGTGTTCGACGACCGCGACGGCGACGGTTGGCAGGACAGCGCGGCGATCGACGACGCGCGGGTCCAGGGCGGCTTCGCTGCCGACGCTTACGTGCCGAACTCGACTACGGTCGATCGCGGCACCGGTCCGAAGGCGGAACCGGACGCGAGCTCGCCGATGCTGCACGGCATCGTGTTGGGCAGCATCTCGGCCCGTCAGTCCGACGCCGATCCGGTCGACACGCACCGCGTGGTGATCAGCCAGCGCCTGAAGGAGTTGAGCTTCACCGACGACTTCGCGCTGACCACCAAGCAGGGCGTGACGGTGCGGATGGATGCGGCCGGTACCACCCGGATCGAGCGCAGCGGCGACGCGGCCAAGAACCTCAGTGGCGCGGCCCCGACGGTGGAACGTCGGGTCAGCCCGACCGAAGGCGGCTACGTGGTCGACTACATCGTCCGCAACACCGGTGTCGACGAACGCGGTATCCCGGGCGTGCGTATCGCCTCGATCGAGGGTTTGTTGATGGAGACCGACCAGTACGGCCGCTATCACCTCGAGGGCGTGGACGTGGGCACCCTGGAACGCGGCCGCAATTTCATCCTCAAGGTCGATCCGTCGACCCTGCCGCCGGGCAGCGTGTTCACCACCGACAACCCGCTGACGCGCCGCGTCACCCCGGGCCTGCCGGTCCGCTTCGACTGGGGCGTCAAGCTGCCGGCCGGGCTGATCGAAGGCGGTGAGGAGCAGATCGAGATGGAACTGGGCGAAGTGTTCTTCGCCCCGGGCAGCGCCGAGGTGCGTGCGCAGTACCTGCCGGCGATCGAGAAGATGGCCGCGCAGATCAAGCAACACCGCGGCGGCGAAGTGGTGATCAGCGCCAACGGCGATGGCGAGTCGCTGGCGTTCGATCGGGCTTCGGCGGTCAAGGCCGAGTTGGTCAAGCAATTGCCGGCCGACGTGCTGCAGGCGCTGAAGGTCAGCGTGCGCGGCAACGCCGACGACCCGGGTTCGCTGATCGTCGGCCTGGGCGAAGGCGGTGCGCTGCTGGGCACGGTGTTGTTCGACACCAACAAGGAGACCATCCGTCCGGAGTTCGAGCCGCTGCTGGATAAGGTCGCGGCTGCGCTGGAGCGCATGCACGGCGGCGTCATCGCGATCGTCGGCCACACCGACGTGCGCGCTTCGTACCAATACAACACTGCGCTCGGCATGCGACGCGCCAAGGCCGTCTACGACGCGTTGGCCCAACGACTGAGCCCCGAAGTGCGCGCCAAGGTGCGAGTCGAGTCGAGTAACGATCCGACCGCCCCTGTCGACGTGAAGCGGAATTGAGGGGGCGGATCATGAAGATGAAGATGAAATTGCTGGACTACACCCTGATCAGCTTGCTGGCGGGCGCAGCCCCGTTGGCGACTGCGCAGGAGTCCACCAAAGAGGCCGCCGCCCAGACCGAAGGGCCTGCCGAAGCCGTGAAGTGCACGGAAGACGCGTGCAGCGGCGAAGACGGCTTGCTGTTCAAGCTGCGTACGCGCAGCTACAGCAAGCCGGTCACCGAGGGCACGACGGCGAAATCCTCGTCGGAAGCCCTGCAGCCGGACCGCCGCGTGTCGGTGGCGCTGGAGCAGCCGGGCAAGGCGGTGGCGATCGGCAAGTGGTCGGTCAGCCTGCCCAACGGCGGGGTGATCTGGGCGACCGAGGATCCCACCCTCGGCCGTCCGGAGATGAACATCAGCGGCACCAGCCTGGTCTCGTTCGACGGCACCAAGGTGCTCAAGCCGGTGCGCTTCTATGCGTACAACAACTATGCCTCGTTCATCCAGCGCGCCGAAGTGTTGATCTACCGCGCCAGCGACACCGACCTGGTCGATCCCTTGGCCAAGGTCGAGTTGCCGGTCGGGGCGATCAGCGAGGCCGAATGGGACGGCACCCTGCCGGCCGGCTACGAAGCGCGTGCCGGCGACGAACTGCTGTACCTGGTGCGTGCCTACGGCGCCGACGGCAGCGTCGACGAGACCTATCCGCAACGCATGCAACTGGTGCGGCCGGAAGAGGCCGAACGCGGCCTGCAGACCATGCGCAACGCCATGGAGCGCAAGCAGGGCACCTCGCTCGGCATCGAAGAGGCGCAACGCAACAGCCTGACCGAAGCCGTGTTCGGCAGCAGCACCCTGCGCCAGCAGAACATCGGCATCTACGGCTCGCGCATCCGTATCCAGGGCCGCAACATTCCCGAGAACTACTCGGTCACCATCAACGGGCGCAATTTCCCGGTCGACCTGGAACGCAAGCTGGTCGCCGAATACCTCGAGCCGATCGGCCGCCACGAGTACGACCTGCGCCTGAAGGGCGAGGGCGGCGAGATCGAGCACCAAGCTCGACATCGACGTCAGCGGGCGCTACATGTTCGCCGTCGCGATCGCCGATGTGACCGCCTCCAAGGGCAGCACCTCCGGTTCGATCGAGCCGTTGGCCGGCGACGAGCATTTCGATAAGAGCTTTCTGCTCGAAGGCCGCCTGGGCTTCTATCTGAAGGGCAAGATCAAGGGCAAGTACCTGGTCACCGCCCAGGCCGACACGCGCGAACGCGAGGTCAGCCAGTTGTTCAACGGCTTCTGGAAGGCCGACCCGCAGGACATCTTCCGCCGCCTCGATCCGGACCTGTACTACCCGGTCTACGGCGACGACTCGACCACCTACCGCGACGTCGACACCATGGGCCGCTTGTACGTCCGCGTCGACTGGGACAAGAGCCAGGCGCTGTGGGGCAACTTCGAGACCGGCATCACCGGCACCGAATACGGCCAATACAGCCGTTCGCTGTACGGCGGTGCGCTCAATTGGCGCAGCCGCCGCAGCACCGTGCTCGGCGAGCCGGGCAGCGAACTGCGGGTGTTCGGTTCCGAGGCGCAGACCGCGCCCGGCCATAACGAGTTCATCGGCACCGGCGGCAGCCTGTACTACCTCAAGCACACCGACGTGCTGCCCGGCTCGGACAAGATCGTGCTGGAAGTGCGCGATGCGACGACCGGCCGGGTCGAGAACCGGGTCGACCTGGTGCGCGGCGCCGACTACGAGATCGACGAGATGCAGGGCCGCATCCTGCTGACCCGTCCGCTGGCGCAGGTGACCCGCGAGAACATCCCGACCCTGACCCGCGACACGCCCCTGGACGGCTTCACCCAGGTGCTGCTGGTCGACTACGAGTTCATTCCGAACGGCTTCGACGCCGACTCGGTCACCGCCGGTTTCCGCGGCAAGCACTGGTTCGGCGACCACGTCGCGCTGGGCGCGACCTATGTCGACGAAAACCGCGCCGGCGACGACTACACCTTGAAGGGGGCGGACCTGACCCTGCAGGCCGGTCGCGGCACCTACCTGAAGCTGGAGCAGAGCCAGACCGAGTCGACCAGTTCGCCGATCTTCTTCTCCGACAACGGCGGCCTGAGCTTCAACGAAATCAACTCCGGGCTCGACCAGCGCAAGGGCACGGCGCGCTCGGTGGAAGCGCGCGCCAACTTCAAGGAACTGGGCTGGACGAATCTGGACTGGTCGGCCGGCGCCTGGTGGCGTCGCGTCGATCCGGGCTTCTCGATCTCGCGCTACGACCTGGGCCAGGAGGTTCAGGAGCACGGGTTCGAGGTGCTGGGCCAGTTCAATCCGGCCTTCAACATCTACGGCCGCTACAGCCGCGCCGAACGCGGCAGCGAATCGCTGACCCAGGCGCAGTTGACCGGCGAATGGCGGATCAGCGACTCGACCACCTGGGCCGCGGAAATCCGTCGCGTCGAAGAAAACCGCGCCACCCTCGACGCCGCCGGCGTGTTGGGCGCCCTGCAGTACAAGCGCCGCTTCGGCAGCAGCTTCGATCTGTACGGCACCGCCCAGGTCACCCTGGACGACGACAACGGCCGCTACGCCGACAACGACGCCTTCACCCTGGGCGGCAAGTACGTGTTCGGCAACCTGTCGAGCGTCGGCGCCGAGCTGACCACCGGCGACCGCGGCGACGCGGCGCAGATCAACGCCGAGTACCGCATCCAGCCCGACCACACGGTCTACGGCAGCTACACCTACTCGACCGATCGCACCGATTTCGACCCGCTGTTCAACAACCGCCTCAACTCGGGTTGGACCCTCGGCCAGCGCTGGCGCTTGTCGAACCAGGTCAGCATGTACAACGAGAGCCAATTCCTGAAGGCGCCGAACGAATCCGGTCTGGCCCACACCTACGGCATGGATTTCTATCCGAGCCAGGGCTGGAACCTGGGCTTCACCTTGCAGAGCGCACGCCTGGACAAGGAGATCGGCGAAGTCGATCGCCGTGCGGTCAGCCTCAGCGGCGGCCACACCTCGGCCGCGACGCAGTGGCAGAGCAAGCTGGAATGGCGCGAGGACACCGGTGCGGAGCGTCGCGAGCAGTGGGTCACCACCAACAACCTGACCCACAAGATCAACGAAAGCTTCCGTATCGCCGCACGCTTCAACTACTCCAAGACCACCGACCAGATCAACGCCGAGGCCGGCGCCAAGTTCATCGAAGGCAACGTCGGTTTCGCCTGGCGGCCGTGGAACAGCACCAAGTACGCGCTGCTGGGCAAGTACACGTATCTGTACGACGTGTCGGCGCTGCCGCAGATCGGCGACAACGTGGCGTTCTACGATCAGCGCAGCCAGATCCTGTCGCTGGAAGGCATCTACAACCCGAACCACCACTGGGAATTCGCCGGCAAGCTGGCGCGTCGCGAAGGCGAAGTGCGTTACGGCCGTCTCGAGGGGCAGTGGGCCGATTCGGCGACCACCTTCGCCGCGGTGCAGACCCGCTACGAGTTCGCCGAAACCTGGCATGCGCTGGCCGAGTACCGCTGGCTGGGCGTGAAGGACGGCGGCGATCGCCAAGGCTTCCTGATCGGCGTCGACCGCGACATCGGCCGCAACTTCCGCGTCGGTGTGGGCTACAACTTCACCGAGTTCAGCGACGACCTGACCAACTTCGATTACGACCACAAGGGTTGGTTCTTGAATCTGGTCGGTACGTACTGATCGCTCGATGCACAGTGCGAGCAGCTTGAGAAATCAAAGGCCGGAAGTTGGCGCTGTCGGTGTCCGTGGAGGTCCGCGCTCAGTCCATCAAGGACTAGGGATTCGACGTCCGCCACCGAGTTCGGTGTGCGGATTCGATGTCGAGGGCAGTCGCTGACGGGGACGGACCCAGGCTGGGTTGGTCGCTAGCCGAGGGCGGTGGCCATGGCTGCCGGCCGGAGGCGTTGCAGAGAAGATTCCGGGTGAAAAATTCGTAGCCTGCGGATGTCGTAGCGAGATCCCTCGCGGATGGTCGGGAGCGAACCATAAATCCCCGCGCATGCGCCTGGAGATCCAGGGCGGAGCAGGTGCACCGAAGTACTGTCAGGGCTGGGCCGGCGATGCAGCGTCGTGGGCGCGCCGATTCAATCGCAGTCGTGACCGAACCTTCGCAGGCGGTCCATGGAGAAGGAAATGAAATCCATCGTCACCAAGCTCCTCGCTCTGATGGCGGCCGTTCTCGGTATGTTGGCTGCGGGACCGGCGACGGCCCAATACGCGACGGGCGGAAGCGGTCAGTATCGAAACCAGATCCTGTGGTTCGACTGGGGCGTCAGCGGCACCGCCATTCCCCAGGTAGGCACCTCGGTCGTCAATACGATCACCATTTCCGGTACGCCGCTGGTGATTACTTGCACCTTGAGCGGCATCAGCGGCAGCGGAGCCGATCCCGACCTGCAGATCTATCGCCCTGGCGGCTATTTCGAAGACGGCCTGGACGATCTGTACAACGTCGGCGGCACGGGCGGGTCCAACACGATGGACATCGGTCTGATCAATCGTGTCGACGGTACCCTGACCACGTTCACCTACAGCTGCTCGGCTTTGCTGGGCGGTAGTCCCTATGTACTGGACGGCCTGGTGTTCGCCGATGCGGAGACCACCAGCGTCACCGAAGCGATACGTACGACGCTGCCTGCGGGCGCCACGATGCGCGTGATCGAGCGCAATCGCGCCGCGGGTTGCACGACCGGTTACAACGTCAACGTGACCGGTACGACCTATGCGTTTTCTTCGCTGGCGCCGAATAGTTGTTCGCCGGCCAACCCCGCCCCGATGGGGGTGTACTTCATCGACAACGCCACGACGGCGACACTCACGCTTCAAGCGGGCGGCCTCCAGGCGGTGGCCTTGGGCGTGATGCTCAACGTGGCCGACTACGGCGATGCGCCGAGCAGTTACGGTACGGCAGGGCACTTGCCCCAATACAACTGGAGCGGCGGCACGCTTCCGGCCGGCAATACCGACATATTCTCCGCGGGCTTCTCGCTCGCAACCCTCGTGCAGCCGACAACCGCCTTGCTCGGAAGCCGAGTCGATGTCGAGAATCCGGCCTGGGCCGGGGCCGGGGCGTCGCTCGACGACGGCAACGGCGCCGCCAATGACGAGGATGGCGTCAACGTATCGGCATTGGCCCCGCTGTCGGTCAGCCTGCGGACGCTTTCGTATTCGGTGCCGGTGGCCTGCGTCGGCACGGGCTTCATCGCAGGGTGGATCGATTTCGACCGCAATGGCGTATTCGATGCCGACGAACGATCGGCGACGGTGAGCTGCAGCGGCGGCAGTGCGACGCTGGCTTGGACGGTGAGCTCGGACACCAGCGCCGGCCAGTCCTATCTGCGCGTACGCACCGCGGCCAGTGCCGCGCTCATTGCCGGCCCCACCGGCATCGCCGGTTCGGGCGAAGCCGAGGACTACGCGCTGACGATTCTCGATCAGCCCAGCTTCGGTACCTGCGATGCGCGCATGTGGCTCGAACAGTCGCCGGGCGCGCCGACGCCGACCACGCTGTACCAGATCAATACCAGCGTCAATCCGCTGGTGTTCAACGCGGTGGGAACCGCCGCCTCGGTGTACAACGCGGTGGGTTATAACCCCAGCGACAACTATCAATACGGTTTGATCACCAATCCCGCCGGCAACACCCTGGTGCGCGTTGGCGCCGACGGCAGCACGGCGATACTGGGAGCGGTGACCGGATTGCCTTCGGGGGTCTACATCAGCGGCGCCTTCGGCACCGCCGGCAACATTCTCTACGTCAAGAGCAACGTCGCCGCCGGCACCGTGATGTACGCCGTCAACATCACCACCTTGGTGGCGACGCCGATCACCCTGAGTTCGGCGATCAACATCGCCGACTGGGCCTGGGTTGGCGGTCTGCTGTACAGCGTGACGAACAGCGGCCAACTGGTGTCGGTCAATCCGACCACCGGTGCGGTCACCAACATCGGCGTGCCGAACGGTTTGCCGGCGGGCTTCTTCGGCGCGATCTATGGTGCGCCCAATGGCTTGTACGGTTCGGGTAATAACCCGCCCAGTGGTTTCTATCAGTTCGATCTCAGTACCGGTGCGGCGACCCTGATCAGCGGCGCGCCGGGCTCGAGTTCCAACGACGGTTCCAATTGTCCGACCGCGAACATCACTTTCGGCGCCGACCTGGCATTGACCAAGACCAACACGCCGGGCGTCAACGGCGAGGTCGACCAGGCCAACGACACCTATACGCCAGGCACGAACGTCGTCTATACGATCGTGGTCAGCAACAGCGGGCCGTTCGGCGCCCAGAATGCGACGGTCGCCGATCCGTTGCCGGCCGGCATCACCGCCGCGAGTTGGACCTGCACGGGCACGGCCGGCGGTGTCTGCACCGCAAGCGGCAGCGGCGCCATCAACGACGCCACCGTCGACCTGCCGGTCGGCGGTTCGGTGACTTATTTGTTGACCCTGACGGTGCCGGCGAACTTCACCGGTGCGCTGACCAATACGGCCACGGTTACCGCCGGTGCCGGTACCAGCGAAGCCAACACCGCCAACAATCAGGCCACCGATTCGGACGTGTCGGCGGCGCGGTTGACGATCGCGAAGATCAGCCTCGGCGGTGTCGGCAGTTTCGGCTTCACAGGCAGCAACGGCGTGGTGCCGCAGACCTTGACCACCACGGTGGCCGGCACGCCGGTAAGCGGCGCGGTCCAGACGTTGACCGCGCTCGGAGCGGTGACCGCGGTGACCGAAGCAGCGGTCGCCGGTTTCACCCTGACCGACATCAGCTGCACCGGGCTGGCCGCGGGAGGCAGCGCGGCGGCGGACCTGGGCAATCGAACGGTGACGCTCGATGCTGCGGCCACTGCGGCCGGGGCGAACATCGTATGCACCTTCACCAACAGCAGGCAGCCGGTGCTGCGACTGCAGAAAGTTTTGCCGCTCGGGCGCTTCGTCGGCAGCGACCAGTTTGCGCTGACGATCGGCGGTGCAGGGGGGCCAGTCAGCGTGACCACGACCGGCACGACCAATACGCCAGTCGAGATCGCGATCCTCGACCCGGCCACGCTGGCGACTGTCTACACCCTGTCCGAAGCGGGCGCAGCCGGCGCCACCCTGGCCAACTACGTCACGACCTACGCCTGCACCAATGCATCGGCCGGCGGACAAACCCCGAGCGGCAGCGGCAGCAGTTTCAACGTGACGCCGGTGGCAGGCGACGACCTGACTTGCACGCTGAGCAATACGCGCAATCCGCTGGCTGACTTGATCATCACCAAGACCAATACGCCGGGCGTCGGTCCCAGCGACCAAGCCGGCGACACCGTGACCCGAGGCGCGACCACGGTCTACACCATCGCGGTGACCAACAACGGGCCGGATACGGTTACGGGCGCCGTGCTGAGTGATCCCGCTGCAGGTCGCAGCGGTCTGACCTGCACCGCGCCGCCGAGCTGCAGTGGAGCAGCCTGTCCGGCGGGTCTGACCTTGGCTCAGCTGGAGGCTGGCGTCGCCTTGGGGGCGCTCGCCAATGGAGCCTCGGTGGTCGTGACTCTGACCTGCACGGTCAACTGAGCCAGCGGTATATCGGCGCCGCCGGCTCGCCGGCGGCGTATCCGTTGCCGGCGATCGCATAATCCTGGCTCACATGCCGGGTATTCGCTGGTCCATAGCGATCGGCGCGCACCGCCTCGATCGATATCGGGCGATGCATTTATGTGCTCGATCTTCTGAGGCCCCTGGCGTCCGACACGGGCTTCGCGGGCGATGCCACAACTTTCTTTTCACACGCCTCGATGGCTCTCGCCTCGGGAATGAATCGCGCTGTGCGTTTTCATTCGCACGACCCTGCGAAACGCTGATCGGTATCGGGCGAAAGACAAGTTTGGGCAGGGGTTCCATTCAAAAACCCGATTCAGTGTCATGTGGCTGACATTTACCGTCAATTACCGCCCCAAAGCGTGGGTCTAGGGGGGCGGGGACGAGGCGGAGCCTGCACGTAGCTGGCACGAAGAGCGCTTTCTGTGGCGATGTAAACAGTTTCATCGCGAAGTTAGCGAAACTTTGCCGAATACGGTCAAAAAACGTGACGGTCGGCACAGAATTTGCATCGCTATGCCTAAGAGGCCATCGGCGCGACAGGACGTCCGGCGAGGGCGGAGTCATATGGCGAGGCGAAAGTCCGGTGCGTAGTGGATTCCTCTCATGGAGATTCCGGCTCGGCGCTTTTATCTTGATGCGCCAGCGTGCGTTGTATGGGGAGCAAGCGATCGAGATATTCGCGAGCGTTGGCTCTATTCGCCGTCCACGCCCTGGCTGGTCGGGTTCTACATGAAAAGCGAAGCAGCGCGTCCCCGGTCTTATGTTTCAGGTGCAATTAATTTGTGCGGGTTATTGGCGGCGTGGCCGGGTCGAAATGCGTGCAGGCGATCGGCGTCGAAGATAATTGCGGGTAATAACGGCAGGGAGTCGTTGCACATATCAAATTTTCATTTCGGTTCAGGTCATATTGAACGCACGCTTCGAACATTCGTGTCGTGCACATGGTGTGCACCGAACAGCATTTAGTTTGCGTCGCGATCCGGCGGCGCACTCCCGACAAAGAGGCCAAGGATGGCGGTCATGGACGAAAACAAGCGTTGGGCCAGGAAGGATGAAAGTCCCGTATCAGCAATCTGTCGTAGCCCGCGACAGGAATCGAAGCAGTCCGATTCCAAGGAGGTAATGCACTGCGTCCAGTCTTCCGATCCTGGTTTGTGTCGATGGAATCGCCCTTGTCGGCAATGACCCTTCGGAACCCCCCTAGACATACCCATAAGCAGATCACGCCGTGTGCAATATCCATCCGTTTAGCAACGAACAAATCGACGACCCCGTGGACGAGCTGGAAGCCGAATCCATGCCCCAGAACGATAGCGAGGAATTGAAATTCACCCGGCTCGATGAGAAGCAGTGGGCGGCCATCGAAGCCGTGTTGCCGCGGACGGTCTATACGCGCAACGCCAGCGCCGACGACGCACGACGATTCGTCGAGGCGGCGTTGTGGGTCATGGCGACCGGGCGTTTCTGGACCGAACTGCCCGAGACGGTCTATGGGCCCTGGCGCAAGAACTACGTCCGTAGCAACCGCTGGATTTACCGGGGCATGTGGCTGACCGTGATCAATGCGCTCGGCCCGGACAGCGAACTGGCGGCGTTGATCTCCGGTTACATGAATTCGCAGCTCGAGCGTCATCGGAAATTCGGTCGCCGCAATAACTTCCTGGACGAGGGCGGCGAGCACGAAAGTTGAGGTTTTGCGTTGGGGATGGTCACCGGTCCAGCCGAATCGCGGGCCCTGGCCATGGAAGAAGGCGCCGCTAGCCGCCGGGCTAGGGCCCGGGGCGGCGCCTTCTTCTACCTGCGGCGTGGTGCTCGCTCCTGCCCGAGCTCCCGCTCTCCCCCGGTCGACCCGGGCGCCGCCCGGGCGGTAAACCGTCCCATACCAGCGTTCCTTGCGGCCCGTACCGGCACTTCTCTCCGTGCCGGCGGGCCGCTTCCTTGAGGTTTCTCATTAAGGCCGCCCAGCCGAGGCCGCCAGCCATACCGGCCATTGCCGCATAGGCGCTGCAATCCGGCTGCGGGATAATGCCCGTCGCCGTGGCGGTCCTTGCTGCGGACGCGCCGACCGAGGCCGTATCGGCCTCCGGTCCATCCCCCGGCAAGCGCGGCGAGCACCGCCTGCGCCCGATCTTCAAGGCAGACCCATGCTGGAACTAGTAGGTTTCGACGGCGACGACACGCTTTGGCATAGCGAGGGCTATTACCAGGAGGCCGCGGTCGAATTCGACAGGATCCTCAGCGCCTGGGTCGACGTGGACAACGCATCGGTACGCCAGCGCCTGCTTGCCGTCGAGCGCAGCAACCTCGCCTTGTTCGGCTACGGCGTCAAAGGCATGGTCCTGTCGATGATCGAGGCGGCCATCGACATCACCGAATCGCGTATCTCGGCGGCCGGCATCCACAAGATCGTCCTGCTCGCCAAGGCCATGCTCGACCACCCGGTGGAGCTGTTGCCCGGCATCCGCGAAGCGGTCGAAGCGGTTGCGGCCCGCCACCGCATCGTCCTGATCACCAAGGGCGACCTGTTCCACCAGGAAAAGAAGGTGGCCCGCAGCGGCCTGGCCGACCTGTTCCACCGCATCGAGATCGTCTCGGAGAAGGACGACGCCAGCTACTCGCGGGTGCTGTCCGAGTTCGGCGTGGCACCGAGCGCTTTCGCGATGGTCGGGAACTCGCTGAGGTCGGACATCGAACCGGTGATCGCGCTCGGCGGCTGGGGCATCCACATGCCCTACCACGTGACTTGGGCGCACGAGATGGAGCATGGTATGAGCGACGAACATCCGCGCCTGCAGACGGTGAGCGGAGCCGGCGCGATCGCCGAGGCGATCGCGCGCTTCGATCGCGGAATCTGAGGTCGCGCGGGTACCGGCGAAGATCACGACTGCGACCGATCGCGCGGCGGCGCAAGCCGTCCACGGTTCGTAACGCAAAGATCGTACCCGCCGCCTTCCGGCGGCGCCCTCCAGCGAGTCAACGACCTTGGGTTCCGGCCGCCAACCCCGGTGTTTCGAGCGGCGAGGGTCGTAGGCACGAAGCGGCCCGGTCGGGCGGATTAGTCCGAGCGAGTGGAATCGATCGAATGGAGTCGCCGATTCGGCGTACGACGCCATCGCCTGTGTGATCGCGTGTCGCCGGCGGTTCATGGCGAAGCCCGAAACAGCGCTTAGGTCCGCATTCTTCCGACGCTGCATGGGTGGGATTGGAACTGGCCTGCCGCACGCTCGATGCTCCGCGGCGAACTCTCGACGGCTGAGCGAAGTCTGCGGATCAGTCGAGTCGTGCCGAATCGGTTCGGTTCGGACTCGGCGGTGACAACATGCTGCGTATGGTCGCTGCGGGAGTCGTTGCGCATACGAAACGCATAAGCGCATCGGGCGGCGGCAGAGGGACACGAGTGAGCTAAGAACTTTCCCTATGCCATATCCGATGGAACTGACCTCTAATGCGTGCTGGCCGAAAGATGCGGCCTTCCAGCGCCATCCAAGGAAGGGTGCAGCCGCTTGCGATGGCGCTATCGAGGCCCGGTTGCATCGGCGGATGACCGCTCGATCGCGTCTTTGGAGAACTGCGCGCGATGGCGTCGCGATCGACGCAATGTCGAAAGCGGCCGCGCCGGAGTCGCAGGGCAGTTGCTTGTGGAAGCATCGAATTTGAACAGGAGGTCGTTGTGGGCAAGAATGCCGGTGGAAAGAAATACGAGGATGTGATCAGTCAGGTCGAGAGGGAATTCTTGACGCCGCAACATCGGGTCGCGATCGAAGAGGCGTCGCGCAAAGGGAATTTTGCCGTCAGCTTCAGGGCGGCGGGCGCCGCTACGCTGGCCGCCCTCGAAGAAGGGGCGGCGGCTAAAGGTCACGATATTCTCGAGAAAACCATCAAGCAATCGTCGATAGCCAAGGCATATCCGGCGAACGCCGCGGGCATGTTGCAGAAGGTGCGCGACGCCGGTATCGAGGGCTATGTCGGCCATTGGGAAAAGGCCAGCGGAGAACTGACAGGTATCTATCTCAGCAGCGGTCATGGCCTGGGCGATCAGGTCAAGGGGAACATCTACCCCATCGACATGAACCGGTTGGAGGAGTCGCTGGCCCCGCTCAAAGCAAAGGAAAGCTGGAGGGCGCTGCCGTTCACCGGCGACTACGACATGCACGACATGTTGACGTTTCGCGGAGCCGGCTTGCCGCATACGCCGCTGGTCGGCTCAAAGGAAGAGCTGGCGATCAGGCACGCGATCAACAGTGCGGTGGCCGCGGTGGATGCGAATCGTCCGGTCGTCGATATCGAGCACAATGTGATCCGCCACGGTCCGCAGGTCAGTTTCTCCAGCTACATGGTCAGCCATGAGGCCGAGGTGGTGAAAAAGAGCGGGGGTTTTTTGGGGGCGGTCGCCAAGCCGGGTGAATTCCCGGTGGCGATAGTCGATCGCGGCAAATGGTCGATGATTCAAGATACGAAGCAGCTTGCCGACTACTATCGAAGCGTCGGGGCGCACATAAAGGAAACCTGGAATCCCGACGGCGTCAGGACTTTCGCCGATTCGGAGAAGCCGGGCATGGTGAAGTACGGCCGGCGCGACGATACGCCCGCGAAGCCGCCTGTTCCCACCGCGTCGCAGCTGGCCGATAGCCCTCCTTCCGCCATCGTCGATCGCATGCTGACGGCATCGCAAAGCGGCGATCGCGATGCGTTTCGGCAAATGACCCAGCAAGCCGCGGCGGCTGCGCCGGGACGCGAGCTGCGCAGCGAGGCGGTGGTTACGGTCGACAGTCAGCAGCAGGCCGTCGAACAGACCTTGCCGGGCCTGAGCGTACAGCGCATGAAGTGATCGGCGATCCGCGACCCGGCGCCGATGGGGCGTCGGGTCCGGGGCCGACCCGAGTCCAAGTCCAAGAAATGCGGGCTCGGCTCGAGAATGCACGGGGGAGGCGCTTGAATGCGGCAAGACGAGTTGACGGCGCTGATCGGCAGGACTGCGGTCTTGATGGAGCAATTCGAACGCCGTTGCGAGGAAATCGGAAAGCATCAGCGCGAGACGTGCCTGCAGTTGAAGGAGCTGTCGCAGCAGGTAGTGGGGACGGTCTTCCAGTCGGCCGACGACAGTCTGCGCGGTCTGTCCGGAGCGGTGATCGGCAAGGTAGAGGGCGGGCTATCGCAGCCAGTGGATGCATACGAGCAGCGTCTGCAACAGGCCGGCGCGTTACTGCAGCAGGGTTCGCAGGGATTGACGGGGCAGATTAAGCGTCTCGAGTGGCTGCATACGCGACTGGTCTGGAAAGTCGTGGTCGCTGCGTTTGGCAGCGTTCTGCTGTTGCTGGCCGGGGGCGGCTGGCTGTCGTGGCGCTACCGTGCCGACATCGACGAAAACAGAGTCAAGGCCGAGCTGATGCGCGCCTACAACCGGGCCGATGTGTCCCTGTGCGAGGGGCGGCTGTGCGCGAACATCGACATGAAGGCCAAGGCCTACGGCGACGATAAGCGGTACCGGCCGGTCCGGGCGCGTCGCTGAGCGAGGTCGGCGACGGCGAGGTCGGGCGAACTGCATCGGCATGGCCGGCCCGCGCAACGACTCGGGCCGGTCTGGCGACGAGGCCGGGTCATTCGCGAGATCTGCGCTTGCGCTTTGCGCGGGCCCGCAGAGCCGCTTTACGCTCCCGCCAGACGGCGGCCGCTGCAAGGGCGCGACGTTGCTGCCGAGCGCACGGATCGGGTCCGATTTGGCGCCTGAACGCCGGCTGCGCAGCGGGGGAGCCGGCGGCCATTCCGGGGGCGGCCGGTGAGGGCCGAGCGTCCCCCCGTGACTGCCGTTGCAACCGCGACTGAGCGGCTGGCGGCGACCCCGGAATCATTCCAAGCCGGTTCACGGTGACGAAGGCACATTCGCATCGTGCCTGCCGAGGAGCAGGCTTTACAGGAGACCGACATGACCGCCTTGTCCCGCTGGCTAGCACCGATCGTCATCGCCGCCGGCATCGGCGCGGTCGCGATTCCTGCCCCGGCCCGAGCCGACGATCTGGCCCGCGTGATCGTCGACATCGCCGACGTGATCGTGCGCAACAACACCCCGTACTACCGCTACGGCAACTACGGTTACAACGACCGGCTGATCGTCGTGCACGACCGCTACGGCCGTCCGACCTATTACCGCAACGCGCCGCGCTACGTCGAGCATCGTTATCGCCCGGCGCCGCCGCGCTACAGCTACGGCCCGCGCTATTACGACCGCGACTGCAATCATCGCGGCAAGTGCAAGACCAGCTACTACGATCCGCGCTACGACCATCGTTACGACAACCGCTACTACGACCGTCACGACCGCGGCCGCTACGGCCGCCACGACAACGGCCGCTGGCGCGACCGTTACGACGACTGACCGGGCGTCGGTCCGCAGCCACACGACGGCGCCTCGGGCGCCGTCGTCGTTTGACCGGCGCGGCCGCAGGTTCGCGAGCGCTGCCGCCCGGCAGTGTTAGCCTCCCTCACCGGCACGACACGCCGTCGTCCATGACCGGTTCCGCCATCGTTCGAGGCCCGCCCATGCGTACCGTTATTGAAAATTCCGCGAAGAATCCCGCCGCCGCCGCCGCCGCCGTCCCGGGTCCGCTGTCGCGCCTGCGTCCGCGGCGCGCCCTGCTCGGCGCGCTGCTGCTGGCGGCGATCGCCCTGCCGGGCGCCGCATCCGCCCGCGGTTCGGTCGACTGCAAACTGAAATTCAACATGTCCGGCTGGTCGGTGTTCTACAAGACCTCCTCGGGCAACGGTACGATCAGCTGCAGCAACGGCCAGAGCC
This sequence comes from Lysobacter antibioticus, assembly GCF_001442535.1. Lineage (NCBI taxonomy): Bacteria > Pseudomonadati > Pseudomonadota > Gammaproteobacteria > Lysobacterales > Lysobacteraceae > Lysobacter > Lysobacter antibioticus. Next base: position 2,394,713 of record NZ_CP013141.1, on the reverse strand, counting down.
TGTCGGTGCGGATCAGCGCCAAGGGCGGCGGCCTGAGCTTCGGCAAGTCGCGCATCGTCAACGGCACCGGCGAGTTCTCCGGCGTGCACAACATCGCCGAAACGCTCGGCAGCTACGCTACCGCCGAAGCCCATGCCGGCGCGGCCAAGTCGAGCAAGGCGCAAGTCATGACCAAGGGCGAGGTGTCGCTGGCCCTGGCCGGCACCGGCGAAGGCTGGGACATCGGCGTGGCCTTCGGCAAGTTCACCATTTCGCGCTGACCGCGCGGCGTCTCGCTGCACCGCTGCGCGATCGCCGCAATAGATTCCGGGTACGCAGCCACCGCGTCCCGGCTGCCAGGAGGTTCCCATGCCTAACAAGCTCAAGACCCATTTTTTCGCCCTGACCGCGTCCGTCGCGGCCTTGCTGGGCGGCGGAACGGTCCAGGCGCAGGACGTCGCGGCCGGCTGGAATCCGCGCAGCGGCGACGTCTGGGTGGATGCCTGGCTAGGCGATATCAACCGCTATGGCGCGCGTTACCGCGAGCCTTTCATCGACGAAATGGTTCGCTACTACGGTGCGCCGCGCGAACTGGTCGGCGATCTGTTGAACCAACGCCGCTGGACGCCGGGCGATGTTTATTACGCCTGTGCGATCGCACAGGTGCTGGGCCGGCCCTGTCGTTACGTGGTCGACGAGTGGGACCGCGACCACGCCGACGGCTGGGGCGCGATCGCGCTGCGCCTGGGCATCAAGCCCGGTTCGGCCGAGTTCCATCGCCTCAAGCGCGGCTTCGTGCCGACCTACGACCGCTGGGGGCGGCCCATCACCATCGACACCGAGCTGCGTCGCGACTATCCGAACCGCCCCTATCGCGATTACGAGCGCGATCGTGGCGAAGCCAAGTCGGCCAAGGCCAAGCCCGGCAAAGACAAAAGCGGCAAAGACCACGCCGGCAAGAGCAAGAGCGCCGCGCAGGGGCGAGGGCCGGGCAGGGGCGACAAGGGCAACGGCAAGCCCTGAGCGCGCGGGCCGGTTGTTCCCATGATGGCGGCTGCGGCCGCCGTCGTTGTCTTCATGGCTACGAACGCCGCGCCGGCCGGTCTATGATCGAGGCATGAGCGATGAGACATCCAACGATTCCGCACCGGCCCCCTTGCAGGTGGTCGGGGCCGTCCGCGTGGTCGATTTCGAACCGCGCTGGCGCGGCGAGTTCGCCCGCCTCAACATCGAATGGCTGGAGCGCTGGTTCACGGTCGAGCCCGTCGACCGCGAAGTGCTCGGCGATCCGCAGACGCATCTGCTCGCCGCCGGTGGCCGGGTTCTGTTCGCCGTCGATGATGCCGACCAGGTGCTCGGCACGGTCGCCTTGATGCGCCACGAAGACGGCCTGGTCGAGTTGACCAAGATGGCGGTGGAACCGTCGCTGCGCGGCGGCGGCATCGGCCGCAAGCTGATGGCCGGCGCGATCGATGCGTTCCGCCAGATGGGCGGGCGCGAGTTATTCCTGGAATCCAGCACGCGTCTGGGGCCTGCGCTCAAACTCTACGAGAGCGTGGGCTTCCGTCATCGCCCGGCGCCGCGGCCGGGCTCGCATTATCAGCGCGCCGACGTCTACATGGTCTGGGAACCCGACGCTTCGGTTTGAGGCCTTAGCCATCAGCGACGGGCCGGGCGGCTCAGGCCAGCGCCGCGTCCTCCTGCCGCTGCTGCAGCTCCCACATCTGCGCATACACGCCGTCGAGTGCCCGCAGTTGCGAGTGCGTGCCGCGCTCGATGATGCGGCCGGCGTCCATCACCAGGATCTGGTCGGCGTCCATGACCGTCGACAGCCGATGCGCGATCACCAAGGTAGTGCGCCCGATCGCGAGTCGGTCGAGCTCGGCCTGGATCGCGCGTTCGGACTTCGAGTCGAGCGCCGAGGTGGCTTCGTCGAAGATCAGGATCGAAGGGTTCTTGAGCAGGGCGCGGGCGATCGCGACGCGCTGTTTCTCGCCGCCGGACAATTTCAGGCCGCGCTCGCCGACCGGGGTGTCGTAACCGTCGGGCAGGCCGACGATGAAGTCGTGGATATGCGCGGCGCGTGCGGCCGCCACGACTTCGTCCTCGCCGGCTTCGGGCCGGCCGTAGCGGATGTTGTAGCCGATGCTGTCGTTGAACAGCACCGTGTCCTGCGGGACGATCGCGATCGAGCCGCGCAGCGAGGCCTGGGTCAGGGCGCGCAGGTCGTGGCCGTCGATGGCGATGGAGCCGGCGTCGACGTCGTAGAAGCGATACAGCAATCGCGCCAGGGTCGACTTGCCCGAGCCGGAATGGCCGACCACCGCCACGGTCGCGCCGGAAGCGATCTCGAAATCGATGCCCTGCAGGATTTTGCGGCGCGGGTCGTAGCCGAAGCGGACGTTGCGGAAGGCGACCGTCGGATGCGAGGACGCCAGTACCTCGGCATCGCTCGAGTCGCGCACGTCCTGGCGTTCGTCGAGCAGGTCGAACAAGCGCTCCATGTTGGTCAGGGCCTGCTTCACCTCGCGGTACATCATGCCGAGCATGAACAACGGCGCCGACAGCTGCAGCAGGTAGGCGTTCACCAGTACCAGGTCGCCGACCGTCATGTCCCCGGCGACCACGCCGCTGGCGGCCAGCCACATCATCGCGGTGACGCCGATGGCGACCACCAGGCTCTGGCCGAGATTGAGCACCGCCAAGGTCTTGATCGACATGACCTGGGCATTCTCCAGGTGGCGCAGGTTGTCGTCGTAACGCCGCGCCTCGTGTTCTTCGTTGTTGAAGTATTTGACGGTCTCGTAATTCAACAGCGAATCCACCGCGCGTTCGTTGGCGCGCGTGTCGGCCTCGACCGAGGCCCGGTAGTAGCGCGTGCGCCACTCGGTGACCGAGAACGTCCATAGGCCGTAGGCGAACAAGGTGCCGAGGGTGATCGCGGCGTAACGCCAGTCGTAGATCCACACCAGCACGGTGGTGACCATCGCCACTTCGAGGATCACCGGGATGATGGTGTAGATGGTCCAGTCGAGCAGGTCGGCGATCGAGCTGCCGCCGCGTTCGACGTCGCGGGCGACGCCGCCGGTGCGGCGCGCGAGGTGGAACTTCAGGCTCAGGCCGTGCAGGTGGCGGAACACCTGCAGCGTCACTTGGCGCGAGGTCCGCGCCATGACCCGGGCGAACACGACCTGGCGCAATTCGGTGAACAAGGTCACGCCGATCCGCGCCGCGCCATACGACAGCAGCAAGGCGACCGGCAGCATCAGCGGGGTGACTTCGATATTGAGCCGGTCGATGAGCTGCTTGAGCGCCAGGGGCACGTACAGATTCAACAGTTTGGCCGCGACTACCATCGCCAGCGCGATCGCGATCCGGCCCAGGTAGGGCCGCAGATACGGCAGCAGCGAGCCGATCACCGACCATTCGCCGCGGCGCCCGGCGGTGCGGGCGACCGGGGCGGCGCCGTCGGTGTCGGCGGCGGATTCGCTGGTGGGAGGAATGGCGGCCATGCCGTCCTGTGCCTGGGTGAGGGAAGCCGAGCATAGGACCTCGAGCGCGCTTCAGGTCAAGCGGCCGCCGATCCGGGCCGGTCGCCATCGCGCGCCACGGTCGAAATACGCGTATAAGGCATGGCATCCTGGGGCGAGCAGGGTGGATGCGACGGCGATACCCACGGGGTTCGCGTCCCGGCCGGCCCGCCCCCGTCGTTACGCCTTCGCAAGGAGCATCGCAGGCATGAAAGCTATCCTCACCGCGGCATTGTTCGCCGTTTCGCTCTGCGGCCCGGCAACCCAGGCCCACGCCCAGTCGATGGGTCCCCCTGGCAGCGAGCCGAAGATCCAGTCCTGTTTCGTGCTGTACGACCTCAGCGGCGGCGAGATCAGCCGCACGCCCTCGGCTGCGTGCAGCCGCCGGGTCAGCCCGGGCGCGACCTTCGACATCCCGCATGCGCTCGCCGGGCTCGACGGCGGCATCGTCCGGGCCCAGGAGCGCATCGGTGCCGACAGCGGCGGCAATGCCGGCGGCAGCGACCAGACCTTGGATACGGCGCTGCAATTCTCCGCGCCCTGGTACTTCCAGCGCATCGCCCAGCGCCTCGGCGCGCAGCGCGAGCGCGAGTACATGGTCCGCTTCAACTACGGCAATGCCGACACCAGCAGCGGCGCCACCAACTTCTGGGACGGCGGTTCGCTCAAGGTGTCGCCGGACGAGCAGCTGCTGTTCCTGCGTCGCTTCTTCCGCGAGGAATTGGGCGTGAGCCGGCAGGCGATCGCCGACGTGCGTTCTGGCCTGCGCCAACCCCCGGGTGTGGTGGTCGGCAGCTTCGGTGTGGCGCCGTTCGGTGCTTCGCCGCCGCGCGACGACACCTCGGTGGCGGCCAAGAGCGCATCGACGGTGATGGACGGCCGGGAAGGCGTGCGCTGGCTGGTCGGCCAGGTCAAGCGCGGTACGCGCGAGTACGTGTTCGTCAGCTGCGTGACCGGCCCGAAGAGCCTGCCGCAGAACGCGGCGGTGTTCCTGGCCGAACAGGAACTGCGTCGCGCCAACGTGTTCTGACTCGAACGCGAGTCGTTGGCCGATCTATCGGTCCGCCAAGATCGGTCCGCCAAGAATCCAATGCCCGCCCTGTCGGAACCGACAGCTGCGGAAGCATTCGCAGAGTCGTCGGTCTCAGTTTGGATCCGACGGCCTCCGTTTCGGTGACGGGAGTCATGGACTCGAAGCCGCCCCACCCGGTAACCCTCGCATGCGGTTTCGACCGTATCGCGGGGACGCAGCCGTGCCGGTCCGCCGGGCCAGGGGGCGACGCTTCGCTTCGCAATTCCTTTCGACTAAACAGGAGGTTTCGTCATGGGTACCACGCGCATCGATTTCGATAAGACTTCGCTCATCAAGCCCAAGTACATTCCGGTCACCGAATCCATCCGCGCCAATAGCACGGCATCCGGCGAAGAGCTGAAAAGCGCGATGTCCGAGCTCAACTCGCCGACGGTGCAGGAACAGGCCTTCCTCGACGAGTTCGCCAAGTAAGCGTCTCGACGCAGCGATCCCGCATGGCGCGCCGCGAGCGGCGCGCCATGCGGTCTTTACGACGAGGCAAGGCAGGAGCAGGGAATGATTCCGTACGAACGAGAGCGCAGTCTGGACGACGCCAACCGCATCATCCGCGAGTGCATCGCCCGGCGCGGCTGGACCGTGGAGACCGAGGATTTCGGCGGCCAGCTGATGACGGTCAAATGCAGCCTGCGCGACGCCGGCGGCGAGTTGATCAGCCGCGGCTTCGGCAAGGGCGATGCCGCGACTTCGATGGCCGGCGCCTTGCACGAGGCGGTCGAGCACTATTACTGCAAGGCGAGCCGGGTCTCGACGCCGGTCGAGTACGTCGCGGCCGAGCATTTCATCGACGATCCGCGCTATGCCGCATTGCCGTTCCTGTCGGCGTTCGCCGACAACCGCGGCCGCCGCCTGGCCTGTCGCCGTTACCGCTCTTTCTTTGCCGGCCGCCAGGACATCCAGGTGCCGTTGTTCCTGAGCTTTCCGGACTATCCGGTCGGCGCGCAATTGGACGCGCAGTCGGGCTGGCGCGACGACTTCGACTACACCAGCGTGATCCGCTACAGCTCCAACAGCGGCACCGCGATAGGCGCCAGCCTCGAGGAAGCCGCCCTGCACGGCATCGGCGAGATCGTCGAGCGCGACGCCTGGTCGCTGTTCCTGCTCGCGCACTACCTCGGCGGCCCGGGCCGCTACGGTGCGCTGATCGACCCTGCCTCCTTGCCCGATGAGGTCGAAAAAGTGCTGCGCCTCACCGAGCATCGCATCGGTCGCAGTGTGTTGCTGATCGACGTGACCTCCGACCTCGGCTATCCGACCTTCATCGCCACCGTCGCCCAGCGCAACCCCGACGACATCGTCTACCCGCACGGCTGCGGGGCGTCGTCGTATGCGCAGTACGCGGCGATGCGCGCACTGACCGAGCTGGTGCAATGCGTCGACATCAAGCGGCACTCCGATCATCTGGCCGAGCTCGACCGGCTGGCCTTGGACATGTTGGCCGCCTATCCGCGGCTACGGGCTTGCGCTTATTTCGAAGTCGATCGCGACCGGCTCGAACGCGTCGACTGGCCGCATCCGGACAGGCCGAGGTTGGCGCCGAATCTGCTGTTGCCCGAGGTCGTGGCCGATTTGGAAGCGCGCGGCATCGAGCTGTACTACGCGGTCAATCACAGCGAAGGCGAGGATTTCTGCGTGGCCAGCTGCGTGTCGTTCGAACTGGAGCGCTTCTTCCTGGCGACTTCCGGCATCCTGATGGCGCCGGGGCAGCGAGGCCGCGAATTTCTGTCCAGGCAATCGCCGGCGAGCGCCGCCAGGCCGCTCGAAGCGGAAGAGCAGGCGGGCTGAAGCAGGGCTATCGGTGCGCGGACGCCCGGGTTTAGCCGCGTCCGCGCACCTGCTCCCAATCCAGCCCGAACCGCGCCAGGTATTTGCGCAGGCGGTCGGCGTCGTTGGTGCTGGTGCGCGCAGCGCGCGAGACCGCGAACAGCTCGCGCCCGGCCTGCGATAGCGACTTGGTCTGGCGGCAGGCGCGCAGCACGTCTTCCAGTTGCACGCGGTCGAAGCGGTCGAGTTCGGCCGCGCGCTCGCCGAGGACTTCGTCGAGCAGGCCAGGGCGCATGCCGGCACCGTGCCACTGCCGGCGCAGGCGGCCGATTTCCTCCTCGACCAGATCGCTGCGAATGCGTCCACCGTCGGCCAGGGTCGCCAAGCGCATCACCGACGCGCCGAGGTCGCGGAAGTTGCCGCCCCAAGTCGCTTCGGCGCTGCGCGAGAAGGCCAGATAGCGTTCGCGCGCTTCGCGGTTGAAGGTCACCCGCTGGCGGTTCTCGCGGGAATGGCGTTCGAGTTCGAAGTCCAGGTTCGGTTCGATGTCCTCGGCGCGCTCGGCCAGGCCGGGCAGGCGATAGGTCCACAGATTGAGCCGTGCCAGCAGATCGTCGCGGAAGCGGCCTTCGAGCACGGCCTGCTGCAGGTCGCGATTGGTGCCGGCGATCAACTGGAAGTCGCTCTCGACTTCCTTGTCGCCGCCGACCGGCAGGAAGCGCTTTTCTTCCAGCGCCCGCAGCAACATCGCCTGTTCGTCGAGACCGAGCTCGCCGATCTCGTCGAGGAACAACAGGCCTTGATGGGCCGAGCGCAACAGGCCGGCGCGGTCGGTCGAGGCGCCGGTGTAGGCGCCCTTGATGTGGCCGAACAGCGTGCTCATGGCGCCGTCGCCGCGCAGAGTCGCGCAGTTGACCTCGACGAAGCGGCCCGGCAATTGATGCTTCTGCTTCTTGAGCTCGAACACGCGGCGCGCGAGTTGGCTCTTGCCGGCGCCGGTCGGGCCCATCAACAGCATCGGCGATTTCGAACGCGTCGCCACTGTCTCGATCTGCTCGATCATGCGGTTGAAGGCCGGGTTGCGCGTGGCGATGCCGCTCTTGAGCAGGTCGCGGTCGTGCAGGCGCTCCTGGGCAAAACGTTGCGCGATACGGTCGTAGCGCGACAGGTCCAGGTCGATCACCGCATAGCTGCCCGGCGCCTCGCCGTTCTGCTTGCGCGGCGGCGCGGTCTGCAGCAGGCGTCCCGGGAACAGACGGCTTTCGGTCAACAGGAACCAGCAGATCTGGCTGACGTGGGTGCCGGTGGTGATGTGGACGTAGTAGTCCTCTTCCTCCGGCTGGAAGTCGTAATGGCGCACGAAGTCGTGCAGCGCCCCGTAGACGGCCTCGAAATCCCAGGGGTCGGCCAGGTAGGTGTCGTGGCGGCGGACCTGGGTTTCGGGCGAGACCTGGCCGAGGTCCTGGGCGACGACGGCAGCGAGGTTGCCGTAGCGGCGTTCGTCGACCAGCAGCTCGATGCGGTCGAGCAACAGGTCCTCGTGCATGCCGAGCGAAACGGTCGGCCGCCATTTTTCCCAACGGCCCGGACCGAGCCCGGCATCGAGCTGGGTGCCGAGCATGCCGACGATGACCTGGCGTTTCATGTTTATACATCCATATATAAAGCGATTAAACAGTATAGATAATGAAGAGGCGGGTAAGCGAGCGAAAACCGCCTTGCTCCAGGTAATTTCGTTTTAATTCAATGAGATGAGTCGGATCGGGGCGGGTTGGCACAGCGCTTGCGTTAGTACTGGGCAAGTTACAGGCAAGTCCGCACCGGATCGCCCCGATGGTTAACCGCAATCTCTTCGCAACTTCCCGCGGCGGCGCTGGCTCTGTATGCCGCGACCGGCTGCTTGAACGGCGCTTGCCTGCGAGCTCCGACGAGCAGTTGCAGGAAGTACTGCAACCGATGGCGGCCATCAAAAATTGAGTCGCCGGCATGGCGCATCAGCGGCTTCGGTGTCGACCAGCCGACCCGGGGCGCGATACCGAGCGGTAGCAAGGAAAAGGAAGGAGCGGATCGCTGATCCGGCTCCCAGGCGGACCAGGGACCGGTACCGCCGCGGCGCAAGGATGCGCCGCAACGCGAACACCGGAGTGTGGTCGCGTGGACGGATTGGAAACCCGTCGACCGCACGCGCAGGGAAGTGCGATGCGGTTACAGGATGGCCGGCGGACATTGGGGTCCGCCGGCCGGTGGGTGAGCTTCGTCGTCGTTCCGAATTCTTCCCCAAGCCGCAACCGCGGCCGCCGCAGAGGCCTGGCGCACCGCGCTGGCTCTTCGGGCGATACCCCTTCACTGTGTGCGTAACTAAGAGAGCAAGACCATGAACACCAGCCAGTACGATGTCATCAACGAGCCGGGCGCGGTGCCGATCAAGCACTGGACCCGAGGCGTTCCGCTCGAGGACGAGGCGCGCCGCCAGTTGCAGAACATCGCCAAGTTGCCCTTCATCCATCGCTGGGTTGCGGTGATGCCGGACGTGCATCTCGGCAAGGGCGCCACGGTGGGTTCGGTGGTGCCGACCGTCGGCGCGATCGTGCCGGCCGCGGTGGGCGTCGACATCGGCTGCGGCATGATCGCGGTGCGCACCAGCCTGACCGCGCAAGACCTGCCGGATCATCTGGGCGAAGTGCGCGCGGCCATCGAGAAGGCCGTGCCGCACGGCCGTTCCGTGGGCCGCGGCCTGCGCGACAAGGGCGCCTGGGCGAATCCGCCCGAGGCGTCCCTGCACGGCTGGTCGACCCTGCACGAGGGCTTCGAGCGCATTGTCGCCAAGCACCCGAAGCTCGAGCGCAGCAACCACCTCAGCCATCTGGGTACGCTCGGCACCGGCAACCACTTCGTCGAGGTCTGCCTCGACGAGGAGCAGCGCGTGTGGTTCATGCTGCACTCGGGTTCGCGCGGGGTCGGCAATGCGATCGGCAGCCATTTCATCGAGTTGGCGAAGCAGGACATGCGCCGTTGGATGATCAACCTGCCGGACCAGGACTTGGCCTATCTGCCGGAAGGCAGCGATCATTACGCCGACTATGTGTTCGCGGTCGACTGGGCGCAGCGTTTTGCGCGCAGCAACCGCGAGATCATGATGAAGCACGTGGTCGACTCGGTGCGCAAGGTGATCGCCAAGCCGTTCGAGGCGCAGGCCGAGGCGGTCAACTGCCACCACAACTACGTCAACCGCGAGCATCATTTCGGCAAGGACGTGCTGGTGACCCGCAAGGGTGCGGTCAGCGCGCGCAAGGGCGAGCTCGGCATCATTCCCGGCAGCATGGGCGCGAAGAGCTTCATCGTGCGCGGGCTGGGCAATGCCGACAGCTTCCATAGCTGCAGCCACGGCGCGGGCCGCGTGATGAGCCGCACCGAGGCCAAGAAGCGCATCAGTCTGGAAGAGCACGCACGGGCGACCGCGCATGTGGAATGCCGCAAGGATGCGGACGTGGTCGACGAGTCGCCGGCCGCGTACAAGTCGATCGATGCGGTCATGGCCGCGCAGAGCGACCTGGTCGAAATCGTGCATACGCTGCGCCAGGTGGTTTGCGTCAAGGGTTGAGCGCCCAGGTCGCGACGCCAGGCGATATCGCGTCAACATATCGACGGCGGCGGCCGAGAAGGTCGTCGCCAACAAGAAGGAGTACGGGCGGCCGCAAGGCCGCCCGGATGGATGGATCGCAAGATGGAACTGATCGAAATCAGCGGGCAGGACGGCGGCGGACAGCTGCTGCGTACCGCATTGACCCTGAGCCTGTGCACCGGCACCGCGTTCGAGATGCAGCACATCCGTGCCAAGCGCTCGCGCCCGGGCCTGATGCGCCAACACTTGACCGCGGTCGGCGCCGCGGCGCAGATCGGCTGCGCGCACGTCCACGGTGCGCAACTCGGCGCGACCACGCTGCGCTTCATGCCCGGCGCGATCAACGCCGGCCGCTATCGTTTCTCGATCGGCAGCGCCGGTTCGGCGACCTTGGTGCTGCAGACCGTGCTGCCGGCGTTGTGGCAGTGCGCCGAGCCGTCGGAGGTGTTTATCGAAGGCGGCACCCACAACCCGCTGGCGCCGTGCGCGGACTTCATCGCCGAAGCCTATCTGCCGGCTTTGCAGCGCATGGGCGTGGAGGCGAGCTTCGCTTTGCAGCGCCATGGCTTCTTCCCGGCCGGCGGCGGTGCGCTGCAGCTGCGCGTAGCGCCGTGCGCGCAACTGCGCCGCTGCGTGTTCGACCAGCGCGATGCCGAGCCGCATCTCGACGCGACCGTGTTGCTGTCGGCCTTGCAGGACCAGATCGGCCACCGCGAACTGGCGGTGGTCGCCGAGCGTCTGGGCCTGGCCCAGGAGCAGCAGCATCTGCGCCGCATCGGCAACGCGCAAAGCCCGGCCAACGTACTGCTGCTGCGCGTACACGGCGAGCAGCACACCGAGCTGTTCAGTGCGCTCGGCGAGCGCGGGCTCAGCGCTGAGCAAGTCGCGATCGGCCTGGTCAAACAGGCCTCGGTCTATCTGTCCTCGCCGGCGGCGGTCGGCGAGCACCTGTCGGACCAGCTGTTGTTGCCGATGGCCTTGGCCGGCGGCGGTGAGTTCACCACCGCCGCGCTCAGCGAGCATCTGCTCAGCAACGCCCGCCTGATCGAGAAGTTCCTGCCGGTCGAGATCGACTGGACTCAGCAGGCCAAGCACTGCTGGCGGGTGACGGTGCGTTCGTAAGGTCGCGACGGCGATGGCCGTCGCGACTCATGCAATGCGAATAGAGGGGACTGCGGTATGGCGCGGGGATTTCCTGCGCCCGGCAGTGGCGACCGCGTAACGGCCTGCTGCCTCGAAGGCAGCGTCCGGCGCGGCTTTGCGCGTGCTTACCGTGCCTGCTTGGGTTCCGGCGCCATGCCGCCGGCCGGCGCGGCCGGGTTGCTGACGCCGCTGCGCAACTGCAGCGTCACCGCGCGCCCGGCGACCGAGACCGCAGCCGCGGCCGGTTTCATCACCCGGCCCTGCAGGTAGTCGGCGCGCACATTGTTCGCGTCCTGCCAATGCAGATCGACCCCGTACGCCTGGGCGTTGCGGGTCGCGCCGTACAGCTCGGCGGCGGAGGGCACGGAGCGCCAGTCGGCGCCGTGCGGCACGATCCGGATCCGATAGATGAAGGAGGCCGTGGCGCCGGGATTGGCTTCGGTCAGCACCGCGTCGGCCTGCAGGTCGGGCGATGCGACCCGGGCGACTTCGACGTCGGGCATGATCGCGTCGTGGCTGCAGCCGACGGCGAGCAGCGTCGTCAACACCATCGTCAGTACCGTAGCTATGCGGGCTTTCATCGTCGGCGATTCGTCTCGGTCGGGGTTCTGCACGATCCTACGGGCGGGCGGCGTCGCGGAGTAGTGCACGCACGCCCAATACGACGAAGGCGCCGGCAGCGCCGACGCCTTCGCGACCGAATCCCGTCGAGCGGTCAATCCGCCCAGACCCGCCACATGCCGGAGTTGTAGTAGTCGTAACCGGCCTTGATCTGGGCCTGATCGCGCGGATCGTCGCCGTAGCTGCTGTCGCCCAGGTCGTAGGGCTTGCCCCAGCCGTCCTGCGAGGTGTCGGACTGGATCTGCACGAAGCCGGCGCCGCGCAGGCCGATCTGCTCGGGGATGTCCATCGCCGCGGCGACCACGCCGAAGTGGAAGTTGCCGTAGTTCTCGTACTGCGCGCCCTGGGTCTTGTAGTCCCACGGCCCACCGCCCTGGACCTGCTCCTTGAACCAGACCATGTCGCCCGGATTCGGGAACTCGTGCTTGTGGGTGTCGGCGATGTTCGCGTCCATCGACACGCCGGCCGGCGCTTCCGGAATCTTGAGCAGACCGGCTTCGACCGCCTCGTCGCGGCTGAGCACCTTGCCCATGGCCTGGGCGACGCCGTCGACGTAGGGTTCGGCACCGAGCAAGCCGACGTTGTCGCCCTGCATGGTCTGCAACTGCGGCATCGCCGCTTCGAACACCGCGGTGCGGGTCGGCAGGTCGGCGCCCTGGGCGGCGTTGAGGATGCCGGTCAGCACGCTCGGGTCGTACTGGGTGGTGCCGGCGGTGCGGCCGCTGAAGTCGACGATGTACTTGCGGCCCATCGCCACGTTCATCACGTCTTGCAACTGTTCCTTGCTGAGCGAGCCGACCGCCTGCTGGAACGCCTGCGGATCGTTGGCGAGGCTGGCCAGGACCTTGCCGGCCGCTTCGGTTTCGCTGTTGCCCCAGGTGCCCTGGGTGGCTTTGTACTCGCTGTTGATGTCGCCCTTGACCGCGGCGATGAAGGCGGTCTTGGCGTCGCTGCCGCCGTGGCTGGCGATCGCGTCGGCGAAGGCTTCTAGCCCGCCCGAGCTGCCGTCGAAGGCTTCGACGAAGCGGGTGGTCTGCGGCCCGTCCAGGCCTTCGGCCAGGCGGTTGAACAGTTCGCCGCGCTCGCCGGCGCTCAGCGAACCCATCGTGCCGTCGATTTCCTGGGTCCAGTTCTTGATGTCGTCGTTGCTGAGCTTGCCGATGAACTCGTTGCGCTCGGCCGGGGTGAGGTTGGCGACCTCGCGGTTGATCGCGTCCAGGTCGCCCTTGCTGACGTCCCAATCGAGCCAGTCCTGACTGAGTTTGTCCCGAGTGATGGAAACGGCGGAATCGACGCTCATGGAACGGCTCCTTGCCCGGTCGGGGCGGATCGGCGGTCGCGCCAGTGCAAGCCGGAAGCCGGCCGCGGCGCAGGGAGGACTGCAATGCCGAGCAGCCTAGACAGCCGCCGCGCGCCGGTAAATCGGGGGAAACCCTAGTCAGCCTGGCCGAATGCATGATTCGCGCACATCCGCCGCGCCGGCGCTGGTCTGCGCCGGGCGGGCTGGGTCGGTGGGTCGTGATGCCTTACGGGCCGCGGCCGCCCGGCCACTCATCGCGAGGGGCCGAGGCGCCGGATGCGACTACGGCCGGCCGCAGTTTCAGGCGGCGGTCGCCGCCGCCTGCTGGTCGCGCTTGCCCATCAGGAAGGCGTGCAGCATTTCGGTCGACAGGCCGTGCAGGGTCAGGCGGAAGCCGGCGCGCAAGGTCGACAACGGCACCAGCGGGTGGCGATTGTTGAGCAGGACCAGATGCGAGCGCGCATCGAGGATGGTCGCCACGTACAGGCCGATGGTCTCGTCGAGCTGCAGCGAGTTGGTCGCGCGCCAGAAGTCGCTGTCGGTGAGCAGCAACTGGTAGATCGGCGTGAACAGTTCGATCGAACTCTGCAGGTCGAGGAAATTGCGCCAGCGCCGCGGCATGTCCTCCAGCCGCAGTTCGGGCTGTTTGATCATCGACAGGTCGGGGTCGGCGACGAACTTCAGTTCGCGCCCGGCAGCCTGCAGGTTCTGGTTGAGCCGGATGACGAAATTGAACAGGTTGAGGTCGTGCACCAGGAACATGTCCTCGCGCACGTCGGCCACCGCGGCCGGGCGCAGCGGGTTGCCCTGCACTTCGACGCCGGAGTTCTTGCCGATGAACTCCAGCACCTGCGAGCCGAGATGGAAGTGGCGCAGGATCAGCCAGTTGGCCTCCGGGCGCAGGAAGTTCTCCATGCCCCAGGCGAGCAGGCGGTGCAGGGTGCGCGAGAACGCCAGCCGGCGCGGGGCGAACACCTTGGCCACCTGGATCAGCACGATCAGGGTGCGCGCCAGCGGCCGCATGAACGGCAACACGAACTGGCGCGAGCGCGAGCTGGAATCGGCCAGCCAGGCGCGCTTGACCTCGTCGTCGAGCGGCGTGCTGCGATCCAGGTACAAGGCCAGCCACGGACTGGGGTCGCGCGGGTCGTAGGCTTGCTCGAGGAACTCGGGTTGGTACTTCATGCCGGCATCACGTGATCGAACTGCATGAGATAGAGCTCCGCGGTGCGTCGTGCAGTGGCGATGATGGCACGGGCGCCTTCGCCGTCGGCGTCGTGTTCGAGCACGATCTCGATCGCCCGCAGCCAGCGGGCCAGATGGTGCTCGTCGTTGCTGCCATGGTATTCGAGGAAACGGAAGGCGTCGGCCGGCAGGGACAGGCTGGCCTTCATCAGCGGCAACAAGGCCGGGATGATGCGCTGGCCGGTGCCTTCGATGATGTAGATGGCGCCGAGCAGGCCGAGCGGATTCGGCGTCGCGGCCAGAGCGTGCAGATAGCTGTTGAGCGCTTCGCCGCCCGGATTGCGGCGCAGGGCGTCGATGTCGGCGACGGCGCCGCCGGCCTTGCGGTAGTCCTCGTACAGGATCATGTAGTCGTCCTGTTCGTCGCCGGCATGGGTCTCGATCAGGGCGCTGAGCTCGGTGTACGGCGCCTGCACCGCCGCGGCGCCTTCGCGCATCCACTTGCTGCCTTCGCGGACCTGCGGAATCCAGTGCTGCATCCATTGCACGTAGTCGGCGGTGGCGAAGCGGCGCTCGCGCAGCTTGCGGATCACCGGCGTGCGCCAGGCGCGCGAGCGGTAGTCGTGCCAGATGGTCGCCAACTCGCCGAGCAGGTGGCGCAGGGCCGCGGGGGCGTCAGCGGGGTCGTGCGGCGGCGCGATCAGCTCGGGATCGTGCGCTGCTGCAGCGACCGGAGCCGTCGTGGGCACGGATACGGAAGCGGTCAACGGCGCATCGGCGGCTTCGACTTCGATCAGCACGAAGGCGACGGTGAAGCGGCCGGACTCGGGGATGAAGCACAGGATGCGTTCGCCTGGCTGCAAGCTGCGCGTGCGCAGGAACTCGTCGAGCATGATGAAGATCGACGCCGCGCCGGTGTTGCCGCGCGAGGTGAGGTTGCTGTACCAGCGCTCGCGCGGAATCTC
This sequence comes from Lysobacter antibioticus, assembly GCF_001442535.1. Taxonomy (NCBI): domain Bacteria; kingdom Pseudomonadati; phylum Pseudomonadota; class Gammaproteobacteria; order Lysobacterales; family Lysobacteraceae; genus Lysobacter; species Lysobacter antibioticus. The sequence continues at coordinate 2,379,514 of NZ_CP013141.1, read as the reverse complement.
CAGGCCGGCCTTGCACATCAACTCGTCGACCACCGGCGCGAAGCGCTCGGACGAGTAATGGCAGAGGAAGTGATCGATCTTGGCCGGGTCGAACCAACCGGCGTGGGCCAGCTTGGCGTACTCGTGCACGCCGACGTCGAACAAATGCGGCAGCAGGCGGATGTCCTGGCGCAGGAACAGCGCGCCGTCGGCTTCGGCGGCCTGCCAGGAGTCGTAGTCCAGATGGCTGCGGCTGCGGTCCGGCGTCAGCCCCAATTGCATGCACACCGGGTAATCGCCGGAGAACGAGCGCTGGTGGATGAAGCGCAGGCGCAGGCGGATGCCGTCGCGCGGCTTCGGGGCCGAGCTGAGCTGCAGGGCGCCGGCGCCGTCGGACAGCATCCAGCGCAGGAAGTGGGCGTCGAAATCGGCGTTGTAGTCGCGCGCGGCATAGCGCGAGCGCTTGAAGAGGCGCGACGGCATTTCCGCGGCCGCGACCAGGGCGCGTTGGTGCGAACCCAGCTCGACCGCCGACGCCGCGCTCTCCCAGGCACCGACGCCGGAGGCGCAGATGCCGTGTGCGGACAGGGTCTGCATCGGCGGCGCCGCCAGCTCGCCCTGCACCATGCAGGCGAAGCCCGGCATCAGCGCATCGCCGCCGGAGGTGCCGCAGGCGAGCAGGCCGATGCCGTCGAGCGCGGTGTCGGTGCTGGCCAGGCATTGACGGATCGCCGAGGCCGCCATGTCGGCGCAGGAGTGCACGGTGCGGCCCTCGGCATCGATGGCGTAGTGGCGGGTGAGGATGCCGTTCTCGGCCAGGATCCGGCGCTTGATGCGGTCGGACAGCTTGCTGAGCGGCGCGATGTAGGCATCCATCGCGGCGTTGTCGACGGGCGCGCCGGGCAGGAAGCGGCCGCTGCCCTCGATGAAAGTGCGTTCGAAACGGGTCGGCATCAACAATCCTTGGAGGTGGTTACAGGCCCGTCGACCGCCGCGCAGGTATCGGCCGGACGCAAGGAGCGCGAGCGATAGTGCGGCAGGAACGGGCCCAGGACGAATACGCGCCAGGCGTAGCCGGCAAAACTGGCTTCGAGCAGGCGTGGGTCGATCAAAGGGCGGTAGCGATAATGCAGCCGCGGCAGCTCGGACCAGTGCGCGCGGCTGTGTTCGTGGTGGGCGGTGTGCAGGCCGATGTTGAACAGCAGCGGGTTCAGCCAACCCTCGAAATTGCGCGCATAGCCGAAGCGCGCCGCATCGTCGGCATGGGCGTGCTGCAGGTAGTTGGCCGAGAGCAGCCAGTGCAGGCCCAGCAATTGCGGCAGGATCACCAGCGCCAGCGCCTTGCCGGGGTCGATCGCCAACAGCAGCGCCCACGAACCCAGCCACGCCGTGTACTGCAGCAGATACCAGCGGTAAGCCCCGGGCGCGCGCCGGCGCACGCCGCGCAGCCAATCGAACAGGAAGGGATAGATCACCGCGATCGCCTGCAACGGATGCAGCAACCAGCCGAGCGCGTGATTGTGGTCGCCGAAGCGCCAGGTGCGGGCGACGTCGCCGGGGCCGTGCCGATGGCGATGGTGGTTGCGGTTGTGCGCGGGATGGAAGACGAAGGTCGGGTGCCCCTGCAACACGGTGATCAGCAGGTCGGTGCCGCGATTGCGCCAGCGCCCGCGCCACAGCGGCAAGTGCGCATGGTTGTGGTGGATCACGCTGACCGCGATCGCCAGGTACAGCATCAGCGCATACAGGGGCAGGCTGAAACCGTGCCGCCACTGCCACAGCGCCAGCAGCGGCTGTGCCAGCAGATAGGCCAGGCTTTGCAGGTCGCGGCGATGGCGCAGCGCGCCGATGCCGGGATCCGCTGCAATGGGGCGTGCCGCGCTGGAGGCGGGGTCGTCGTTCATGCGGCGCGGTCCGTGCGCGTTCGTGTCGCCGGGCGGGCGTCTTCGGCCTCGGGCTGGATCACCGTGCCGGCCCAGCGGTCGAATACTTCCAGCAGGAAGCCGTAGTTGCCGTTGTAGCGCGCGTGGTGCAGGTGATGGCGGCGGCTGGCGCCGCGCCATCCGCGCGCCGGCGCGGTTCGGCTGGCTTCGTAGTTGCTGTGGCCCAGGTTATTCAGGGCGATGCTGAGCACCGGCAGGCTGGCCACCGCGATGAAGCTGAAATCGTGCAGCAGCATCGGGATCAGCGGCACGCTGCCGAGCATCACCGCTTCGACCGGGTGGAAGGCATAGGTCGAGAACGGGGTGGCGACGTGCGAGCGGTGGTGCATGCCGTGGAAACGGCGCAGCCAACTCGTGTGCAGGGCGCGGTGGTTGAGGTAGAAGTGCAGCTCGTTCCACAGGAACAGCACGACGATTTCGAGCAGTACGCGCCAGGCCGGCGGGTCGACCGCGAACCGCGCCCAGCCCAGGCGCAGCATGCCCCAGGGCACGACCAGGCCGATGCCGAAGATCAGGATCGAGACAGTCGAAGCGCCGAACTCGCGCCGCAGTTGGCCGGGCGGCAGCGGGCGGATGTCCAGGCGGCGGCCGTAGCCGAGCGCCGGCAGCAGGGTGTGGGTCAGCCACCAGTTCAGGCCGCCGCTCAGCAGATAGAGCGCGGCGAAATACAACACGCCCACGACCATCACTTCGATGGCGCTTAGCGAGACGAACCAATGACCCACGTGCGGCTCCTGCCGATTACTCCTGCCGATAGCTTGCACTATCCGGCGGCGCCAACCCAGTGCGAAGCGACTGGGCAGGCTGTGTCTGGATGACTCGATGCGGTGGCTCGCGCAGCGGAGCGGGGCGGCCTGCGCGATCGTCCGGGCATCGCCCGAGCGCGCTCGCGCCGCGACGACCGCTTATCGCCGTCGCTGCCAGCCCGTCCCCGCATGCACCGTCACTGCATGCGTGTGGCCCGCCCGGGTTCGTCCTGGGCCTTCTGCGTCGACTCCTGGGCCAGCCGCTCATCGCGCTGTTGGTTGAACGCCTGCGTTTCGCGCAAGGTGTCCTGCATCGCCGGCGCTTGTTCGGCTACCGACACGCCGGCATGGAAGCCGGGGATGCTGCCCGCGACCCAGAGCTTGCCGTCGACCACGGCCGCCTTGTCGATGCGGTCGGCATCCGGAATGCCGTTGCGCTTGGCTTCCAGCATCGCTTTCGCCACGGTTTCGTCGGGCACATCCGCCGGCACGCCTGCGCGGATCTTGGCGAACATCGCCTGGTCGTTCGGCGTCAGCCGCGACAGGCTGAAGAGCGGTTCGGGCTGGGCCGTCATCGGCGCCGGCTCTCGTGCGGATTCTCGTAGGGACTCTCGCGCCGGCGCGGTGGCTGCGGTTTCGGTGGTGCGCGGCGATGCGGTCCGCTCCGGAGCCGTGGCGAACGCATCGGCTTGCTGCGCGGGTTCGTGTGAACGAGCCGGTGCTTGCGCTTGCGGCTGCTCGTCGCGAGCGACGTAGGCGGTCGCGCGCGCCGGGGACTGCTGCGCTTCATCGGTCTGCGGCCGCAGCGCCGCCCGTTCCTCCTGTGCGATGAACTCGGTCGGCTGTGGGCGTTCGGCGGGATGCGTGGTTCGAGAGCCGGGTTCGTTCGATGGCGCGCGAGAACCGAGTTCGCGCGCTGCCTGCGAAGGCGCCTCGTCGTCCCATTGGGCGACGACGGCCGGGCGTTCCTGTGCGGTGTTCGATGACGCGCGAGCCTGCGCTTGCGGCGGGTTCTGCCCGGCGGTCTTGCTCGATTCGATCCGCGCATGCTGCGCCGCCGACATCGCCTGTTGCGTGGCCGGGTCGGCCATGCCGGTATCGGCGAGGCCCTGGTCGCGCTGGAACCGACGCACGGCCTGTTCGGTGGCCGCATCGTAATGGCCGTTCTGAGCGAGCGGCTGGCCCTCGGGGTCGCGATAACCGACGCGATTCAAGCGGTACTGCATTAACTCGACCTCTTGGCCGCGGTCGCCCGGGCGAAGCACGTTGTCCTGCTTGTTCGCAGCGGAGCTGACCGCGACCGCAGGAGCGACGGTAGCCGACTGCGCGGAATCGAGTTGGATAGGAGCGGGCTGGACGGGAGCAGGCTCGACGGGAGCGGGCTGGACCGAATCAGGTTGAACGGATTCAGACTGGACGGTAGCGGCCGGCTGCACCGTCGGCTCGGGCGTACGGGCCGGCGTCTCGGGTTCGGACAACTCGGCTGCCACCGCTTTGGGTTGCGTGGCGGCTTCCGATTGAGGGCGCACCGGCTCCGGGACCGTTTCGGCGATCGGCGCGGGCGCTGCAACGATGGGCGCGGGCGATGCCGCCGGCTCGGCCTCGCGGCGCGGGTCCGAGGCCGGTGTCGACGCGGCGACGACGCGCGCGGGCTGCGCATCGGCGGGTGTCGGAACCGATGGAGTGGCATCGGGCGAGGCAGTGGCCACGGCGGCCTGTTGCGCCGCCTGCTGCACCTCGTCGCGCGACAGTCCTTGCCGGTTGGCTTCGCGCTCGGCCTGCTGGTGCGCCTCGCGTTGCTGCGGCGACAGCGCGGCGACGCGCAGCTCCGGAGTGTCCGGGATGGGTGCGGCGCGCTCGCGCCGGTCCGCCAATGCTTGCTGGATCTCCGCGGTGCTCGTCACCGCGACGATCTGGACCACGCCATTGTCGCGGCGCAGGTGGGCGAGCGGGCTGTCGATGTCGTAGCCGCCGTTCGGGCTGCGCTCCACGTGCAGCGAACTGGCATGCGGGTCGATGCCGTGCGCCTCGCGCGTGCGCTGCAAGGCATCCATCACCGCGTCCAGGCGCTCGGGATTCGGCTTGATGCCGAGCGCGGCGTAGGTCGACATCACGTTGGCGCGGTCCTGTTCGTCCAACGACGGCGCCTGCCACTGCGGAATCGTCAACAGGTGTCGATCGTGCTGCACGAGTTGGGTCTGCAACTCGGCGCGGGTGGTGTCGAGTTCCCGTTGCAGATTGCCGGATGCCGGGCGGCCGGCGGTCAGGCCGTCCTGGCGCTGCCACTGGCCTTCGTCATCGCGGCGGTACTGGTGGCCATCCGAGGCTTGCAGACTGTTCGGCTCGGCGAGCGCCGCAAGCACCGGCTGCGGCATCGGCCCGAAGGCGTCCCAGCCGTTGCGGCGATAGGCCTGCTCGTAGCGCGCGGCGATCGGTGCCGGGCCGCTGGCGATGTTGTCGCGGACCACCTGCTCCGACATCCGGTCCAGCTCCGCGGCGCGTTCGGGCGAGGCCTTTTCCGGGTTGACCAGCGGGTGGCCGCGGTCGGTGCGCGCGATCACCACTTGGCGGACCCAGTCGCCGCTCTCCGCATTACGCTGCCAGTCGGCCTGGGCGAAGCTGTGCTTGTCGGTCTCGTTGGCCGGCAAGACGTAAGGGTCGCGCGGCGGCTCCAGTTTGCCCATCGCCAAGGCGCTGGACGAATTGCTGGCCAGATAGGTGAGTTCCCGCGCCTTGTCGGGCAAGGCGGCGAACGACTGCTTCTCGGCAATGGTGACGCCGTCGTCGCGCAGGTCGCCGGGCTCCTGCCTCCGCCATTGCTTGCCGTTGTACTTCCAATCGACGCCTTCGCGGTCGGTCTGGTTGTAGACCTGACGATCGTCCCACCACTGGGCGACCTTCTCGCCGACCTGACTGCCGGCGATCGCGCCGACCGCCACGAACGCGATCGCACCCGGCCCGGTTTCCCATCCCACTGCGAGACCGGCCGCCGCGCCGCCGAGCCAACCGCCGGTGCCGCGCGCCGCGTAATGGGCGAACTGCGATTGCGCGGCGAGGGGATTGTCCTGGGCTAGCAGAGTGCCGATGCGGTCGCCGGTTTGTTTCGCGTCGTAGACGCTGGCGGCTACGCCGAGCGCCGAAGCGCCCGCGAGCACCGTCGCCTTGCGTATGCCGGGACCCGGTGCGTCTACCTGCGGCGCATGCGCCAGCGGTGCGCCGGGCCGGACCAATTCGTCGAGAGTGGCGGCGGCCTCGGCGCGTTGCGCACTGTGGGCCACCTTGCCGCGATCCGCCTGTTCGCGCAGCAGCGCTTCGGCGGTCGAGGCGGGAACTTTGTCGTTCTGGGCGATGGTGTTCGGCAGGTCGCGGTGCCATTCGGCTTGTTTTTGCCAGCGCTCACGCAATTGCTGCGTCACTTCGGGATCTTGCAGGCGCGCGTCGCGCGCTTCGCGTAGTGCGGCGCTAGGTAGCGTCGAATCCCGGCGGCTGTCATAAAGTTCGGCGCCGCTGCGGTCGAAGATGCGGACCGGTACATCGGTTGCGTCACGCACTTTGTCCAGATTGTCCGGCAAATCGCGATACACGTCGTCGTGGAAAGACAGCGGGACGTCGCGGCCAACGCCGAACTTATCGATGTTCTTGGTGAATCGCTCGTCGACACCATGCTCGCTTTCGAGGCGATGCGTAGCCATTGCACGAACTTCAACTTCGTAACCGGCGGCCTGTAGCTCGCGGATCATCTGGGTCGCGGGCTTCGCATTTCCTAGTGTGGTATCGACGATGAGGTTCTTACGGCCCTCGATTGCCGCCTCACGGAGTTCTCGCGACCACTGGCCTGCGTCTGCATTGGTCTGCTGCGACCAGCCGTAGGGGGAGGACTTCCGCCAGTTTCTAGCTTCGGGGTGATAATCGCGAAGCTCGTCAGGGTCGATAGCAGCGACATCGCCCGATAGCTCAAGTTCGACGGCAGTTTTCAGGCCGCCTTTGCCTGCGCCCGGTTGCCCAGCCAGGATGATGGCCTTAGGCCGCTCGTGAGAAGTCAGTCCCTCGAGGTTAGCTTCCGGGATCACTTTCTCCCGGAGAATCCGAGAATGCTCTTCTTTGCTGAGACGATCTTGGCTGGCACTCATTAGAACGCATCCTTGTTCTCTTTAAAGTATTCCCACAGGTCATGAAGTCCCTTCATGCCTCCATTGCCCGATCTTGCTCTGAACATCAAAGATTCTTTTGCCTCCGCTCGTGCGATCGCTTCGGCATCCCCAGTGGTTTGGCTCGCTTCTAATTCGGTTTGGGCCTCGCGAATAAATTCATCGAGTTGCCCTTCAAGCATCCAGATCGCGACTTCAAACTTCGGGCTCACAGACCTGGGCTCTTCTGCCACGCTATTAAGCTGTTCCTGTAGACGATCGATATGCCCAGGATAGTCACGGAGCATCTCTCGCAATTTCTTTGGGACGGGGGGGGTGATAAGTCGGTCATTAGACATGCCTTGTTTGGTTTTACTTGAGACTATTTCATGTCTGAAGGTTGATGGTGGTTGGCCTGCTTGTCGTTGTTATTATCCCCGTCTAAGAATGCTGTCCTGATTCTGTTGAAAGTGGTCGCAAAGCGATTCGTCGGTAAACCATGCGTACTTCGAGCTTGCCTTTAACATCAGCAGTTCTTTCTGCTCGGCTAGCGCAATATCCTCAGCGACTCCATCTGCTTGTGCTGCGTCAAAGTCTGTTTGGGCTTCGCGAACGAAGGCTTCGAGTCTGCTCTCAAGTGCCCATATGGCTACTTCAAATGGGGGTGTCAGATGGGGTGATTTTTCTATGGCGGTGTTGAGAGCCTCTTGTAATCGATCGATATGCCCAGGGTGGTCCTTGAGCATTTCTCGAAGTTTGGCTGGAACCGGGGGCGGCGAAAGATCTGTCATGACTGCATAATTATTTAAATTTCTCTGCGAAAAAGATGTGTCTGGCAGGCGTGTGGGCAGTATTCGTCTCAAAATTAATTCGTAGGTTCTAGTTCTGCTGGAAGTAATTACAGAGCGCTTCATCGCCAAGCCAGACGTGTTTCCAGCATGCCCGCGACATCAAGAGCTCCTTCTCCCTGGCTCCCGCGATTGCATCGGCGTCTTTCGTTGCTTCAACTGCTTCCAGCTCAGCTTTAGCTTCTCGGGCAAACTCCTCTAGCTGACCTTGCAGCATCCAGGTCGCAACTTCAAGTTTTGTGCTTGCGGATCTGGATTCTTCTGCAACCTGATTAAGCTGCTTCTGCAGACGATCGATATGGCCAGAGTAGCTATGAAGCAGCTCTTGTAATTTCTTTGGGACGGGAGGAAGGGGTGAATGAGTCATTGAGCATGCCTTGTTTTCGTTTCACATGAGAAAATTTAATGCCTGCAGTTTGATGGTGGCTTACCTGCTTGTTACTGCGATTGTCCGCGCCGAAGAATGCATTCCTGATGCTGTTGAAAATAATCCCAGAGTGCTTCGTCAGTCAGCCAGACGTGCTTCCAGCATACCTTTGACATCAAGCGTTGCTTCTCATCGGCTTGCGCAATCAGTTCGGGATTTCCGTTGGCTTGCGCAACTTCGAACTCCGTCACGGCTTCGCGATGGAACGCCTCCAGTCGACTTTCCAGTACCCACACGGCAACTTCGAATGGCGGCGTCAGCGGCGACGGCTTCTCGATCACGGTGTTGAGAACTTCCTGCAGTCGCTCGACATGCCCAGGATAGTCTTTGAGCATTTCCCGCAATCGTTGCGGTACCGGAGGAGATATGAGGCTGTTGTTCGATGTAGAAGTCGTGTCGTCCGTCATGACCCTGTATTCCTTGTGCAGCCCAGTTAGATAGGTAGGGGCGCAACCGCTCTTCAAGTGGCGAGATCTATTCGTCTGTGACTAAAGCGCGTCTTCATTCTCTTTGAAGTAATTCCATAGATCATGCAGGCCCTTCATTCCGCCGTTGCTCGATCTGGCCCTGAACATAAGATCCTCCTTTGCCCTTGCAAGTTCTATGGCCTGCGCGTCTTCATCGACTTGTGCCGCTTCCAAGTCTGCCTTGGCTTCATGGATGAAGGTTTCCAAACGACCTTCGAGTGCCCAAATCGCTTGATCGAAAGGCATGAGCAGCACTCTCCCGTCATACGCGACTTGATTTAATACTTCCTGCAATCGTTCGATATGGTCTGGGTGGTCCTTAAGCATTTCCCGCAGTCGTTCCGGTACCGGAGGAGGTGGAAGGCCGCGGCTGTTCGGTGTAGAAGAGCTGTCGTCTGTCACGGCCGCACCTGTTTGCTTGGTGGTGTGCTGGTCATCGTGGGTCCGCTTCGGATCTAACGAGCGCCCAGCCCTCACGGAACAGTAGTTCGCCAAGGAATTTAGACTTGGCCGTTTGAGTGAGAATGTTCGGCGGTCGATCTAAATCTAGGCCTGATTTAATGAGGCGCCCAATTAGCTGCATGGCGACGCTGATCTGTTCGGGCGAAAATACTGCTGCGGCTCCTGGCATGCCGACGACTTCCGCTCTTGGGTAGCCGAAGGAGATGACTTCGATGTTGAAGTTATGGAGGTCCGGAAGAAAGACCTGATCGATTTCTCCGAAGTGCAAGGCGTCGCCAAGCTCGAGTGAGAAATTGACATGGCCTTGTTCATCCCAGCCGCGTTTGATTCCAGCAAAGCGCGCCCGCCCCTCCGGAAACTGCAACCAGTCGAACATCCCTTCCGCTGCCATCCTGATAGCCCTTCCTGAAATGCGACTTTGTCGTGTCCGCCGCTCGGCATCGCAGTACAGCGAGGAGTATCGCTCAGGACGTACCGTGTTGGCGTCAGACTTTTCCTACACAGGGCTCGGATAATGCCCTGGCGTTTCGGTATTTCTACGGGACGGCTGACATGCCAAAGGCCCCGGGTGCGAATTAACGCAACCCTGAGTATCGCTTTCAGGTGCGCAAGCCCCGCCGTTGATACACTTATGCCTTATCTCGGCCTGAGTTCAGCAGGTATCCGGGGGCTCAACAGGGCAGGGCGGGTTCTAGCAGGGATCGCTACAACGGAGGGAGTGCCGCCCCCCACCGGCGATAGCGACCGAGCCTTGTTGATGCAGGTGGCGCGAGATCGGCGCCGAGCGCGGGTTCGATGAGATAAATCTCAACTGCGACTGCCGTTCAGTCAGATTCGCCTTAGGCCGCAAGATCTTGCATGAGCACGCACTTGCCGAGTTGGAAGTGCCCTCCTTCGATCTGGCCGTTGGAATTCCTGCCTTCGGTCAAGTTCCAGGAGGGCGGTCCGTCGACGAATACTTAGGAGGCCAGTCTATGGCGATATGCGGAACTGGTTGGCCCAGAATGCATTTCTGTCGAGATAGTAGGTGGCAGGCAGCGGGGCATAAGTCTTGTACCGATTGCTTATCTTGCCGTCACAGGATTCAAACCCGGGAGCTCTCGTAGGCGGGATCGGGGATGCGGGTTCGATGCCTGCGCCCTCGCCATCGTTGTTGTACATGACATAGGCACCGTCGAGCTTGTGCCCATTCCAGTTCGTGGTTAGGAGTCCCGACCATTTCGTGTCGAAAACGACGCCCGCTTGACGATCGAGGACCGGGCTTGTCGAGTAGCAATTCGCCGAATCATCGAAGCCTGGGATCGCTTCTCCGATCAGAAATTGATTTCTGGAGCCCGGTCCGTAGAGCACCGACAAGGTCGACTCATAGCTCGATTCGTCCGATGCCGCGGTCTTTCCTGCGAGCTGGATCGCACCGTCGAAATGCGATGCGAGAACCCATGCCGCCGAGGTGTTGGAACTCAGCCCGGCGATAAATATGCCTTTGGGCGAAAGTGTCTTGTAGTAGTCGATCTTTGCATTCCATTGCGCGGTAGTTCCGGCGGCTCCGGGGTCGAAGACGATGAACACAGGAGCCCCGCTGGCGGGGTCGCGGTAGTAGGTAGGGTAGAGGTCGGGCTTTGAGGCATACCAGCCGATAACGGTCTCCAGGCGGGTAATGACCTCCTGGAAGGAGGGGGTAACCGTCCAGTTCTGATCAACCATCACCACGGCCGGCGTGGTCGTGCAGCTGAGAATTTTCTCGACACGCTGCTGTTCGTTTTGGTAGACATTGACCCAGTCGATGATAAGGACATCGATTCCTGCCGCGGTGACGTTTCCGTTCAGGTCGACGGCTTGGCTCTTTATGGCTGCGCAGTCGCCCTCGCTGTACAAGCCGTCGAGCGGCCAGAACATAGATTCGACGTCATTTAAATTCGGCTTGTGGCCGGTTTCGTTCCAGCGCGCCCAAAAACCGTCGACGGTCGGCGTCGCTACCCATGGGTGATACTCAGCGAAGACCAGCTTTTTACTCAGACGGTCTGCAGAGTTAGGCCACGAGGCCTGAGCGTTCGAAGCGAATAAAGCGCAGGCGAGCATCAGTGATTTCTTGAGCATGGTTGTCCTTTCCTTTGAAGTGAAGCAGCTCATGGCTGGTCGTGTTTTGCTGGCTCTATGCTTTCAGCCCTTGTATCGCACGGGCATGAAGCGGTCCAGTAGATACTCCGCAGCTGAAGTTTCAAGTCGAAACCAGGAATGTTCGGAACTAGCCGAGTGTGTGTTTTCGTAAAACGGTAATGGGACTTGTTAGCCACTGCATCCATGCAAAGGGGCGGGCGCGAGGTGTTATGGAAATCGCATGTTGCTGTGTGGCGCCAACTGCAAATGAGGTGCCGCGCGGGGCGCGGCAGCGGTCAGGGTGCTGCCATTCGGTGTATCACCCCTGTCGTTGGTACAGTAATGGCACATTAGATGGCAGGATCCCGCTTGACCGGCGAGTATTGCAGAGGCTGTTTAGGTGCTTGATTTAAAAAAAGAAATAGTCAATCCGCAGGCGATCCGTCTGTCCGTCGCGCCGATGATGGACTGGACCGATTCGCACTGCCGGGTGTTTCACCGCGCCCTGGCGCCGCATGCGCGCTTGTATACCGAGATGGTGCACGCCAATGCGGTGATCCACGGCGACCGCGCGCGTCTGTTGGCGATGGACCCGGTCGAGCATCCGGTGGCCTTGCAGCTCGGCGGCAGCGAGCCGGCCTTGTTGGCGCAGGCGGCGCGGATCGGCGCCGAGCGCGGCTTCGACGAGATCAATCTCAATTGTGGTTGCCCGTCGGACCGGGTGCAGGCCGGGCGTTTCGGCGCCTGCCTGATGCGCGAGCCGGCGCTGGTCGCCGCGTCGGTCGCGGCGATGATCGAGGCCTGCGATGTGCCGGTGACGGTGAAGTGCCGTCTCGGTGTCGACGACGATCATCGTTTCGAGGTGTTCCTGGCTTTCGTCGACGAGGTCGCTGCGGCCGGTTGCACGATGTTCGTGGTGCACGCACGCAATGCCTGGCTCAAGGGCCTGTCGCCGAAAGAGAACCGCGAAGTGCCGCCGCTGCGCTACGACTGGGCCTACCGGCTCAAGCGCGAACGGCCGCAGCTGAAGATCCTGGTCAATGGCGGCATCGCCACGGCCGAAGAGGCCACCTCGCACCTGGAACACGCCGATGGCTCGATGCTCGGCCGCGCGGCCTATCACGAGCCTTACGTGCTGCATCGGATCGACACCGCCTGGTTCGGCGGCGAACTGCGCAGCCGCGCCGAGTTGCTGCGTTCGTTGCGGCCTTATGTCGAGGCGGAACTCGCGCGTGGGGTATTCCTCAAGCACATCACCCGGCACATGCTCGGCCTGTTCCATGGCGAGCGCGGCGGCCGCGCGTTCCGCCAGGTGCTCAGCGAGGGCGCGCACAAGCCCGGCGCCGACTGGTCGCTGATCGAGCAGGCGCTGGCGGTGACCGAGTCGTTCGCCGCTCGCGACGCCGCCTGAGGCCCGATTCCGCGTCTACCGCCCACCGCCAACACCCACTGGCGCCTGCCTGCGAGCCCGCATGATCACCCGCGATCCCGACGTCTTCTTCACCCAGGCCGGCAGGCTTGCCGCCGATTTCGGCCCGGCGACGGCGCGCGCGGCGTTCCTGGTCGCGCCCGACGGGTTCGCCCGCGCCGAACAGTCGGCCGGCGACAATCGCTACATGGCGCAGGCCGCCGATTTCGACCCCGGCCGCGCCAGCGCCCAGCATCGCGAGCTTCAGCGCCGTCTGTCGGCGGTGCTGCCGACGATTTGCTTCGCCGGCGATCCCGACACCCCGGACGCCTTGTTCCCCAACAACGTATTCGCGACCGGGCGGCCCGACGCGGCGCGCCAGCCGGGCGGGGCGCCGCGCTATCTGGTCGGGCGGATGCGCCATCCGGTCCGCCAGCGCGAGGCCGGGCGTGCCGACATCCGCGCCTTCTTCGGCCAGGTGCTGGGTTATGAGGAGGTCGATCTGTCGCTGCAGGCGCACCCCTGCGAGCTCACCGGCGCCCTGGTGGTCGACCGCGTCCGCGGCCTGGGCTATGCCGGCCTGTCCGAGCGCTGCGACGAGGCCGGCGCACGGCTCATGCACGAGGCCCTGGGCCTGCGCGCGACCCTGCTGTTCGAGCTGGCGCCGGGCGAGTACCACACCAATGTCGTGCTGGCGGTTCTGGCCGGCCGCGCCGCGCTGGTCAGCCCGGCCGGTTTCGCCGAGCCGGCGTTGGCGTCGGCGATCGCCGGCTTCTACGCCCCGCACGGGATGATCCTGGCGGCGGCCGAGCACGCCGCCTTCGTGGCCAATTCGATCGCGCTGTCGGCCGACCGGGTCTGGATGAGCGCCGCCGCCGGGCGGGTGCTTGCCGAGCACACCCGGGCCGGCCTGGCCGCGGCCGGTTTCGCGCTGGAGACGGTCGAACTGGACGCGATCGAGGCTGGCGGCGGCTCGCTGCGCTGCTGCGTCGGCGAGATTTATTAGGAATGACTCTCAGCTGCGCACGGACTTTGCTGGCGCTACGTGTGATGGCGGTCGAACCGGCCTGAATGGCAGCCTGGATGCAAGCGAAAAGTTCAGATCGGATTCACTGCCCCGTTCCGAAAATGCCCCCACGTCGCAAGTTCGCACATTATTGTTCCGCTGGGGCATCCTAAGATCGTCATGAGCATCCGGTCCAACCGCGTCCTGTCGTTGCTGCTGCTCGTCGCCTCGTGCGCCGTGGCCGGCAATGCCCTGGCTCAGCACGACGACGGCCGGGGCGGGCGCGGGCACGACCGCCGCGACGACCATCGCTCCCTGTCCGACGCCATCCGTCGGGTCGAGCGGGAGAGCGGCGGCGGCCAGGTCCTGAGCGCCGAGCGCATTCCTTTCGACGGCCGTGACGTAAACCGGGTCAAGGTCGTCGATTCCAGCGGCCGGGTCCGGATATACATGGACGACCCGCAGCAGCGGGGGCGCCGCGACGACGACCGCCCTACACGCCGCGACGACAATAACAACGACTAACCTTCGCTTCGACGGCCCGGACGATCCTGTCGGGCCGATATTTATACAAGGGAGTGCCCATGCGAATTCTGCTGGTCGAAGACGAAGCGCCGCTGCGCGAGACCCTGGCCGCCCGCCTCAAGCGCGAGGGCTTCGCGGTCGATGCCGCGCAAGACGGCGAGGAAGGCCTGTACATGGGCCGCGAGGTGCCGTTCGACCTGGGCATCATCGACCTGGGCTTGCCGAAGATGTCGGGCATGGAGCTGATCAAGGCCCTGCGCGACGAAGGCAAGAAGTTCCCGGTGCTGATCCTGACCGCGCGGTCGAGCTGGCAGGACAAGGTCGAGGGCCTGAAGCAGGGCGCCGACGACTACCTGGTCAAGCCTTTCCACGTCGAGGAGCTGCTGGCGCGTCTCAACGCGCTGGTGCGCCGCGCCGCGGGCTGGAGCAAGCCGACCCTGGAATGCGGCCCGGTCATGCTCGACCTGGCGGCGCAGACGGTCAGCGTCAACGGCGGTAACGTCGACCTGACGAGCTACGAGTACAAGGTCCTGGAATACCTGATGATGCACGCCGGCGAGTTGGTCTCGAAAGCCGACCTGACCGAGCATATCTATCAGCAGGATTTCGACCGCGACTCGAACGTGCTGGAGGTCTTCATCGGCCGCCTGCGCAAGAAGCTCGACCCGGACGGCGCCCTGAAGCCGATCGAGACCGTCCGCGGTCGCGGCTACCGGTTCGCCATTCCGCGCAGCGGCGACTGATCCAGGAGCCTTTCCGGACCCCTATGCGGCCCGCGTCTCCTCCTGATGCGGGCCGTCCGGCCCGTCCGAAGCCATGAGCTGGGGTCAGCCCCGCTCGCTGCGCGCGCGCCAGTTGCTGGCCGCGAGCCTCGGCCTGCTCGCCTTTCTCGCCCTGGCCGGCTACGCGCTCGACCGCGCGTTCCTGGAAACGGCCGAGAGCAACATGCGCCAGCGCCTGACCAGCTACGCGCTGGCCTACGCCGCCGACACCGACTTCGGCCGCGGCGGCGAAATCATCCCGCCCTACGACCCGCCGGACCCGCGTTTCGACCGGCCCGGCAGCGGCCTGTACGCGGAAGTGATCCTGCCCAACGGGCACTGGGACTCGATGTCGGCGCAAGGGCCGGTGTTGCCCGACGGCGGCATGCTCAAGGCCGCCGAGGAGACCTTCGAAGGCCCGCTGCCGATCACCGAGATCAACGGCCATGCCGGCGAGGCTTATCGCTACGGGCGCGGCCTGATCTGGAGCGTCGACGGCGATTCCAAGTCCGAGTTCCAGTACACGATCTACATCCTCGAAGACACCAGCGCGCTGCGCCAGCAGGTCGCGGTGTTCCGCCTGTCGCTGTGGCGCAACCTCGGCGGCGCCGGCGTGATCCTGCTGCTGTTGCAGGCGCTGATCATGCAATGGAGCCTGCGCCCGCTGAAGCGCGTGATCGAGGAGCTCAAGCGCGTGCAACGCGGCCTGGCCTCGCGCATGAGCGAGCGTCACCCGCGCGAGCTGGAACCGCTGACCGAAAGCATCAACGCCTTCATCGAGAGCGAGCGCGAGAACCTCGACCGTCAGCGCAACACCCTGGCCGACCTGGCGCATAGCCTGAAGACGCCGTTGGCAGTGCTGCGCGCGCGCCTCGACGACGACCAGAACGGCGGCGCGGCGATCGACGCCGGCCTGCGCGAGGACGTCGACGTGCAACTGCGGCGCATGAACGACCTGGTTTCGTATCAGCTGTCGCGCGCCGCCTCCGGCGGTCATGCCCTGTTCGCCGCGCCGATCGCGATCGAGCCGCACGCCGAAGAGATCGTACGCGGCCTGGAAAAGGTGTATTCGTCCAAGGGCATCCTGTGCGAATTCGATGTCGCCGAGGGCGTGCAATTCCACGGCGAACCCGGCGACCTGCAGGAACTGCTCGGCAACCTGCTCGAGAACGCTTTCAAGTGGGCGAACTCGCGCGTGCTGCTGACCGTGCAGTCCGGCGAGACCGCGGCCAACCGCCGGCCGGGTTTGTTGCTCGCCGTCGACGACGACGGCCCCGGCATTCCGCCGGAAAAGATCGCCTCGATCCTGCAGCGCGGCGTGCGCGGCGACGAGCGCGTGCACGGCCACGGCATCGGCCTGGCGATCGTGCAGGACCTGGTGCGCGGGTATCGCGGGACGCTCGATGTGATTCCTTCCGAGGAGCTCGGCGGTGCGCGGTTCGAGGTGAAGTTGCCGCCGGGCTTGTGAGGCGGTGAGGGTTGTCGCGTGCAGGCGCGGTGTCTGGTAGGGAGTTCCTTCGGGTTTGAGCCGCGACCACGGGACGCGCATAAGTAACAACGCCGACGTGGCCCATCGAAGCGGCGTACTTTCGCGAGGGTAGGAGCGACGCAAGTCGCGACCGCGCCGTTTCGTTTTTGTGGTGCATCGCTCAAGCAAGATCAAGATCAAGATCTGGATCCAGATCAAACGCCAAAAGCTTCCGCCACTAAAGCGGCGGGTTACTTTCTTTTGTCTAAAGCAACAAAAGTCCGTCTGGATTCCCTTCGGTCAAAGGTAACCAAAGAAGTTGCTTCTTTTTGAATCACAGGCCCGCACGACCGATGCCGACGCGGGGATCTACATACGGGACATCCCTGTCCCGATGAAAAACGGCGCGCATCCCTGCGCGCCGCCCTCCGGGTCTTCGATTGCCTTCGCGAGGTCGAGGCGACGCACAACAACAGCAACAGCAACCGCAGCGGTAGCGGTAATCGCTCGGCTGCGATGGCTTAGGGGTAGGAGCGGCGCAAGCCGCGACCACGGGACGCGCAGAAAATCAGCGTCGTCGTCATCGTTCGAGGCCGATAACCATCGCGTGTAGGAGCGGCGTAAGCCGCGACCAACCAACGCGACGTGCGCAAGCGCCCATCCCCGAAGCCCGGACAATCGGTGCGATTACCGCCGAATGCTAGGCATCTGGCCTCCGGCGACGGATGTGCCATCCGCCCCTTCGCTTGCTCGCGGCTCACGCCGCTCCTACAGGAATGCTCGCCGCGCCGTTCAAGCGAACGGCGAAACCCCATAGAACCGTTGCAGATGCGCGGCCACCGCGGGCATCTGCGCGCGCAGCAGGGCCGGGTCGCTGAAGTGGTATTCGGTGGCGACGGCGAAGAATTCCTCGGGCGCCTCGGCGGCGTAGGGGTCGATGGCGGTGTCGCGGCCGGCGTCGACGTCGGCGACGAAGGCGTCGTAGGCCTGCTGGAAATCGCGCGCCCATTCGCGCTGCCACGGTCGCGGCAGGGGCGGGGTGCCGTCGAGCAGGTCGTCGAGCAGGTCGAGCTTGTGCGCCATCTCGTGCGCGGCGACGCAGAAACCGGCACGCGGTTCTTCGCAGTCGGCCAGCACGTCGGCCCAGGACAGGATCAAGGGGCCCGCTTCCCAGGACTCGCCGATCAACTCGTCCTGCCATTCGTGCAGCACGCCGGCGGCATCGGTGTGGCTGCGGTTCACCCGGAACGCATCGGGGTAGACGATCAATTGCGACCAGCCGCGCAGGCCTTCCCTGCCGAATTCGAGCAAGGGCAGGCAGCACAGCGCGGCGAGCAGACAGCGCTGCTGCGCGTCGAGTTCGAGCTCGCCGATCGGGCTGATGGTTTTTTCGTGCAGGAAACGTGCGGCCAGCTCGCGCAGGCGTTGCTGGCGCTGCGGGTCGAGCGCGCGCGCCCACGGCAAGGCGGCGACGGCGTCGCGCCACAAGGCGTCATCGATCAGGGGCGGGCGCCGCAGACGGCGCAACAGGTCGAACAAAGGCGGTGCCGTCAGCGGATCAGCGGAACATGCCCGGCAGGAAGTTGTGCCAACGCGGCGACTGCAGGCGGTTGTTGCCTTCGGCGTCGCTGTGCACGCTCGGCTTGGCCTTGGTGTCGCGCGCGGTCGGGGGCGCGGCGCTGCGGCTGCTCGGGCGGGCCGCCGTGTCCTTGCGCGATGCGCTGCTTTCGGGGCAGGCATCGTTCGGGCTGAGCTTGTTGACTTCGCGTGCACCGACGTCCGCGACGGCCAAGGTCGCACTGGCGAGGGCGAACAGCAGGCACAGACAGATCCGTAACATGGCGGAATCCTTGATCGGCCCGGCCGGAATCCGGCGTCGAGCGATTTCCCGACTATAGCGCGAAACCCGCGGCCTGGGCCGCCTTGGGGCGCGCGCGATCGATGCTGCGCCGCAACAGGCGTCCGCGCCGGTTTGCCGCAGACTGCCGCCATGGCGATCGCCCACCCTCCGCTGACCGCGCCGGCCCTGCGCCGGGCCTTGATCGCGGGGGCGCGCCGGGTCATCGCCGGGCGCGACCTGCTCAACCGGATCAACGTCTTCCCGGTCGCCGACGGCGACACCGGCAACAACCTCGCGCACACCCTCGGCAGTCTGCTGAATGGGGCGCTGAGCCGGCGCAGCCGCCATATCGGCGAGTTGCTGCTGCGGATCGGCGACGACGCCATCGACGGCGCGCGCGGCAACTCCGGGGCGATCCTGGCCCAGTTCCTGCACGGGGTGGCCGAGTACGCCCGCAGCCGGCCCGAGCTCGACGCCGCGACCCTCGCCGCCGCGGTGCGCCACGGTGCGGTCAATGCCCGGGCCGCGCTGGCGCACCCGGTCGAAGGCACCATCCTCAGCGTCATCAATGCCTTCGCCGATGCCCTCGACGAGGCCGCGCTGGCCAGCCGCGACGGCGACCCGCGCCCGGGTTTCGCCGCCGCGCTGATCCAGGCCCGCAACGCGCTGGCGCGCACGCCGCAGCAGATGGCGCTGCTGCAGAAGGCCGGCGTGGTCGACGCGGGCGCCAAGGGCTTCGTCGATCTGCTCGAAGGCATCGCCGAATTCGTCGAGGGCGGCCCGCGTGCGCTGCGCGTGCACGCCGGCGTCAGCGCCGCCAACGAAGCCTGCGCCGGACACGAGCACGCCCTGGCGCCGGTGCACGACTCGGTCGATCCGCAGCGGCGCTGGTGCAGCGAATGCCTGGTGATCGGCAGCGGCATCGAACGCCGCCGGCTGCTCGCCGCGCTCGAAGCGATCGGCGCCGATTCGCTGGTCCTGGCCGGCGACGCCGCGCGCATGCGCGTGCATGCGCACGTGGGCGCGCCGCAGCGTTTGTTCGATGCCTGCGCGGCGTTCGGCGCGGTCGAGGCCATGAAGGCCGACGACATGCTGCAACAGCAGCGCAGCGTCGAACGGGTGCAGCGGGTGGCGGTGGTGACCGACAGCGCCGCCGATCTGCCCGACGTCCTGGCCGAACGCTACGGCCTGCACGTGGTGCCGGTGCGGGTGTCGATCGACGGCCGCGACTATCTCGACAAGATCGGCCTGGCCACCGCCGAGTTCTACCGGCGCATGGCGGACAGCGCCGACTTGCCGCGCACCAGCCAGCCGCCGCCGGGCGATTTCCGCCGCGCCTTCGAGTTCCTGTTGGGGCACCGCGCCGAGGTCTTGTACGTCGGCCTGTCGCGCGCGGTCTCCGGCACCCTGCAGTCGGGCGAGCAGGCCGCGGCGCGCGCCGATGCGCGCCGGGTGCAGGTGTTCGACAGTTTCAATGCCGCCGGCGGCCAGGCCTTGCTGGCCTGGCGGGCGGCCGAGTTGGCCGCAGACGGTGCGGAGCTGGCGACGATCGTGGCCGAACTCGAACGCCTGCGTCCGCTGACCCGGACCTGGGCGATGGCGCGGGATATCTCGCATGCGGTGCGCGGCGGACGGATTCCGCCCTGGGCCGGGCCGCTGGTGCGTTACACCGGCCTGACCCCGGTCGCCAAGATGAAACCCGAGGGCCGGCTCAGCGTCAGCGGCGGGCTGTTCGCCAAGAAGGACGCGCCGGAGGCCTTTGCCCGGCACCTGGCGCGGCGCCTGCCGGACGGGCAGCGTTGGCGCGCGATCGTCGGCCATTGCGATGCCCTGGACGACGGTCGGCGTCTGCTCGAAGCCCTGCGCCGCCGGCTCGCGCTGGAGCAGGCCTGGCTGGTCGAGACCGGACCGGCGCTGGGCGCCCATGCCGGGCGCGGGGCGTTGCTGGTGTCGGTGCAGCCGGCGCCGGGCTGAGGCCGCCGCCCAACGGTTACGCGGCAAGGGGGAGAGGGCGCAAGCTGGGCCCGACCGCGTCCTGATCGCCGGTAGCCCTGCGAAGGCTCATATCCGCGAGCCGTCGCCGCGCAACGGTGCATCCGCCGGCACGGCGCTCGAATCCGTATCGGCGCTCGTATCGGCTCGCGCATAATTCGCCCATGTCGTTCGCTGCCCTCCCATCGTCTCTGTCCGCCGCCGTCGCGGTGGCGCCGTTGTCGGTGAGCTTGTTGTTGGCGGCGTACGCGATCGGCTCGCTGTCGGGCAGCCTGCTGTTCGGGCGCCTGCGCGGCGTCGATATCCGCGAACAGGGCAGCGGCAACGCCGGCGGCACCAATGCCTTCCGCACCCAGGGCCTGCGTTTCGCCCTGGTCGTGGTCGTGTTCGACATCGGCAAGGGCGCGCTGGCGACCTGGCTGGCGCTGAGCTTCGCGCCGGTCGGCGCCGACCTGTCGGTGACCGTGCACGGTTATCTCGCCGCGTTCGCGGCGGTGCTCGGCCACGTCTGGCCGATCTGGCACGGCTTCCGCGGCGGCAAGGGCGCGGCCACCCTGGTCGGCGGGCTGATGGTGCTGTGGCCGTTCGCGGTACCGCTGCTGGTGTTGGTCTGGGCCGTGGTCCTGATCGTCAGCGGCTATGTCGGCCTGGCCACGGTGATCGCGGCCTTGTGCCTGCCCGTGCTCGCCTGGCTCGGCGATGCCGGCCTGCCGCGGCAATGGTTCGCGATCGCCGCCGCACTGTTGGTCGTGTTCACCCACCGCGGCAACCTGGCGCGTCTGCGTGCGGGTACCGAATCGCGCTTTGCCGGCGCGCGTCTGCTGCACCGTTGGCGCCGGAGCTGATGGACGACCGCGCGCTGTTGCAGCACCTGATCGCAGGCCCCGCCACCGGCGACGCGCTCGCCAGCGCCGCCGGGCAGACCCGCGCGGCGGTGTGGAAGCGTATCGAAGCCCTGCGCGAGGCCGGCGTGGCGATCGAAGCCAAGCCCGGGCGCGGTTATGCGCTGTCGCAGCCGCTGGATCTGCTCGATGCCGAGGCGATCGTCGCGGCCCTGTCGGTGCCGACGCGGGCGCGGCTGGCCGCGCTCGAAGTGGCCTGGAGCATCGATTCGACCAACAGCGAGCTGCTGCGCCGGCCGACCCCGGCGCAAGGCGTCGCGGTGCTGCTGGCGGAACGCCAGACCGGCGGGCGCGGGCGCCGTGGCCGGGTCTGGGCCTCGCCGCTGGCCGCGCATCTGTATCTCTCGTTGTCGCGCTCGTTCGGCGGCGGCCTGGCGCGGCTCGGCGGGCTGAGCCTGGTCGCCGGCATCGCCGCGGTCGAGGCCCTGCAAGGCCTCGGCTATGCCGCGGTGCGGCTGAAATGGCCGAACGACCTGGTCGTGCTCGACGGCGACGGCCTGCGCAAACTGGGCGGCCTGCTGATCGAAGGCGGCGGCGAATACGCCGGGCCGGCGCGCGCGGTGATCGGGCTTGGGCTCAACGTGCGCATGCCGGCTGCGGCTGCGGCCTCGATCGACCAGCCCTGGAGCGACCTGGCCGGCCTGTCCGACGGGCGCGCCCTGGCCCGCGACACGATCGCTGCGGCCCTGCTGGAGCGTTTGTTGCCGGCGCTGGACGAATTCGACGCCGCCGGGTTGGCGCCGTTCCTCGACCGTTACGCCGCGTTCGATGCCTTGGCCGGGCAGGCGATCAGCGTGCACGGTGCCGACGCGATCCATCAGGGCATCGCCCTCGGTCTGGCCGACGACGGCGCCCTGCGCGTGCGCCTGGACGATGGCGAGGAACGCCGTTTCCACGCCGGCGAAGTCAGCGTGCGGCGTGCGCAAGGAGCATCGCGTTGAGCGCTTGGCTGTTCGATCTCGGCAACACCCGCCTCAAGTGCGCGCCGCTCGGCGCCGACGGCCGTCCCGGTGACGCGGTGGCGCTGCCGCATCGCGAGGAAGACGTCGCCGCTGCGCTCGCCGAGGCCTTGCCGGCCGAGCGCATCGAGGTCGCCTATCTGGCCAGCGTGGCGCATCCGGCATTGCGCATGGCGGTGCTCGAAGCGTTGACGGCGCGTTGCCGGCGGATCTCGATCGCGCGCACCCAGGCGAGCTTCCGTTCGCCGCAGGGTTTCGCCGCGGCGCGCTCCGACACGCTGCGCATCGCCTATGCCGAACCGCGCAAGCTCGGCGCCGACCGTTTCCTGGCCTTGCTCGGCGCGCATGCGCAGGGCGAGGGCGCCGCCCTGATCTGCGGGGTCGGCACCGCGCTGACGATCGATCTGCTCGACGCCGACGGCCTGCACCACGGCGGCCTGATTGCGCCGTCGCCGACCCTGATGCGCGAGGCCCTGCATGCGCGCGCGCCGCAATTGCCCGAACACGGCGGCGCTACGCTCGATTTCGCCGCCGACACCGAAGATGCCCTGGCCTCGGGTTGCGACGGCGCGGCCTTGGCCTTGATCGAACGCAGCATGGCTTCGGCGGCCGCGAAACTCGGCCAGCGGCCGCGTCTGCTGTTGCACGGCGGCGGCGCCGATGCGCTGGCCGCCGCTCTGCCGTCGCCGACTCTGGCCCCGACGCTGGTCCTGCAAGGACTCGCGATCTGGGCCGGCATCGAAACTTCCCCCTGAGCCCAGGCGATAGAATCCGCGCATGCTCGTCCGTGCCCTCATCGTTCTGCTGATCGCGCTCAACATCGGCGTTGCCGCCTGGTGGGTCGCGCGTCCCGTCCCGGCCGCCGCGGCCGAGGAGAAACTGCCGCTCGGCGTCGCGCGCCTGCAACTGGCCGGCGAATCCGCGCCCGCGGCGCAAGCCGGCACGACTGCGCCGTCGGCGCCGCCCGCGGCCTTGGTCGACAGTGCCGGCAAGCTGCCTGCGAGCAACGCGGCGCCGCCGCAGACCGATCAAACCGAAGCGGCCAAGGCGGAAGCCGCCGCCGCGAAACTCGATGCCGCGAGCGGCACACCGCCGGCCGCGCCGCCGCCGACCGCTGCGACGCCGACCGCTGCGACGCCGGTGCCGGCGGTAGCCGAAACGGCGAAAGCGCAATGCTTCAGCATCGGCCCCTTCGCCGATGCCGCGGCCGCCGACGCGGCGCGGGCGAAATTGCAGCCGCTCGCGCAGAAGCTGGCGACGAGGGCTCAGGCCGGCACCTCGAATCCTTCGCGCGGTTGGCGCGTCTACCTGCCGCCGGCGGCGAGCGCGGAGGCCGCGCAGGCGACCGCGCAGCGCATCCGCGCCGCCGGTTTCAGCGATCTGTTCGTGATGGGCGGCGGCGGCGCCGACGCCAACGGTATCGCCCTGGGCCGCTTCCGCAGCGAGGAGTCGGCGCGCAAGCGTGCGTCTTCGCTAAGCGAAGCCGGTTTCCCGGCGCGGGTCGAAGCGCTCGGCGAGACCGTCTCGGCGACCTGGATCGATGCCGCCACCACGACTTCGAACGGCGATGCCTTGCGCCGCGCCGCCGGTGCGCAGCGTTGGCGCACTGTGTCCTGCGGCACCCTCGGCTGAGCGCGCTGTCCGTGGGAGGCGGGGGCGCGTAGAATGCGCCTGCCGTCGCCGTATCGAACCCCAGGTCCCGATCCGCACGACGCGCCGTCACGTACCTTGCCGCTTTAGCTCAGTTGGTAGAGCACTCGCCTTGTAAGCGAGCGGTCGTCCGTTCGATTCGGACAAGCGGCACCACGTGAACCCGAGAAAAGACAACCGCCCGGTCAACCCATCCAACGGCCCGAACCGTTCCGGCGCTTGTCCAGCCCGCGAACGACCTGCAGCAAACCACCGATCCGCCGCGATAGCCTGCGATGCCGCCAAGGCAGAGCCGCGCCGTCGCTGCTGCCTTCTCCAACGGCCCGAACCGTTCCGGCGCTTGTCCAACCCGCGAACGACCCGCAGCAAACCACCGATCCGCCGCGGCAGCCTGCGATGCCGCCAAGGCAACGCCGCGCCGTCGCTGGCTTCTCGTCCAGCCCATCCGGCAGCCGGCAACACGCGCTCCCGCGCCCAGCTCTGCTGCAACGCAGTAGCCCGCGCCCGGTACGTCCAGCCCAGTCCCGCAGCCGCCCTGAGCTAGAATGCCGGCATCGTCGGCGGCCGCAGCGCAACGCGCGGCCCTGTTGCGGCGATCGCGCGATGCCGCGGGCATCGTCTGCGTTCACTATCGATATCCCTCGTGCGTCGCAACGCCGGCGCAGGGAAGAGGAATTCACATGAGTCGTACTTATCCTCCGGTGTCCTTGCTCGGTGCGCCGACCGACGTCGGTGCCGGCCATCGCGGCGCGCGCCTGGGGCCGGAAGCGCTGCGCATCGCCGGCCTCGGCGAAGCCCTCGCCGCGCGTGGCGTCGATGTGGTCGATCGCGGCAACCTCGACGGCCCGCGCAATCCCTGGCAAAAGCCTGTCGAAGGCTATCGCCATCTGCCCGAAGTCGTGGCCTGGAACCGCTTGGTGATGGAGGCGGTCGGCGCGGAACTGCGCGAGGGGCGCATGCCGATCCTGCTCGGCGGCGATCATTGCCTCGGCCTGGGCTCGATCACCGCGGTCGCGCAGCATTGCCGCGAGACCGGCAAGCAATTGCGCGTGCTCTGGCTCGATGCGCACGCTGACTTCAACACCAGCCAGGTCACGCCGTCGGGCAACATCCACGGCATGCCGGTGTCGTGCCTGTGCGGCCTCGGCCCGGAAGCGCTGACCCATCTCGGCGGTTCGTCGCCGGCGATGCGCCCCGACGAGATCCGCCAGATCGGCATCCGCTCGGTCGATCGCGGCGAGAAGCAGTTGATCCAGCAGCACGGGCTCGATGTCTACGACATGCGCTACATCGACGAGATCGGCATGAAGCGGGTGATGGAGGAAGCGCTGGAAGGCGTCGACGAAAACACCCATCTGCACGTCAGCTTCGACGTCGACTTCCTCGACCCGAGCATCGCGCCGGGCGTCGGCACCACGGTGCCGGGCGGTCCGAACTATCGCGAAGCGCAGTTGGTCATGGAGATGATCGCCGACAGCGGCCGCCTGGCTTCGCTCGACATCGTCGAACTCAATCCGATCCTCGACAAGCGCAACCGCACCGCCAAGCTCGCGGTCGACCTGGTCGAGAGCCTGTTCGGAAAATCGACCTTGATGCGCGAATGACCGCGACCGTCGCCGCGGCGATGAATCGCGGCTGACGGCGGCACGACGGGACAGGCGCACGACGCCTTGT
Source organism: Lysobacter antibioticus (assembly GCF_001442535.1). Classification (NCBI taxonomy): domain Bacteria; kingdom Pseudomonadati; phylum Pseudomonadota; class Gammaproteobacteria; order Lysobacterales; family Lysobacteraceae; genus Lysobacter; species Lysobacter antibioticus. The sequence goes on along the minus strand of NZ_CP013141.1, from coordinate 2,354,233 downwards.
TTCATGGGACGCGGGGCCGGCGCTGCACGCCGGCTTCACATTCGCTCGCGTCTCATGCCAGTCAGGACGCGACTGCGTGCGCGGCCCGATCTGGTACCCGTAACCGACCAAGGAGTTCTTATGAAGCGTTTGACTGCCCTGTTGCTGCTGGCCCTGTTCTCGATGGGCACCCTGACTGCTTGCAACACCGTGGCCGGTGCCGGCAAGGACGTCAAGAAGGCCGGTGAGAAGGTCGAGCAGAAGGCCGAAGAGGTCCGCGACGGCAAATAAGCCGTACGGTCCAACGAGCTGAGCAGAAAAGGCCGGAGCGATCCGGCCTTTTCTGCGTCTGGGATTTGGTATCCGCTGGCGGAGTTGACGCATTCATCGTTGCCTCGCTTCCTCGATGTCGACGAAAGCGTGCAGCGCAACCGCGTAAGCGCCACCGCGCGCACAGAAACGGAATGAAGGGTTCATGCCGTTCACCGACATCAAGCCTCGGCTAACGCAATCGTGACCTCATCGGAACGTCCGCGCTGCGAATCTGTTCCGGCGATATCGGCAAGCCAACGATGCGTTGCGAAGTTCACGCGCCGTGCCGAATCCGAATCCCCCAACGAAGGAGTGTTATCGATGAACAAAGACATCATTGCCGGCAAGTGGACCCAGATCAAAGGCAAGGCCCAGGCCAAGTGGGGCGATCTGACCGACGACGTGTTCGATGTCGCCGAAGGCAATTCCGAATACCTCGCGGGCAAACTCCAGGAACGCTACGGTTGGGAGCGCGATCGCGCCGAGAAGGAAGTGAAGGAATTCGGCAAGACGCTGAACTGATCCATGCGCTGCGGCGCCCGATCATCGGCGCGCGCATCGATGCGACAGCACGATCGACGAGGAAAACGGGCCGGATCCTTCCGGCCCGTTTTTTTTTGCGAGACGAGCGACCCGCTCGCCGCGCTTACCAGCCGCGCGGCGGCGGGTCGGCGACGAACCCGTTCGGGAAGGCGCGCGGCTCGCCATCGCGATACGGCGCGCGATAACGCGGCACGATGCCGCGAGCGACCAGGTTGCGGTAATCGTCGTAGCGGAACTGGATGACCTGGGCCGGCGAACGCGACGCGCGGACGAAGTCGGTCTGCGAGAGCGGCGACCATTCGCGCGCGCCGTGGCCGGTGCCGATGGATTGCGCGGCGGCACTGTCGGCGACGGCTTCGCGCGCCTTGCCGGCGGCGGATGCGGGCGCAGCGGGCGCGGCGGCGCCATTGGAGGCGCGGCGTTCGGCTTCGGCCCTGCCCTGGTCGCGGCCGTAGGGTGGCTGCGGGTTGGGGTAGGGATACGGACGCGGCGGCTCGCGATAGATTTCGCGATAAATCGGACGCTCCTCGAACACCGCCACGCCGATCACGCCGACGTTGTCGGGACGCCCGGTGCGCGCGGCGTAACTGTCGGGCAGGTCGGTGAAGACGAACTGGGCGACATCGTCGAGCGATTTGCGCCAGCCGTTGATCTCGGTCGATTGCCAGGCATCGAGCACGTAGCCGGCCTGCGAGGGGCTGGCGGTCTGGCCGCTGACCGCATTGACGCCGTCGACCGAGAGTACGACCAGCACGCGTTGGCCGCTGGTGTTGGTCAAGCGCACCGAGTAGCGGTGGCCGGGCGTGCCGGCGATCCACTGCTGGCCGCGGTGCGGATAGGCCGGCAGCCAGTCGCCGCTGTCGCGGTCGATCACCGCGAGGTCGACCAGCGGACGGCCGTAGGCCGGAGTGCAGGCGGTGGCGGTCAACACGGCACCGGCGAGCAGGGCGAGGGTGCGGAACATGGCGGTGTCTCCTGGGTGGTCGTGCATGCAAACGCACCGGTTCCCGCAATGGGGTTGCTCCGCCCCGGCCGGGGCGACGTGCGGCGCTCAGCTGCCGCTCATGCGCGGCTCATCCACGGCTCAGGCTGGGACCTCCGGACGAGGCGGGCCCCGCCGGGCAGCGGGTACACTGACCGGCCACGTTCCACCCACGATCGGCAATGACCCAGACCCGCATCCTGACCGGCATCACCACCTCCGGCACCCCGCACCTCGGCAACTACGTCGGCGCGATCCGCCCGGCGATCGCCGCCAGCCTCGCCCCGGACGTGGAGAGCTTCTATTTCCTCGCCGACCTGCACGCGCTGATCAAGGTGCAGGAACCCGAGCGCGTGCAGCGTTCGACCCTGGAGATCGCGGCGGCGTGGCTGGCCTGCGGGCTCGATCCGGCCAAGGTCTGGTTCTATCGCCAGAGCGAGATCGTCGAGATCCCGGAACTGTCCTGGTTCCTGACCTGCGTCGCCGGCAAGGGCATGCTCAACCGCGCCCATGCCTACAAGGCCGCGGTCGACAAGAACCGCGCCGAAGGCGAGGACGACGATGCAGCGATCACCGCCGGCCTCTTCATGTACCCGGTGCTGATGTCGGCCGACATCCTGGCGTTCAACGCCAACCAGGTGCCGGTCGGCCGCGACCAGATCCAGCACATCGAAATGGCGCGCGACGTCGGCCAGCGCTTCAATCATCTCTACGGCGAGCATTTCGTCCTGCCCGAGGCGCTGATCGAAGAGAGCGTGGCGACCTTGCCGGGCCTGGACGGCCGCAAGATGAGCAAGAGCTACGACAACACCATCCCCTTGTTCGCGCCGCGCGAAACGCTGAAGAAGCTGATCTATTCGATCGTCACCGACTCGCGCGCGCCGGGCGAGGCCAAGGACACCGAAGGTTCGGCCCTGTTCCAGATCTACCAGGCCTTCGCCAGCGTCGAGGAAACGCAAGCGATGCGTCGCGCCTTCGCCGAGGGCATCGGCTGGGGCGAGGCCAAGCAGGCGCTGTTCGAGCGCATCGACGGCGAAATCGCGCCGCTGCGCGCGAAGTACGAAACCTTGATGGCGCGTCCGCAGGACATCGAAGCGATTTTGGTCGACGGCGCCCGCCGGGTGCGCGCGCAGCACGTCAGCCCACGCATGAAGGCGCTGCGCGAAGCGGTGGGCTTGCGCGACCTGTCGCAGACCGCGACGAAGGCCTCGGCCAAGGCCGAGAGCAAGACGACGTTGCCGGTGTTCAAGCAATACCGCGAAGCCGACGGGCAGTTCTACTTCAAGCTCGCCGACGGCGACGAGGTGCTGCTGCAGAGCCGCGGCTTCGCCTCGCCGAAAGACGCCGGGCAGTTGATCGCCGCGCTCAAAGCCGGCAAGAGCGATGTCGCGGCCTTGCTGGCCGCCGCCGATGCGGTCGACGACGCGCGCCGCGATGCCGTCGCCGCGGCCCTGGCGGCGATCGTCCAAGCCGAAGCCGAGGCGCAGGCGGCGAAGGACAGCGCGACGTCGTGAGTCGGTTCGTCGAACTCAACCTGGCGCTGATCCTGTTCCTGCCCTGGTTCGCGATTCTCGGCGCGCTGTTCTGGTTGTACCCGCGGCAGCCGCGCAATGCCGCGCGGCGCTTGTTCGATGCGGTGTCGTTGGCCGCATCGGTATGCGCGTTCGTGCTGGCGATCCGCTGGGCGCATCGCTACGCCGGCGATGCCTATGGGGCGATGTGGCCGCAGATCTTCGCCACCTCGCTGGGCTACGGCGTGTTCCTGGCGACGCTGAGCATCGCCGGCGTGGTGCGTTGGCGTTGGCTCAGGCGTTTGTCCGACTTCCTCGATTGAAGACGCGCGGCTGAAGGTTTGCACTGCAACGGCAGGTCTGGGCTGCAACCGCGCGGGTCGGACCGGCCTGCCGCGCAAAGTACTGCGACCAAAGCCGCATGCCGCTGCGGCGCCCAGCGCATAGACTGAGCTTCGACTCCGCAGCGCAGTGCAATGCCGTCATGAGCGAATCCCTGGGCATCGTCACCATCGACACCGGCTTCCAGCGGCCGATCTTCGACGCCGCGTATCTGGTCGTCGACAACGGTCGCGGCGCTTTCATCGACTGCGGCACCCAGCATTCGATTCCGGCCTTGCTCGCCGCCTTGCCGGCGCAAGGCCTGACGCCGGCCGACATCGATTGGCTGATCCTGACCCACGTCCATCTCGATCACGCCGGCGGCGCCGGCGCGCTGATGCGGCAGTTGCCGAACGCGCGCCTGGTGGTGCATCCGCGCGGCGCGCCGCACATGATCGACCCGGCGCGCCTGGTCGCCGGCGCGACCGCGGTCTACGGCGCAGAGGAAATGGCCCGCAGCTACGGCGAAATCGTGCCGATCGCGGCCGAGCGCGTGGTCATCGCCCGCGACGGCCACATCGTGCCTCTCGGCGGACGGCCGTTGTTGTGCGTCGACACGCCGGGGCATGCGCGCCATCACCTGTGCGTGTGGGACGAGCGCAGCCGCAGTTGGTTCACCGGCGACACCTTCGGCCTGTCCTATCGCGAATTCGATTCGGCGCGCGGGCCCTTCATCCTGCCGACTTCCTCGCCGGTGCAGTTCGAGCCGGAACCGCTCAAGGCCTCGATCCGCACCTTGCTGGCCAGCGATCCCGAAGCGATGTACCTGACCCACTACGGCCGCGTCGGCGACGTGCAGCGGCTCGGCGCGGAGTTGATCGAACAGATCGACGCGATGGTGCGGATCGGACAAGCGCAGGCCGCCGACGGCGAACGCCATGCGCGCCTGAGCGAGGCGCTGAGGGCGCTGTACACCGAGCGCGCCCTGGCCCACGGCAGCCCGCTCAGCGAGGCGCAGATCCATGCCGCGCTCGCGGTCGATATCGAACTCAATGCCCAGGGCCTGGGGGTGTGGCTGGATCGCCAGGCCGAGCGCTCGGTCTCGACGGCCGACGCGACGGGCTGAACCGCATCCGTGCACCGGGCGAAATCCAGCGGACGCGACCGTCTGGTCGTCGTCGGCCGCTGATTCGTCCCAGCGGGCGCACTCGCTCGCGTCAATCCCAGACGTTCGGCGGCGCGCCCTGCTCGGGATGCTTCATGCGCACGATGCAGAAGCGGTGGCCGGTCGGCGCTTGCATCACCCACCAGCGTTTGACGAAGGCGATGCGCTTGGCGCCAAGCGCTTCCAGGCGCGCGGCTTCGGCGTCGAGATCGTCGCTTTCGATGTCCAGGTGCACGCGCGAGGGATGCGCGACCTTCTGCACTTCGATGTGCAGTTCGGCCGGGCCGTTGGCGAGTTGGGCGTATTGCGCGCCGTCGTCGTCGTAGGTTTCGACCCGGGCCAGGCCGAGCGCGCCGCTCCAGAAATTCGCGGCGTCGTCGAGGTCGTCGGTTTCGCAATCGATGATGAATCCGGCCAGGCGGCTGCGATGGGCCATGGCAGTGCTCCGTGGGAAGGTCGACCGACAGGCAGGGTGCCGCGGCGACCGCGGGCGGGGAAGTGCCGGCGAGGCGACGCGGCGCTCAATCCTGCAGCGAGCGGCCGTCGCGATTCAGTGCAAGGGCAGCGCCTGGCCCCGATCGTCGGCGCGGGCGAGCGCATCCCGATACAAGGCGTATTCGTCGCGATCGAGCGCGAAATTTTGCAAGGCGAACGCGGCCGAGCGGCGCAGGTCGGATTCGGTGCGGGCATCGCCGGCGATATCGAGCAAGGCGATCTTGAGCCGATCCGAACGCGCGCCGGAGGCTTCGATGCCGGCGATGGCGGCGCGGCGCACGGCGATGTCCGGATCGAGCAGAGCCGCCTCGAGGATGGCTGCGTCGTCGCCGCGCTTGTTCCAGCGCACCGATTGCAGCACGGCGCTGGCGCGCACCTCGGCATTGGCATGGCCGCGCAGAGCGGCGAGACGTTCGAGCAAGGGCGCGGCGTCTTCGCTGGCCACGACCGCCGGCGCCAGCATGTCGATGCTTTCCTTCAGCAGGGCCGGGTCGCGTTCGTCGCGCAACTGCTGCGCCAGCGTGTCGCGCACTTCGGCAACGTCTAGAGGAAACGCCTTGAGCAGGGCCAGTCCGCTGCGACGCATGTCCGGGTCGGGGTTGCCGGCGAGTTGCCGGCCGAGTTGCAGCACCTCGTCGTTGGCCACGCCCTGCAGGATCGCGAGCAAGGCGCCGCGCCGGTCGAGATCGGTCTCGAAGCTGTAGCGGCGCAGCAGGTCGCGCAGATAGCCCGGGTCCTGCCCGGCGCGGCGGATATTGCGGTCGAGATCGTCGGCGCCACGGCTGCGCGGGCCGTCGCCGGCCAGAGCGTCGGCCAGGGCCGAGTGCTGCGGCGGCTTCCCGCTGCGGCCCGAGGTTGGCGATGCCGTGGCGCCTTCGCGGCTCCGGGGCGTCGCAGGCGTCATCCACGAGCGGGTGATGGCCGCGCCGAGCAAGCCTCCGATCAGTGCGGACGTCAGCAACGCCACGCCTAGCCGGGCGGGGGTCATATCTGCGAATGCCTGGCGTGGGTCATCGTCGTCCTCGATGCGAAGGAGATAACGGGACGGCGGCCTTGCCGCCGCCCCGTCGTGCTTATCGCCCAATCAACAATCCGGCGCGACGCGGCCGTCGGAACCGGTGTAGGTGTAGGCATCCGGAATATAGCGGTTGCTGCCGCTGGCGCCGATGTTGTTCCACAGATTGCTGGTGCCGTAAGTGCCGCTGACCGATTCGCCGGTTTTCTGGCAACGGATGGTGACGCTGGCGCCGTTGGCGAGCGAGCCGAGGATGCTGTAGCCGGTGCCCGGGCCCGAGCGCACGTTGAGCGGCGAGCCGCTGGTCTTGACCGTGCCGGTGGCGCCGCCGGCGCTGCAGCTGTTGCGGCTCTTGTAGGCGACTTCGTATTGGTCGTAGACGATGGTCGCGCCGTTCCAGACGATCTTCTGGTCGTCGCCGTTGAGGCGCTGCTCGTAGTGCAGGTGCGCGGAGATGCTGTTGCCGGGCCGGGTGGTCTTGCCGAGCGTGCCGATCTTCTGGCCTTGCGACACGCTGGCGCCGTTGCCGACCGAGATGCTGTTGAGGTGGGCGTAGTAGGTCTGCCAGCCGCCGCCGTGGTCGATCACCACCAACCTGCCGTAACCGGTGCCGGGATGCGGGTTGTAGGTGTGGGCGGTGCCGCCGGCCGAGGCGACCACGGTCGAGCCGAGGTCGGCGTCGCTGAGCGGACGCGGCTTGTGGTTGAGGTCGACCGCATAGCGCAGGCCGTGGCCGGGATAGGTGTCGCCGTACCAGGTCTGGCCGCAGGGGAAGGGCATCTGGAAGGCCGGCCGGGCCGCGTTGGCGGCCGGCGCGATCAGGCCGAACGCCACGACTGAAATGCACGACAGCATCGTGCGCAGGGAACGCTTCATTCTGGAACCTCTCGACTGACGATGAGGACGGGAAGGACGGGCCGGGGTTCCGATTGCAGGCGCCCGGCGCCGGGATTGCGGGCCGACGCTAACGTGATTCCTGGTTAATTTATTTAGGGAATTATTTATTCCTAAACGCAATCGAAGCCGCGAGCGTGATGCCTATCGCGATTGCGGGATGAGGGTTTCGGCCGGGCCCCGGGAGGACAGCGGGCAGGCGGCAGCGAGGGCGACCTCGTAGGCGCGGCCGGAAGGTCGGCAGATGGGCTCAGGCGGCCCGGAGCGGGTCAGGGCGGCCATGGGGGGCGCCGCTGCGAAGGCGAGGCCCGATCCGCCAGCACCGCGCGCATGGCCGGCGCCGTGGTGGCCGACGCAGGGGCTTGCAGTGGCCGAACCGCTCCCGCGCGATGCGGGAGCGGTGTTTGTCCGGTGGACTCAGTTCGGACGCGCGAGGTCGTCGATCATCGCCTTGAGGAAGCGCGCGGCTTCGCCGCCGGTGCAGGCGCGGTGATCGAAGGTCAGCGACAGCGGAATCACCTTGTGCGATTCGAAGCCGCCCATCACCGGGGTCATCTGGTGACGGCCCTTGCCGGCGGCGACGATCGCGACCGTCGGCGGCACCACCACCGGCGTCGCGTAGCGGCCGGCGAACATGCCGAAGTTCGACAGCGAGATGGTGTAGCCGCTGAGTTCCGAAGCCGGAATGCTGCGGTCCTCGACCTGCGCGCGCAAGCGGTTGATCGCCTCGCGCACGCCGCGCGAATCGAGCACGTCGGCATTGCGCAGCGCCGGCACGAACAGGCCATCGTCGGTATCGACGGCGATGCCGATGTCGACCTGCGGATGCAGGGTGCGGGTGAGTTTGTCGCCGTCGAACCAGGCGTTGAGCGCGGGCACGGTCTTGCAGGCGACGACGATCGCGCGCACTAGGCGGCCGGTGATGTCGTTGCCGGGCTGCCAGGCGTTGATGTCGGCGTCGTCGGCGAGCGTGGTCGGCACGACCTTGCTGTGCGCATCGGCCATCACCCGCGCCATGTTGCGGCGCACGCCCTTGAGCTGCTCGGGCTGACCGGTGACGGCGACGCCCGGCGGCTGGGTACGCATCGGCCGGCCTGCCTGCGACAGGGTGCTGCGCGACGCGACCGGCGCTTCGGCGACCGGTTCGCGCGCGGCGACGGGTGCTGCAACCGCGGCGGGCGGCGCCGAACCGACCTTGGCCGAACCGTCGGCGGCGGCGCGCTTGACGTCGTCGTTGGTGACCACGCCGTCGTTGCCGGTCGCGCGCACGCGGCTCAGATCGACGCCGAGCTTGCGCGCCAGCGCGCGCACCGCCGGCATCGCCTTGACGCCGCCTACCGCGACCGCCTGTTCGCTGCGCACCGCATCGGAGGACTGCATCGCCCCGACCACGGTACCGCTGTCGGCGCGCTCGGCGGCTTCGGCGGGCTTGGCCGCCGCGGCAGCGGGTTCGGCCTGCGGCGCCGGTGCATGGCCGCCGCCGTGGTGATGGCCGGTGTCCTGGCCATCGGCGCGCTGCGGCAGGTTCGGGTCGATCTCGAACTCGGCCAGCATGGTGCCGGTGACGATCACATCGCCGGCGCCGCCGGCGAGCTTGAGCACCTTGCCCGACACGGGCGAAGGCACTTCGACCACGGCCTTGGCGGTTTCCATCGACACCAGGGTGTCGTCGAGACGGACGGTGTCGCCGACCTTGACCGACCATTCGACGATGGTCGCGTCGGGCAGGCCTTCGCCGAGGTCGGGGAGCAGGAAGGTCTTGGTATCGCTCATGACTCGTTCTCTAGAAGAGGGTGATGAACGAAGGCCCGCACTCGGCCTTCGTCTTGCATGCTGCGCATCGCCGGTCGGCGACCGGACGATGCGATCGTGGGAGCCCGTCGTGTCGAAGCGCGCGCGTCAGCCGTTGGCCATCGCGCGCTTGGCCGCGGCGACGATCTTGTCGACGCTCGGCAGGTACTTCATTTCCAGACGGAACAGCGGGATGTGGGTGTCGTAGCCGGTGACGCGCTCGACCGGTGCGAGCAGGTCGTACATCGACTCCTCGGCCAGGCGCGCGGCGATCTCGGCGCCGAAACCGGCGGTCTTGGGCGCCTCGTGCACGATCACGCAGCGGCCGGTCTTGCTGACCGATTCGGCGATGGTGGCGAAGTCCAGCGGCTTGAGCGTGGCGACGTCGATGACTTCGGCGCTGATGCCTTCGCCGGCGAGCTTGTCGGCCGCTTCCAGCGCTTCCTTGACCTGCGCGCCCCAGGTGACCAGGGTGATGTCGGTGCCGTCGCGCAGGACGTAGCACACGTCCAGCGGCAAGGCTTCGCCGTCGTCGGCGACGACTTCCTTGTACTGGCGGTAGATGCGCTTGGGTTCGTAGAAGATCACCGGGTCGGGATCGCGGATCGCCGCGAGCAGCAGGCCGTAGGCGCGCGCCGGCGACGACGGCAGCACCACGCGCAGGCCCGGCACGTTGGTGAACAACGCTTCGTTGGCTTCGCTGTGGTGTTCCGGCGCGCGGATGCCGCCGCCCCACGGCACGCGCAACACCATCGGGCAGGTCAGGCGGCCGCGGGTGCGGTGACGGAAGCGCGCGGCGTGGCAGATGATGTGGTCGAGCATCGGATAAACGAAGCCGTCGAACTGGGCTTCGGCGACCGGCTTCATGCCCTGCGCGGCCAGGCCGACGGTGAGGCCGGCGATGGTGGTTTCGTCGAGCGGCGTATCCAGCACGCGTTCCGGGCCGAACACCTGCTGCAGGCCGGCGGTGGCGCGGAACACGCCGCCGTTGACGCCGACGTCTTCGCCGAGCACCAGCACGCTGTCGTCGTGGCGCATCTCATAGGCGAGCGCCTGGGTAATCGCTTCGATCAGGGTGATCGCGGCGGGCGTGGCGACCGGCTGCGCGGTATCGACGGTGGTCTTGGTGGCGACGTTCATCGACGGCCCTCCAGAGCGAGTACGGCGGCACGTTGGGCGAGCAGGTCCGCCGGCATGTCGGCATAGAGGTAATCGAACATGGCTTCGACCGGTTGCACCGGCGTTTCCAGATAGGCGTTGATTTCGATGTCGACCTTCTTGCCGCATTCCTCGGCCCAGGCCTTCTCCAGTTCTTCGTTCCACACGCCCTGTTCGGTGAGGTAGGTGCGCAGGCGCGGCATCGGGTCGCGCGTCCACGCGTCCTTGACCTCGGCCTCGTCGCGGTAACGGCGCGCGTCGTCGGCGGTGGTGTGGTCGTGCAGGCGGTAGGTCATGAATTCGATCACGCTGCCGCCTTGTCCGCTGCGCGCCAGTTCGGCGGCGCGGCGCATGCCTTCGAGCACTGCGATCAGGTCGTTGCCGTCGACCTGCAGGCAGTGCAGGCCGCCGGCCAGGCCCTTCTGGGCCAGGGTCTTGGCGCCGGTCTGGGCCGAACGCGGTACTGAGATCGCCCAACCGTTGTTGATCACGCACAGGATCAACGGAAGCTGATAGGCGCCGGCCGAATTGAGCGCGGCGTAGAAGTCGGTCTTGGACGAACCGCCGTCGCCGCAGCAGGCGACCGCGAGATTGGTTTCCTTGCGCAGCTTGAACGCGAGCGCGGCGCCGGCGGCGTGCAGGCACTGGGTCGAGATCGGCACCGACCAGGCGAAGTCCTTGCGCGGACCGGCGAAGTCGTTGCCGCGTTCGTCGCCGCCCCAGTACATCAGCACTTCGCGCGGCTGTACGCCGCGCATGAACTGCGCGCCGTATTCGCGATAGCTCGGCGCGAACACGTCGTCGGGCAACATCGATGCGCCGATGCCGACATGGGTGGCTTCGTGGCCCAGGCAGGCGGCGTAGGTGCCGAGCTTGCCGGTGCGCTGCAGGGCGATGGCCTTGGTGTCGAAGGTGCGCACGAACAGCATTTGCTTGAACAACGGCAGCAGCGTATTGGCGTCCTTGAACGCGGCCGGAATCTCGGCGACGGGTCGACCGTCTGCGCCGAGGTATTGGAGATATTCGATTTCGAACGTCGCGGCGACGGTCATCGGGGGAAGGTCCTCACAGAATAGGGATGAGGTCCGAATCATTCCGGTCCCGGATCCAGTGCCGGGCGCGCTGGTCAGCTTCAGACTGGCTGGGTCCGGATTCTCCATGCGAACGAGGGGATTCCGGGCCGGGCTAAAGCCGCGGCGCCCGGCGGGCCGGGCACTGCGTCATGGCGCGGATGATACCGAAACGCTTGTTAAGCGCCGTTGCGCGCTGCGACATGCATTGCGAGGCGAAACCGGCTAGGCGTCGCACTCGCCGTGTGCGGCGCGCGGGGGTTTCGGCGATCGGATCGGCATCCCCGCGCGCGCGCGCGGCGGTGTTTTTCCGTTGCCGGGTGCGTACTTGCGTGGCCATCCATGCATATGGCCGGGTGGATCGGCGCGGCATCGGTCGCGTGCGCCGCAGTGGGTTGCGGAAACGAAACATCGACCGAGACGAGACGCGCGCCGCGATGGCGTTCACGACTTTGTGCGCCGGCTGGCGCACGAAACGGCGCAGTACGGAGTGTGCCGCGCGCGCTTGCGGCGGTCATTCGCGCAGACGCCCATTCCGGCAAAGCCGCCCGGCCTTGCACCTGCGTCGCGTGCTTGCCTGCTAGCGGCGATACCGGTCGAGTTCATCGCGAGCGCAAACGCCGGGCAAAAAAAAGCGCGGCCGAAGCCGCGCTTTTCTGTTGCCGATCGAATCACCTCGGGCGGCGTGGCGCCGCCCGCGGACTTACCACCACCACGGTCCGGCGAGTTGGACGTGGTGCAGGGCGAAGTCGTTGAACGGATTCGGATCTTCCACGGCCGATGCGGCGAAGCCCAGCAGGGTCAGGCTGCGGTCCCACAGGCGCGGACGCGGTGCGACGATGACGAAGTCGAAACGCTGTTCGCTGCGCGCGGCGAGGCGGGTGCCGTTACAGGTCGCTTCGAAACCATTGCCGTGCGCGGCGACGGTGCAGGTCCAGCCGCTCGGCGCCGCGATCGAGACATTGCCCGCCGGCGCATCGCCGTACAGGTTCAGGCTCGGCAGCACCGCGACGTCGCCGCCGCGGTTGCGCACGGTGACGGCGAACTGGCCGCTCTGGCCGCCACGCAGGGCGCGCGGACCGTCGACGTCGATGGCCAGGTCGGCGCGTGCGGTGGTTTCGATGCTGACGCTGGCGCCGTCGTTGCCCGGCACCGGGTCCAGCGACTGCGACTGCGCCGCGACCGCCAGGGTGGTGGTCTTGCCGATCATCGCTTCGCTGGCGACGGCCGACAGCGCGAACGTCGCCGTTTCGCCGTTGGCCATGCTGCTGCGGTTACAGGCGACGCTGGTCGAACCGTCGACGACGGCCGGGGCATCGCAGCTCCAGCCGGCCGGGGCGAGCACGCTCAAGGCCGGCAGTTCGGCGTTGATGGCGAAGCCGATGCCCGGGTAGTCGGCCTGTTCCGGGCCGGCGTTGTTCAGCGCGGCGCTGAAGTTCACCGGCTGGCCGACGCGCACCGATGCGGTCGAGGTCGAAGCGGTCACCGCGAGATCCGCGCGGCGGCGGAAGTCGATGTAGGTGATGACCGGATCGTGGTCCGACAGGCGCGACGGCGAATCGCCGAGGCTGCGGTTGATCTCCGGGAAGTCGGCGTTGATGCGCGCGTGATCCAGCTTGAGGCCGGTCGCCGCGGCGATCAGGGCCTGGTTGGCCAGGACTTGGTCGATGGTCTGCGCATTGCCGCCGAAGGTGTAGGAGTAACGCTGGTCCGGCGTGGCCAGCTCGCCGAGGTTGCTCAGGTTCGGCTCGACCAGGTCGGCGCCGTCGCCGGGCACCGCGGTCTGGTCGTCCGGCGTCGGCGTGCCGGCGACGGTGTTGATCACGTCGACCAGGCCGTCGTTGAACTCGAACGCGTTGAAGTCGCCGAGGGTGACGATGCGTTCGCCCGGATTGGCCAACTGGCGCTGCTGGATGAAGTTGGCGAGGAACACCGCCTGGGCCTGGCGCTTCATGCGCACGCGATGGCCGGCGTCGGTGTCGAGTTCGCTGTCGATCAGCGAGCGCTGGTGGACCAGGATCACGGTGATCGGGAAGCTGCGTCCGTCGCCGTTATGCACCACCGCTTCGAGCACCAGCGGGGGACGATCGTTGAGCAGGGCGCTGTTGCCGTCCGGCTGGGTCCAGGTGGCGGTCTTGCCGGCCTGGGTGACCGACAACACTTCCACGCGGGCGGTGCCGGTCGCGATGTCGGCGGTCTTGATCAGATAACCGACGTCGATGCCGCCGATGTCGTTGCCTTCCAGCAGGTAAGCGACGTACTTCGGATCGTCCAGGCCGGCGGCCACCGCATCGGCGTTGACGCGCGCGGCGATGTCCTGAGCGGCGCTGATGTTCTCCACTTCGACCAGGCCGAGGATGTCCGGGCGCTGCAGGTAACCGATGCCGAGCGAGATCTTGTTGAGACGGCGCGCATAGGCCTCCGGCGTCAGCACCGGTTCGCCGATCGCCGGGTCGTTGGCGGCGTCGAAGAAGCGCTCGACGTTGTAGGCCGCGACCGTGAACTCGCTCATCTCCGGCAGACGGGCCGCGGTCGGCTGGCGTTCCTGGGTGATCGTGGTCAGTGCGTTCGGATCGCGCAGGATCGTGTAGCGGCGGAAGCCGTAATCGAGCGGGCCGGTCAGGTCGGTCAGCACGGTGCCGCTGGACAGATTGAACGCGGTGCCGCCGATCGCGTCGCTGTCGACGGTGATCAGTTCCGGGTTGAAGTCCCAACGCGGGATCGGCGGAATGCTGCCGCCGCCCGGGGCGTTGTCCGGCGCCTGGATACCGGGTTCGCGGAACGGACGCGCCACGCCGGTGACCACGACGTTGAAGATGCCGTTACCGCTGCCGGTGGCATTGGTTTCGTTCTTCGAGCCCTGGGTCGGCGAGACCACGGTCGCGCTCGGGATGGTCACGCGCATGCCTTCGAGGCGTTCGAGCTGGTCGAGACCGCCGGACGGGTCCGGGAAGGTCGGGCTCAGCGCGATCGCGGCGGGCAAGGTGTTCGGCCCGATCACCGGCGGCACCGAGATCAGCACCACCTGCGGCGCATTGCCGAGCTCGGTGAGCGGCGCCTGGCCGGGGTCGGCGCCGGGTACGAACTCGATCACCGTGGCGTTGACGCGCACGACGTTGCCGACGGCGGCGATGGCCGGCGGCGCGCTGCCGACGAACACGAACACGCCTTCGGAGGTGGCCGGATCGGCGTCGATCTGGTTGTCCGGCGTCTGCAGGAAGAAGCCGTTGCTCTTGCGGCCGGTGACGATGCCGGTGGTGTAGATGCGCTGGCCGAGCAGCGGCGATTGCGCGCCATTGCCCTGGATCGCATGGATCGGCGTGATCGCGACATCGTCGGTGACGATGGTGGCGAGCGCCTCGGCATCGCCGAGGTTGGCGCCGACCGGCGCGCTGAGGCGGACGAAGAAGGTCTCGTCGTTCTCGTTAACGTCGTCGACGGTGACGTGGATGACGATCGTCGCCGAGCTGGCGCCTTCCGGAATCGTCAGCGTGCCGGCGATCGAGGAGTAGTCGTCGCCGCCGGTCGCGGTGCCGTCGGCGGTGGTGTAGGACACGCTGACGCCGCCCGGGCCGGCCGGTTCCGACAAGCTCACGGTGAAGACGAAGTCCGGCGAGGACTCGATCTGGGTGACGTCGGCGATGCTCAGCACCGGCAGGTTGGCGCCGGCGCAGGAGAACGCGACGCTGGCGCGGTTGCGCGGCGCCGGTGCGGCGGTGTCGAAGTCGGCACCGTTGACGTTGTTGTCGGTGCAGCCCTTGCCGGCGCGCACCGCGGCGAGCACCGCGCTGATCGTCGCGGTCGGCTGGCTGCCTTCGGCGCAATTGGCGGCGGTGCCGTAGCCGACGAAGTCGACGTTGCCGAGCGGGCAACTGCCGCTCAAGGCGGTGTTGTGGTTGACCAGCGCGACCTTGCCGGCGCCGGCGGCCATCGGAATCGTGCCGACCGTATCCGGCGTCGGCAGATCGATCGATCCGCCGGTGCCGTCGGCCTGCTTGACCAAGTAGTAGGCGCCTGGCGCGAGGCTGCCACTCAATGCGGTGCGCTGCCAGGTGGTGCCGGCGCTGGAGGCGTACTGCACGCTCCAGCCGCTGAGATCGACGGCGGTGCTGCCGTTGTTGTGCAACTCGATGAAATCGCTTTTCAGTGTGGCGCCGGAATTGCCGCCGCCGCCGTAGACCTGACTGATGACCACTTGCGCCTGCGCCGAACCGGCCGCCGCAAAGGCCAATACCGCCGCCAACAGGCGGCCCCCTAACTTATCCATGTTTTTCCCCATGTGGACGCCTGGATCCCCCCGGAAGCAGACGGAGGGGATTGTGCATCAATGCTCACTTTTTGGCGTTGCAAGGGCATGACGGGCCGGAAAATCGCGACCTGGGTCACTCTCGGCAGGCCCCATCGCCGCCCGGGACGGCCCGGACGGCGGGGAAGCCCACGGCTTGCGCCGGGGCGGGCGATGCGACTCAGGGCTGAGGCGCGCCGCCAGGTGCGAGGATCCGCAGCGTGGTCCGGGCGGCGTTGTCGGCCGGGTCCGGATCGGCCGACGAGGACGTCACCGAGGCGGCGAGCTCGACCGTGCGCCCGGCCATCGAGGCGTCGGTAGCGGCGCGCAGATGGAACCATTGCGAGACATGGCCGCTGCTGTCGACCAGTTCGCCGGTGCAGGCGAGGCTGGTGTGGTCGCCCTCGACCACCGGCGCGCCGCAGCGCCAGCCCGGCGCGACCGCGCTGACCTCCAGGCTCGGCCAGGCCCCGGACAGGGCCAGGCCGAGGCCGATCTGGCGCGCCCAGTCCGGACCGGCGTTGTCGACCGACACCGACAGCTCCAGCGGACGGCCGGCCTCCAGCGTCTCGCCGCCGTTCGTGGGCCCGGCCCAGACCGACAGATCGGCCTGGGTGCGCGGCACCAGCCGCAGATGCAGCGGGTCGACGTCGCCGGCGCGCATCGGCACGCCTTCCGCATCGCGCAGCACCACCGGATAGCCGGCATTGCTGCGCAGGCGCTGGACCTCGATCCGGTCGGTGGCGCCGATCAGGCGCTCGTCGGCGAAGGCGTGCTGCAGTTCCTGGCGGCTGCCTTCGTCGATCGAGGAATAGCGCTCGGATCCGGGCTCGGTCGCGGTGAGGTTGAGCAGATCAGGATCGAAACGGTCGACACCGTCGCCCAGCACCATCGTGCTCACGCCCTCGGTCGGACGGCCGGTCAAGGTACCGACCGGGTCGACCAGGCCGTCGTTGAACGCGTGCGCATCGAAACGGCCGAGCAACAACAGCGGCGGCGCTTCGGGATCGTCTTGCTGTTGCCGCACCCAGCCGGCGATGAACTCGGCCTGCAGATGACGGCGATCGCGCTGGCGTTCGGCCTGTGGCGTGTCGGCCTCGCTGCCGGCCATCGGCGCCAGTTGCACCAGCAGCAAACGCTGGCGGAAACGGTGGCCGTCGATGGACTGGGTGGTGGCATCGACGCTCAGCGGCGCTTGATCGAACAACGGCTCCGAGGGATTGCCGCCGCCGTTCGGCAGCGGCACATCGCGGCCGATCTGGGCGACGCGTTCGACGATCACCCGCGAGCCCCAGCCGCCGACTTGTTCGCTGCGGGCGAGTAGGCCGATATGCGGCTTGAGCGGATCGACGTTGGGCAGAACGATGGCGCGGTATTGCGGGTTGACGCTGCCCGACAGGCTCGCGTCGCGGTTGATGCGCTCGGCCAGGCGCTGCAGCAGGGCCTCGTTCTCGACGCCGGTGATCGCGACCAGGTCCGGCATCAGCAGGTTCTCGCGAAGGCTGCGCGAGATCTTGCCGAGGCGGCGTTCCAACGCCGGCAACGGCGTGCTCGGTTGAGCGGAGTTGGGCGGGCTGTACTCGTCGAAGAGGTCGCCGAGGTCGTAGCTGACCAGCGCGGTCTGGCGCTGCTGCGGGTCGCCCGGTTCGATGCGCGGCGGCGCCGGCAGCGATTCGCGCACGAGCAACTGCGCATCGTGCTGCAGGGCCACGGTATAGCGCCCGCTGCGCTGATCGAGCGGACCGATCACCCCGTCGATGCGGGTGTCGATCGCGACATCGACCGGCGCATGGCCGTCGGCATCGCTGTCGACGCCGATAGCCTCCGGATTGCCGTCCCAACGCGGCAGCCAATCCTGCGGCTGGCCGTGGAAGCTCGACGGGTAGCGTGTGCCCGGCTCGCGCATCGGCGCCGGCTGGTCGTAGGGGCCGAGCGCGACATGGAAGCGGCCGTCGCTGCGGGTACGTTCTTGCATCGCATCGAAACTGCCGCCGGTCGGGCCGACCACGCGCACCTCCGGCAAGCCCACCCGCATGCCTTCGAAGGCTTCGTAGTCGGGCGCGCCGTAGAGCGACGGCCAGGGCAGCAACGGCGCCGGCGGCAGCGGTCGCGGCGAAGTCGTCAGCAGGACGATCGCCGGCGAGCCCGCGATCGCGGTCATGCTGCCGCGCAGCGGATGACTGCCGCTGTCGGACAATTCCGTCACCGTGCCGGTCGCACGCACGCGCAAACCGCGCCATTTCGGATCGGGACGATGGCCGGTCTGCACGAACAGGCCCTGCGAGGTCTGCGGATCGTTGTCGCTCTCGAACTCCTCGCTCTGCAGGTAGAAGCCGTCGTCGCTCAGCGCGGTGACGATGCCTTCGACCGAGACGAATTCGCCGCGCAACGGCGAAACCGCCTCGCGGCCCTGCACGGCCGGAATCGGCACGACACGCAGATCGTCGTCGACGATCGTGGCCAGGCCTTCGAGGTCGATGCCGCCGTTGTCGGCGATCGCGCCGGACAGGATCTGTCCCTTGATCTCGACCGTCTCGTCGCCTTCGTAACGCGTGTCGCCGCGCACGCCGAAGCTGACGTGAGCGCGATCCTGGCCCGGAGCGATCACCGCTTCGTAATCGAACGGCAGATAGTCCTCATGGATCGTCGCCGAACCGCCATCGACCGAACTCAGCCGGACCCGCACGCCGTCGCTGCCGGCGGGACGGTCCAGGCGCAGTTCGATCGGGAACGGCGCGATGTCGGCGTCCGTTTCATTGAGCGCATTGGTATGCAGGGACAGACGCGGCGGCGGTTGTTGCGGATCGTCGTTGACGATGGTCGCCTGGAGGTTGAGGTAGTCGCCGTTGGCGGTGACCGCGCCGGAATGGACTTTGATCTGCAGGTTCACGGTTTCGTCGCCTTCGATCAAGGTGTCGCCCTTGATCTGCAGCACGAAGCTCGCCTCGCTCTGGCCCGGCGCGATGTGTCCAGACGTGTCGATGTAGAGGTAGTCGACATCCGGCGTGGCGCTGCCGCCGTTGGTGAATATGCTCCACGCCACCCCGTCGGGGCCGGCCGGACGATCGAGACGCAAGGTGAACACCAGGTCGGTATAACCGCTATCGCCTTCGTTGCCTGCGCGGGCTTCGACCGATAGCACCGGCGGCGCCGAGGGCATGCACAGCCGCTTGGGCGAAGTCGAATTGCGCGGCGCCGCGGCGGCGACGGCGAAGTCGGCGACATTGAGCTGGGTATCGCTGCAGCCGCCGTTGTTGCGCAGCAGTGCGGTGGCGGCGGCGAGGGGCGAGGCCGGGCGGCCGCCCTCGGCGCAGTCGGCCGGGCCGTAGCCGACGAAGTCGGGCAATCCGGTCGGGCAGGCTGCGGTCAGGGTGGTGTTGTGAGGGACCAAGGCGATCTTGCCGCGCTGGGTGCTCATGGCGACGGTGCCGCCGGCGTTGGCGACGGGCAGGCTGAGGCCGTTGTTGCCGCTGCTTTGGCGGATCAAGTAGTAACCGCCGGCGGCGATGCTGCCGCCGAGCGGAGTGCGCAACCAGGCGCTGCCGCTGGAGGCGTATTGTACGCTCCAGCCGTTGAGGCTGACGGCGTTGCTGCTGTTGTTGTGCAGTTCGATGAAGTCGGTTCGGTAGCGTGCATCGGTGAGGCCGCCGCCGGCGTAGACCTGGCTGACGACGACTTGCGCGTGCCCGGAGCCGGACACGGCCAAAGCGATACCCGCCGCGAGGGCGCGGCTTGCGAGTTTCTGCATGGATTCCCCTGATGGATGCGCCTGCGGGACGTGCTTGGCAGGCCCGGTTATTGTGCGTTTTGGGCGTCGCACAGGCCGCGATTGACGGCGTAACTGCTTGCCGCGATTACGAAAGCCGACCCCGGTGCAGGCGATGCGTTACGCTTTGCGCCCCTGCCGTGAGTGCCGCCGATGTCCGTCGAGAAGAACCAGCGCGAACTGGAAGCCGGTATCCATACCGACCTGTCCGGACGCATCAGCTACGGCGGCTATCTGCAACTCGACCGGTTGCTGTCGGCGCAGCGCGCGCTGTCGGACCCGGCCCACCACGACGAGATGCTGTTCATCATCCAGCACCAGGTCTCGGAGCTGTGGATGAAGCTGATCATCCACGAGCTGAGCGCCGCGCTCGAACATCTGCGCCACGACCAGGTCTGGCAATGCCAGAAAGTCCTGGCGCGCTGCAAGCAGGTGCTGCGTCAGCTGACCGAGCAGTGGTCGGTGCTGGAGACGCTGACGCCGTCGGAGTACATGGGCTTCCGCGAAACCCTGGGGCCGTCGTCGGGTTTCCAGTCGCTGCAGTACCGCACCATCGAGTTCATGCTCGGCAACAAGAACGAAGCCATGCTGCGGGTGTTCGCGCACGACCCGCAGGGCCAGGTCTCGCTGGAGAAGGCGCTGTCGGCGCCGAGCCTGTACGACGAGTTCCTGATGTATCTGTCGCGCTTCGGCCACCCGATCCCGGCGATCCACCTCGACCGCGATCGGCGCCAGCCGCACGTCAGCGACCCGGCGCTGCAGCCGGTGTTCGAGCGCATTTACGAAAACACCGACCTGTACTGGCGCGAGTACGCCTTGTGCGAGGACCTGGTCGACCTGGAAACCCAATTCCAGCTGTGGCGCTTCCGCCACATGCGCACGGTCATGCGCATCATCGGCTTCAAGCGCGGCACCGGCGGCTCCAGCGGCGTGGGCTTCCTCAAGCAAGCGCTGGAACTGACCTTCTTCCCGGAGCTGTTCGAGGTGCGGACCACGATCGGCCCCGCCGACGGCTACGGCGCAGGGACCTGAGGCGGCACGGTTTCGATACCACTGCGTATCGAGTAAGCGTTCTCAAAGGCTGGGAGCCGCGTCACCGGAACGACCGGGCGGCCTTCGGCGGATCGCGCTGTCGTCCCCGCCAGCGCGGGAATGACGCTCGGAGGTTCGCGGCGATTGGAGTTCGGCGGGCCTCGCCGCGCCGCAGCTTCCGGGTAGGAGCGGCGCCCTGTTGGATTTCCCGCGGTCACAAGCCGTGACCGCGAACTCACAGTAATTGCGCCGGCAACATCGACCCGGAGCGCCCAAGCCCTGGTCTCCCAAGAAGCCCAGACCGCCGCAAACCGGCACTTCCAACCGCCGCATCGCGCAAAATTCTCCCCCGTTCAGGGGTTTGTAAGCGTGATTGTTGCGTCG
The DNA here is from genome assembly GCF_001442535.1 of Lysobacter antibioticus. Taxonomy (NCBI): domain Bacteria; kingdom Pseudomonadati; phylum Pseudomonadota; class Gammaproteobacteria; order Lysobacterales; family Lysobacteraceae; genus Lysobacter; species Lysobacter antibioticus. Next base: position 2,333,530 of record NZ_CP013141.1, on the reverse strand, counting down.
CAGCAAAGCGCAATGCGTGGAATAAAGGTTTGACGGGACCGGTCCGTGCCGGTAAATCTCCCCGACCCGTGCCGTAGGCGTGGGATTTTCATTCAGTTTCGACACGACAGGGGACACCGCATGAGCGGAGCCGCGATACCGACCCAGGGCCAGACGCCCATACCCGAGTTCAAGCAGATGCTGGGGCATCCCAAGCCCTTGTGGATGCTGTTCATGACGGAGTTCTGGGAGCGCTTCGCGTTCTACGGCATCCGCTGGGCGCTGGTGCTGTACATCGTGGCCCAGTTCCACGGCGGCGATGCCGCCGGGGAAGCGCCGGCCAACCGCACCTACGGCGCTTACCTGGCCTTGGTCTATGCCGCGGCGATCTTCGGCGGCTACATCGCCGACCGGGTGCTCGGCTACCAACGCTCGATCCTGCTCGGCGCGGTCATCATGGCCACCGGCCTGTTCCTGATCGCGATCCCGAACGACCAGATCTTCAAGCTCGGCCTGGCCACGATCGTGGTCGGCAACGGCCTGTTCAAGCCGAACATCTCGACCATGGTCGGCAAGCTCTACAGCGTCAGCGATGGGCGCCGCGACTCGGGCTTCACCATTTTCTATATGGGCATCAACGCCGGCGCCTTCATCTCGCCGATCCTGACCGGCCTGCTGGCCGAAAAGGTATTCGGCACCGCGGCCATGCCGGTCTACAAGATGGTGTTCATCGCCTCGGGCCTGGGCATGATCGCCAGCCTGGTGTGGTTCTGGTTCGGTCGCCGCCAGCTCGAAGGCATCGGCCGCCCGCCGAACGACAGCGCCGGTAAGCAGAAAGTGCTGTACGTGTTCCTCGGCGCGTTGGCCGCGATCCCGGTGGTGTACTTCCTGCTCGCCGTCGGCGCGACCACCCTGCAGTGGGTGCTGCTGGCGATGTTCATCGCCCTGTGCGCCCTGTTGCTGGTCGAAGGCTTCCGCGAGGGCAAGGTGCAACGCGACAAAGTGATCGCGATGCTGATCATCTTCACCTTCAACATCCTGTTCTGGATGTTCTTCGAGCAGGCCGGCAGCTCCTTCACCTTCCTCGCCGACAAGATCGTGGATCGCCAGCTCGGCGACTTCCTGTTCCCGAACGCCTGGTTCCAGTCGGTGAACTCGCTGGCGATCATCACCCTGGCGCCGATCATCGCCCTGATCTGGGTCAAGATGGGCTCGGCCAATCCGTCGATTCCGCGCAAGTTCGGCCTCGGCCTGATCTTCAACGGCCTGGCGTTCGCGCTGTTGATGTTCGCCCTGTCGAGCCTGGTCAACGACGCCGGCAAGATCCCGTTCTGGACCTTGTTCATGGTCTACGTGATCCAGTCCGTCGGCGAGCTGTGCCTGTCGCCGATCGGCTTGTCGATGGTGACCAAGCTGGCGCCGGTGCGCCTGGTCGGTTTCGGCATGGGCGGCTGGTTCCTCTCGACCGGCATCGGCAACAACCTGTCGGGCATTTTCGCCGGCGCGGTCAGCGGCGAAGGCGGCATGACCACGACCTCGGCCCTGAGCGGTTACACCTTCGGCTTCTACGCCCTGGTAGGCGCGGGCGTGCTGTTGTTCCTGATCGCGCCGTTGGTGCAGAAGTTGATGCACGGCGTGAAGTGATCGCTCTGCCGCGCTTGGCGCGCGGCGATACGGCGAACGAAAGACGACGGCTACGGCCGTCGTCTTTTTTTGTGGGTCGCCGGCGGCGATGTTTGGGCAGCGATCGCGATGCGATTGGGCGTTGTCGCAAACCGTTCGGCTTAACGGCTGCTGCTGCCGTTGCCGCCGTTGCTGTCGTTGCTGTTGCTGTTGCTGTTGCTGTGCGCCGAGCCGCACTCGCGAAGGCAACAGAAGACCCGGAGGGCGGCGCGCAAGGATGCGCGCCGTTTTTCATCGGGACAGGGATGTCCCGTATGAAAAAGCCCTGCGTCAGCACCGCTCGTGCGGGCCTGTGATTCAAAGAAAAGCATTTTTCTTTGGTTACCTTTCTTTTGTTGCTTATGACAAAAGAAAGTAACCCGCCGCTTTAGTGGCGGAAGCTTTTGGCGTTTGATCTAGATCTTTGAGAAGCCTCAAGCAAGAGCAGAGCTTCCGTCCGCTGACGCGGCCGGGTTACTTTCTTTTGCTGGCCCAAAAGAAAGATAACCAAAGAAAAGGCCTTCCTTGCAAGGGCACAGGCCACGAGTGCGGTGCTGTCGCCGGGATTTTCCGATAAGACGTCCCTGTCTTATCGGAAAACGGCGCACGTCCTGTGCGCCGCCCTCCGGGTCTCCACTTGACCGGTAAAGCGGCAAAGCAGATCAAAATCTCGGCAACGGCAACGGGGTGCTCCTAGGGTAGGAGCGGCGCAAGCCGCGACCGCGGGACTGCGGGCTTGCCGCGCAAACGACCGCGCAGCGCTGCGCAACGGCACCAACCCGCCCCAAGACCACCGCGACCTACGACATCGACCCGCCTACCGCGTCGTCGCCGCCATCTCCGCCTCGGCCTGCATCTCCAACTCGTCGAGACGGTCCAGCAACCGGAACAACGCCTCGCGCTCGGGGGCCTCGATGCCGATCAGCAGGCGCTGCTCGAAGGCCAGCGCCATCGGCGCGACCTCGTCGTAGATCTTGTAGCCGTCCAGCGACAACTGCAGCACCGAGCGGCGGCGGTCGTCGTCGTGGGTGTCGCGCTCCAGGCGGCCGGCTTCGATCAGGCGAGCGACCGCGCGGCTGACCGCGACCTTGTCCATCGCGGTGCGCTGGGCGACCTCGTTGGCCGACAGGCCGGGGTAGCGGCCCAGGACCGCCATCACCCGCCACTCGGTCACGCTGAGGGCGAAGCGCTCGGAATAGACCCGCGCGATCGCGCTGCTGACCCGGTTGGACAGGACCGAGAGGCGGTAGGGCAGGAAGTGTTCCAGGTCCAGTTCGGCATGGCGCGGCCCGCCGGGCTTGCCGATCGGCGCGGTCTGGGCGCCGGAGGGGGCTGTTTCGGGGGCCGCATCGGGGTCGGATTGAGATCGATTCATGTTGCACTGTGCCTTGCTTATGGTTTCATGTGAAACTATAACGACCCTTTCGACAAGGCCGTCCGCAGCGGACCCGGCCGCCACCTGAGAACAATGCCATGAATGCGCAGCCCAACCTCGGCATGCAGGTCACCACGTTTGAGAATCCGCTCGGCATCGACGGGTTCGAGTTCGTCGAGTTCGCCGCCCCGAAGGGCCGCAGCGACCTGCTCCACGACTATTTCCGCAAGCTCGGCTTCAGCGCCGTGCTGCGCCACAAGACCCGCCCGATCACGGTCTACCGCCAGGGCGGGGTGAACTTCCTGGTCAACGAATCGCCCGACAGCTTCGCCGCGGCGTTCGCCGAGGCGCACGGCCCCTGCGCGGCGGGCTTCGCGATCCGCTTCAAGAAGCCGGCGAACGAGGTCTACGAGGCCGTGCTCGGCAACGGCGGCGAAGCGGTGACCGAGCGCGCCGACACCCGCGCGATCGACGCGCCGGTGGTCAAGGGCATCGGCGACTGCATGCTGTACCTGGTCGACCGCTACGGCGACAAGGGCACGGCGTATGAAGACTACGAGCCGATCCCGGGCGCCGAGCAGAACCCGACCGGGTTCGGCTTGACCTTCATCGACCACCTGACCCACAACCTGTACTTCGGCAACATGCAGAAGTGGTCGGACTATTACGAGCGTCTGTTCAACTTCCGCGAGATCCGTTACTTCGACATCAAGGGCGCCAAGACCGGCCTGGTGTCGAAGGCGATGACCGCGCCGGACGGCGTCGTGCGTATCCCGCTCAACGAATCCAGCGACCCGAAGAGCCAGATCAACGAGTACCTGGACGCCTACAAGGGCGAGGGCATCCAGCACATCGCCTGTTTCACCGACGACATCTACGAGACCGTCGAGGCGATGCGCGCGCAGGGCGTGGACTTCCTGGACACCCCGGATACCTATTTCGAAGTGATCGACCAGCGCGTGCCGAACCATAACGAAGACGTGGCGCGCCTGGCCAAGAACAAGATCCTGATCGACGCCGACCGCGAGACCCATCAGCGCAAGCTGCTGCAGATCTTCACCACCAACGCGATCGGCCCGATTTTCTTCGAGATCATCCAGCGCAAGGGCAACGAAGGTTTCGGCGAGGGCAATTTCCAGGCCCTGTTCGAGAGCATCGAGCGCGACCAGATCAAGCGCGGCGTACTATAACGGCCGGCCAAGACGGCCGGCCAAGCCAGGGAATGCGCATGCTCAGGGAACTCGTCGATCTGCTGACTTTCCGCGAACTCGAATCCGAAGAGGTGGATTCGCTGGTCGCTTCCATCGAGGGCGCCGCGGACGATCCGGAGTTCGGATGGATGGAAGACCCGGAGCCCGACGAGCTGAGGCAGACCGCGCTGGTGTTCAAGCTCATGCAGCACTTCGCGGTCGGCGACAAGATCGACGAGGTGCATGAGCTCATCAGCGAATGGTTCGACGAGCCCCTGGCGGATTTTCCGGAGAACCCGGGCGGGCCGAAGCTGTTGGTGAGCGAGTATTTCGCCTGGCTCGACCCGCTGCTGGCCGAACGCGAGGACAACGGCGGTTATGAGGCCTTGGTGATCGACGACCGGGTCAGCGACAACTTGAACGTCATCATGGTGTGGCGCGCGGATACGCCGCGGATCCTGGAGCTGGCGACGCAACTGGCGCTGGTCGTCGACCGATCGCACCCCTACGTGCTCAGTCGCGCCCTGGGCCTGTAAGAGGCGCCGGCCTCCCTGGGGCCGGCGGGCTCGTATCGATTCATCGCGGCACCGATTTGAAACTGCGTCCTTGAACCTGTGTCACGTCCCGCACGCGCGCCGCCCACGGCGCGGCGTCCAACAGCCCAGCGAGCCCGTATGAGCACCGCAGCCAACGACATCGACAACGTCATCCCGATGCCCAGCACCGACGCTCAACGCCAGCGTCCGCGCGGCTACATGAGCGGCTTCGGCAACGAATTCGCCAGCGAAGCCGTCGCCGGCGCTCTGCCGCAGGGGCAGAACTCGCCGCAGCGCGCGGCGTTCGGCCTGTATGCCGAGCAGCTCAGCGGCACCGCGTTCACCGCGCCGCGCAAGGAGAACCGGCGGAGTTGGCTGTACCGCATTCGCCCGGCGGCGATGCACGGCACCTTCGTGCCCTACGGTCAGCCGCGTTTCCACAACGACTTCGGCAACGGCCCGGTGTCGCCCGACCAACTGCGCTGGGACCCGCTGCCGCTGCCGGAAGCGGCGACCGACTTCGTCGACGGCCTGTACACCATGGCCGGCAACGGCTCGTCGGCCGGCCAGCACGGTTGCGGCGTGCATCTGTACGCGGCCAACCGTTCGATGGAGGGCCGCTACTTCTACAACGCCGACGGCGAGCTGCTGATCGTGCCGCAGCAGGGGCGTCTGTCGATCGCCACGGAGTTCGGCGCGCTCGAAGTCGAGCCGCTCGAAGTCGCGGTGATCCCGCGCGGCGTGCGCTTCCGCGTCGAACTGCTCGATGGCCCCTCGCGCGGCTATGTCTGCGAGAACTTCGGCGCCTTGTTGCGTTTGCCCGACCTCGGCCCGATCGGCGCCAACGGCCTGGCCAACGCGCGCGATTTCCTGACCCCGCACGCGTCCTACGAGGACCTCGAGGGCGAGTTCGAGCTGATCGCCAAGTTCCAGGGCCATCTGTGGCGCGCCGACATCGGCCATTCGCCGCTCGACGTGGTCGCCTGGCACGGCAACTACGCGCCGTACAAATACGACCTGCGCCGCTTCAACACCATCGGTTCGATCAGCTTCGACCATCCCGACCCGTCGATCTTCACCGTGCTGACCTCGCCGAGCGATACGCCCGGCACGGCCAACATCGACTTCGTGATCTTCCCGCCGCGTTGGCTGGTGGCCCAGCACACCTTCCGGCCGCCGTGGTTCCACCGCAACATCGCCAGCGAGTTCATGGGCCTGATCCACGGCGCCTACGACGCCAAGGCCGACGGCTTCGCGCCCGGCGGCTCGTCCCTGCACAACTGCATGACCGGCCACGGCCCGGATGCGCAGACCTTCGAGAAGGCCTCGGCCGCGGACCTCTCGCAGCCGCACGTGATCGTCGACACCATGGCCTTCATGTTCGAGACGCGCGCGGTGATCCGTCCGGCCGCGCAGGCTTTCGACGCCGCGCATCGCCAGCGCGACTACCAGGCTTGCTGGGCCGGCTTGCGCAAGCATTTCGACCCGTCCAAGCGCGACTGAGCGCCGGCTTCATCGCTGTATCCTCGCGCGGCTTCGGCCGCGCGAGACGCTTGCGCGGTCCTGTCGGCCGCGGCGTTTCGCACCGCATTCACGCAAAACGGCTAGGCTGCAGCGGCCACCCGAACCGCGCCCCGCGCGCCGGAGTCCTGCCGATGAAACAGCTGAGCCTGTCCGCCTTGTTGCCCCCGCTGCTGTTGGCCCTGGCCTTGAGTGCCTGCCAGCGCGAGGCCGCCGGCCCGAACGACACCGCGACGGCGCAGACCCCGCCGGCCAACGATCAGCCCGCCGAAGACGTGCCGCCGGCGACCGCACCGGTGGTCACGCCGCCCGCGAGCGACACCCTGGCGCGCTTCGACGGCTACGGCGACCTGCGCTTCGGCATGAGCGCCGATGAAGCCAAGAAGGCCTGGGGCGGCGAGCTCAGGGGCGAGGCCGCGGCCGACGGCGGTTGTTATTACCTGCGGCCGATCTGGGCGCAGAACGCGGCCGAGTTCGGTTTCATGATCGAGAACGGCAAGTTCGCCCGCGTCGACGTCGGCAACGACAAGGAGACCGCACCCGGCGGCGGCAAGCGCGGCATGAGCGCGGACGAGATCCGCAAGCTCTACGCCGGCCGGGTCGAGGAGCAGCCGCACAAGTACGTCGACGGCGGCAAGAACCTGCGCATAAGCGACGCCGGCGGCGCTGCCGGCGCCCTGGTGTTCGAGACCGATGCCGCCGGCAAAGTCACGGCCTGGCGCATCGGCGTGCCGCCGCAGGTCGACTATGTCGAAGGCTGCTCCTGAGGCCGGCAACGAACGAAGCGGCCGCCGCGAGGCGGCGAAAGCGCAACCTGGCCCGGCCTGAGCATAGAATCGGCCATTGACCGCAAGGGGATGATCGTCATGTTCGAAGCCGTCGGCTTATTCGTACTCGGCCTGGTGTTGCTGGCCCTGGGCGGCGATTCGATCGTCAAGGGCGCCTCGGGCCTGGCCCAGCGCTTCGGCGCCTCGCCGTTCGCGGCCGGCCTGGTGTTGGTGGCGTTCGGCACTTCGCTGCCGGAACTCGCGGTCAACCTGCAGGCGGTGGTGCGCGGCCAGCAGGCGCTCGCGCTCGGCAATGCGGTCGGCAGCAACGCGGTCAATTTCGGCCTGACCCTCGGCCTGGCCGCGCTCGCCGCGCCGCTGTTGGTGCGTTGGCGCGCGCTGGCGCCGCTGTTGCTGGTGCTGTTGCTCGGCACCCTGGCGGTGATCGGCCTGGGGCTGGACGGCGTGCTCAGCCGCGGCGAAGGCATCGTCATGCTGCTGGCGTTCGTCGCGGTGGTCGCCTATGCGATCGCGCGCACCCGTCGCGAGGCGCCGGAGCTGCAGGACGCCATCGCCGCCTTCGCCCAGACCCAGACCCACCTCGGCCTGAATCTGGTGCGGGTGCTGATCGCGCTGGCGCTGATGCACCTGGGCGCGTACCTGATCATCGGCGGCGACGGCCTGTGGAGCCTCGGCGCCTCGCCGGCGGCGGCGGCCGGTTTCGGTTCGCCGAATGCGGCCATCATCGGTGCCGCGATGGGTCTTTCGCCGCTGCTGACCGGTCTGCTGCCGGTGGCGATCGGCACTGCGCTGCCCGAGGCCATGGCCGCGGTCGCCGCGGCGCGGCGCGGGCAGGGCGACATCGTCGTCGGCCACGTGGTCGGCTCGAGTCTGTTCAATCTGCTGATCGTGATCGGCGGCATGGCGGCCTGGCACAGCGTGCCCCTGCCGGCCTCGTTCGTGCGTTTCGAGCTGCCGGCCGCGGCGGTGTTCGCCCTGATGCTGTACCCGATGCTGCGGGGCGACCTGCGCGTGAGCAAACGCGAGGGCGCGATCCTGCTCGTAGGCCTGCTGGGCTGGATCGGCTTCGAAGTGCTGATGCTGCTGCGCTGATCGGCCATTGACGCGGGGCGGACGGTTGCCGTCGATATAATGGCCGGATGAGCGAACTCACCCCCACGCGCTTGCCGCGACGCGCGTTGCGCGCGCTGAGCGAATTCTTCCGCCTGGAAGCCGCCGGCGGCATCGTCCTCATCGTCGCCGCGGTGCTGGCCCTGATCGCCGCCAATTCGCCGCTGCAGGCCGCATATGAGGCCTTCCGCGAGATCCCGGTGCAGGTGCGCATCGGCGCGCTAGACATCGCCAAGCCCTTGTTGCTGTGGATCAACGACGGCCTGATGGCGATCTTCTTCCTGGTCGTCGCCCTGGAGATCAAGCGCGAGGCCCTCAGCGGCCAACTGGCCGAGCGCTCGCAACTGGTGCTGCCGATGGTCTGCGCCGCCGCCGGCGTGATCGTGCCGGCCCTGCTGTTCGTCGCGCTCAACCGCGGCGATGCCGCGGCGATGCGCGGCTGGGCCGTGCCGACCGCGACCGACATCGCCTTCGCCCTCGGCGTGCTCGCCCTGCTGGGCTCGCGCGTGCCGGTGGCGATGAAGCTGCTGCTGTCGACGATCGCGGTGGTCGACGACCTGATCGCCATCCTCATCATCGCCTTCTTCTATTCGCACGGCCTCTCGGTCGGCGCGCTGATGTGGGCGGCGCTCGCGCTGGCCGCCATGTGGGTGCTCAACCGCCGCGGCGTGACCTCGCTGGGGCCTTATCTCGCGCTGGGTGTGGTGCTGTGGGTGTGCGTGCTGAAGTCCGGCGTGCACGCGACCCTCGCCGGCGTCGCCACCGGCCTGGTGATCCCGCACGTCGACAAGCGCAATGCGATCGACGACGAGCACGAGCATTCGCCGCTGGAAACCCTGGAGCACGCGCTGCATCCGTGGGTGGCCTACGCGATCCTGCCGTTGTTCGCCTTCGTCAACGCCGGCCTGTCGCTGAGCGGAGTCAAGCTCGAAGACGCGACCGCCGCGTTGCCGATGGGCATCGTGCTGGGTCTGGTGGTCGGCAAGCCGGTCGGCATCGTCGGCGCGGCGCTGCTGATGCGCGTGCTCGGCTGGGCCCGTTTCCCCGCCGGCATGGACCTGCGCGCGATGGTCGGCCTGGGTTTGATGTGCGGCATCGGTTTTACGATGAGTCTGTTCATCGCTTCGTTGGCTTACCAAGACCCGTTGCGCTACGAAGAGGCCGTGCTCGGCATCCTCGGCGCGTCGCTGCTGTCGGCGGTGGTCGGTTATTTCTGGTTGCGCGCGGTGCTGCCGGCGCGGAGTGCGCAGGGCTGAACGCATGAGACACGCTTTGGTTTTGGGGGGCAGCGGCCAGATCGGCGTGCCGCTGCTGCAACGGCTCTATCACGCCGGATGGCGGGTCACCGGGGTTTCGCGCCACGAACAGCACGACCGCCCCGGCCTGCATTGGCTGCAGGGCGATCTGTCGTCGATGCCGGCGTTGCCGGCGCGCGTCGATGCGATCTTCAGCTGCGGTCCGCTGCTGAAGTTCGCCAAGTGGTACGAACAATCGGGCATCGAGGCCTCGCGCGTGATCGCGTTCGGTTCGACCAGCGCCGAGACCAAGCGCGGCTCGGCCGATGCCGACGAGCGCCGCGTCGCCCAGGAGTTGCGCGAGGGCGAGGCTGCCTTGTTCGCCGCGGCGGTACCGCGCAAGGATGCGGTGACCGTGTTGCGCCCGACCCTGATCTACGGCGCCGGCCGCGACGCCACCCTGACCCGGATCGCGCAACTGGCCCGCCGCCTGCGCTACTTCCCCTTGCCGCGCGGCGCCAACGGCCTGCGCCAGCCGGTGCACGTCGACGACCTCGCCGATGCCGCCTTTGCCGTGCTCGACGTGCCGGCGACCTTCGGCCAGGTCTACGCCGTGCCTGGCGGCGAAGTGCTGAGCTACCGCGACATGGTCGCGCGCACCCTGGCCTGCCTGCGCCCGCCGGTGCGCCTGATCGAGCTGCCGTCGCCGCTGTTCAACCTTGCGCTGCTTGCTGCGCAGGCGACCGGCCGCGCCTCCGGGCTCGGCGAAGCCGCGGTGCGGCGGATGCGTGGCGACATGACCTTCGATTTGGGGCCGGCGCAGCGCGATTTCGGCTACGCGCCGCGGGCGTTCCGGCCGAGCGCGGAGATGTTCGAGCCGCCGCGGGAGTAGTCGTGATGCTGCGATCTCGCGTCGTTCCCCTTGTAGGAGCGGCGTGAGCCGCGACCGCGGAACGCGCAGAGGTAACAGCGCCGACGTCACCGATCGAAGCCGCGAACTGACGCGAGGGTAGGAGCGGCGCAAGCCGCGACAGCGTCGTATCCCGCTGCGGCGCCTGTGGCCGTAAGGCGATGAAGCAACAGCAACAGCAACTGCAACTGCAACTGCAACTGCAAAGCTTCCGCCCCCTAAAGGGTGCGGGTTACTTTCTTTTGCTAAGCCCAAAAGAAAGGTAACCAAAGAAAAGGGCTCTCCTTGCAAGGGCACAGGCCACGAGTGCGATGCCCGCGCCGGGATTTTTCGATAGGACATCCTTGTCCTATCGAAAAACGGCGCACGTCCTGTGCGCCGCCCTCCGGGTCTCCGGTTGACCGGCAAAGCGGCAAAGCAGATCAAAATCTCGGCAATAGCAATCGGAGCGGTTGCCGGTTTGCGCTTGCTCTTAGGGTAGGAGCGGCGCGAGCCGCGACCGCGAATCTTGGCTGACGAAAATCCCTCGAAGCCATTTCGATCCAAGGCCTTAGTTCTGGCTGTGCGCCGCCGAGCACTTGCGAAGGCAATCGAAGACCCAGAGGGCGGCCCGCAGGGATGCGGGCCGTTTTTCATCGGGACAGGGATGTCCCGTATGAAAAATCCCTGCGTATGCACCGCTCGTGCGGGCCTGTGATTCAAAGAAAAGCATTTTTCTTTGGTTACCTTTCTTTTGTTGCTTATGACAAAAGAAAGTAACCCGCCGCTTTAGTGGCGGAAGCTTTTAGCGTTTGATCCTGATCTTGATCTTGATCTTGATCTTGCTTGAGCGAAACGCCGCAAACCCGTTACAGCGCGGTCGCGGCTTGTGACCGAAGGAAATCCAGTAGGACGCCGCTCCTACCCCGCGACAGCACGCCGCTTCGGCGGATGATTTCGGCATTGCCTCTGCGCGTCCCGGGGGGCGCGGCTCGCACCGCTCCTCCCCCTTTGCTCACGCATCCGTCGCCGACGCCGGCGTGCGCGACTTCGCCAGCGAACGCAGGGCGATGATCAGCACGCCGCCCAGCACCATCGCGCCGCCGATCCACAGCCGCGGGCCGGGGCGATCGCCCCAGAAAGCGACGCCGAGGGCGATGGCGAATACGGGCACCAGCAGCAGCCACGGGGTGACCTTGGCGACCGGGTGGCGCTGCACCAGCACGTAATACAGGCCGTGGCCGAGCAGGGACGAGACGAACGCGGCATACACCACGCCGAGCCAGGCGACCCAGCTCACCGAGCCGAGTGCGGCCAGCCCGCCGGGCTCGACGGCGATGCTGAGGCCGATCAGCGGCAGCACCGCGATCAGCGCGGTCCAGCCTTGCTGGCTATAAGCATCGAGACCGCGCAGGCCTTTCATCAACACCGTGCCCAGGGCCAGGAACGCGGCCGAGACCAGCATCAGCACCACCGCCATCGGCTTGTCGAGCACCAGCGGGTCGAAGCCGAGCACCAGCACGCCGGCGAAGCTCAAGCCGATGGCGATTCCGGTGCGCCAGGCGAAGCGCTCGCCGAGCAGCCACCAGGCCAGCACCGCCGTCATCGGTACATAGCTTTGCAGCACGATCGCCGGCGAGGACAGGTCGCCGGCGGCTTTGAGCGCGCTGAAGCTCAGGCCGAAATGCAGCACGCCGATGCACAGGCAGACCGCGATCAGGCGCGGCCACTGGCCCGGCGCCGGGCGTTTGACGAAGAACGCCAGCGGCAGGGCGAGCAGGGCGAAACGCAGGCCGGTGAACAGCAGCGGCGGGATCTCGCGCAGCGCATAGGCCGAGGTCAGGAAGTTGAGCGCCCAGGACAGGACGACGAGCAGCAACAGGACGATGTCGCGAACGGGCATGGGGGAGGTCGATTGGGCTATCGTGACGGCCGCTCGAGCGGGTCGCGAATGGCGTGACGGGAGAAGTATTGTGAAGCAAGCGTTGCAGGCCGCGGGCCCGTTCGTCTGGGGGATGTTGGCGATCGCGGCCTTGGTGTTCTGGCTGATGCCGAGTGCGTGGTTGCTGCGCGGCTGGGTATCGCAGCTGGTCAAGGCGCGGCCGGCCTATGGCGCGGCGTTGTGGTCGGTGGTGTTCGCCCTGGTGCTGTGGGCGATGTTGGCGGTGACGGCGATGATCGTCCTGCACGGCCAGGCCGCCAGCTCCGGCTGGCCGTTCGCGGCGATCGCCTTCGCGCTGTCGTGCCTGGCCCTGGCTTTCAGCGTGCGCATCCATCTGCCCGGCCCCGACGGGCTGCGCTTGAGCTGGTCGCGGGCTTTGTCGGTGTCGGCGCCGACCTGCGCGGTGCTGTGGGCGCAGGCGGGGCTGTGTGTGTATCTGCTGGGCGGTATTACCTGAAGTCGTTGTGATGCGGCGGGATGCCGGGCTGCCTTAAGGAGCTGCCTTAATTAGGGGCGCCATGCGATCGCAAACCGTGGCCGGCGAGATCGTCGCCACGGTGCGGTCGCGGCTCGGGACCGAAGGGAATCCAGTAGGACGCCGCTCCTACCGTAAGCGTCGCGCCGCGGATCGCTCAGTACGACCAGCCGAACTTACGGTACAGCTTCGACAGCACCCAGGCCGGGCCGATCAGCAGATAAGTCAGGTCGGTCAGGAAGCTCGGCTTCTTGCCTTCGATCTTGTGGCCGATGAACTGCGCGATCCAGGCCACCACGAACACGGCGATGGCGGTGTAGAGCAGCACGGTGATGCCGAAACCTTGTGCGATCCAATGCGCGATCAGCGACAACACCACGAACTGCACCAGCATGCCGAAGCCGAGCTTGCGCGAGGCCCGGTAGTAGAACAGCAGCGCGGCGAACATCGCCAGCGCGGCCCAGGCGCCCGGGCGAAAGTAGGTGCCCGGGGCGGGGATGCACCACAACAAGGCGATGACGCTCCACAGGATCGCCGGCACCGCGACGACGTGGATGCTCTGGTTGGTGGCGTTGCGATGGTCGCCGGAATAACTGGCGAACCAGCGGTCGATGGGGCGTTGCGACGACTCGGCGACGGTGCTCATGGTCGACTCCCGTTGCGGCGGGGCGGACGCAATGTCCGCGGTTGGGTGCCTGCGGCTAGTGCGCCGCGGACTTCGAGAATAGCTGGATCACCGCCACCCCCGCCACGATCAGGCCGATGCCGACGAGCGCGCCGGCGTCCAGGGTCTGTTTCATGAACAGCCAGCCGATTGCGGCGATCAGGACGATGCCGACCCCGGACCAGATCGCATAGGCGACCCCGACCGGGACCGTGCGCAGCACCAGCGAAAGGAAATAGAACGCGGTCGCGTAGCCGATGCCGACGATCAGCGAGGGCACGGTGCGGGTGAAACCTTCGGAGGCTTTGAGCGCGCTGGTCGCCACCACTTCGGCGGCGATGGCGATGGTCAGGTACAGGTAACCGATATTCATGCGGTACTCGCGAGAGAGACGATCGGGCCAGAGTAACGCGCATGGCGGCAGGGCTGAATCCGTGGTCGGGCCCCGAGTGTGGCGCGGATCGCGCGGCGCATGAGGCGCGCGAAAGCAGGTTGGCCGCGCCTGCGCACGCGATTGGCCGGGCAGGCCCCGGTGGGGGGCGCTTAAAACCGAACCGGCCCGCATGTGCGGGCCGGTGGGGTGTCAGTCGATCGAGATGCCGGCGAGTTTCTGCAGCGCCTCGGCGTATTTGGCGCGGGTGCGCTCGATCACTTCGGCCGGCAGGTTCGGACCCGGCGGGGTCTTGTCCCAGCCCAGCGTCTCCAGGTAGTCGCGCACGAACTGCTTGTCGTAGCTCGGCGGGCTGGTGCCGACCTGGTACTGGTCGGCCGGCCAGTAGCGCGAGGAGTCCGGCGTCAGCATTTCGTCCATGACGTAGAGACGGCCGTCGGCATCGGTGCCGAACTCGAACTTGGTGTCGGCCAGCAGGATGCCGCGCTCGGCCGCGTAGTCGGCGGCGTAGCGGTACAGGCGCAGGGTCGCGTCGCGCACCGCTTCGGCGAGCCCGGCGCCGACCGTGCGCACGGCGGTGTCGAAGTCGATGTTCTCGTCGTGGTCGCCGACGGCGGCCTTGGTCGAGGGGGTGAAGATCGGCTCGGGCAATTGTTCGGCCTGGCGCAGGCCGCTCGGCAGGGCGATGCCGCTGACCCGGCCGGTGCGCTGGTAGTCCTTCCAGCCGCTGCCGATCAGATACCCGCGCGCGATGCACTCGATCGGCACCGGCTTGAGCCGTTTGGTCACCACCGTGCGCTTGGCGTAGAGCCGGGCGTCGACGCCCTCGGGCAACACCGCGGCGACGTCGATCCCGGTCAGGTGGTTGGGAATGATGTGCGCGGTCTTGCCGAACCAGAAGTTGCTGATCTGGCAGAGCATCTCGCCCTTGCCCGGAATCGGGTCGGGCAGCACGACGTCGAAGGCGCTGAGGCGGTCGGTGGCGACCATCAACAGACAGTCACCGCCCGGGGCGGCGCCCGCGGGCAGGCGATCGGCCGGAAGGTCGAAGACATCGCGGACCTTGCCGCGGTGGCGCAAGGGCAGGCCGGGCAGTTCGGATTGCAGCAGTGTGGTCGTCAACGTGGGGACCCCTGATGGCGGCGGCATAGATGATTCCCCCCATCGCTTCGCGCCGCCGGAGCCGGACGGCTCGCGCGCGCAGGCGCGACGGGGCCGGGCAGTGTACGCCGGCTGGCGTCCGCGTGCAGGTAGACTGGGGTCCGGCGGCCCGCACGGGCCTGGGCGGGCCGCGAACGGCCCGGGACGATGGGTGCGGATGAAGCGCTGGTACGGCAAATTGCTGGGTTTCTTCGCCGGCGCGGCGCTGCTGCGCGGCAACCCCTTCCTGGGGGCCATCATCGGCCTGCTGATCGGCCACGCTTTCGATACCGACTGGTTCAAGCTGCGCGGCGACAACCCCTATGCGGTGCTGGGCCTGACCACCGAGGCCAGCGACAGCGAGGTCGACCAGGCCTACCGCCGGCTGATGGCGCAGTACCACCCGGACCGAGTGACCCAGGCCGCCCCGGAACTGCGCAGCCAGGCCGAGCAGCGCGCCCGCGAGATCAACCGCGCCTACGACCGCATCAAGACCCTGCGCCAGCGCCGCTGATCCGTCCGCGCTTGGCCCCCCGGCTGGGGGAGGCGACAATGGCCGCCTGTCCGTACCGGCCCCGTCGCATGTCCCTGCAATCCACCGTCATCGCCCCTTCGATCCTCTCGGCCAACTTCGCCAAGCTCGGCGAGGAGGTCGACAACGTCCTCAAGGCCGGCGCCGACTGGGTCCATTTCGACGTCATGGACAACCATTACGTGCCGAACCTGACCATCGGCCCGATGATCTGCGAGGCGCTGCGCAAGCACGGCGTGACCGCGCCGATCGACGTGCACCTGATGGTGGAGCCGGTCGACCGCATCGTCCCCGATTTCGCCAAGGCCGGCGCCAGCATCATCAGCTTCCATCCCGAAGCCAGCGGCCACGTGCACCGCACGATCCAGTTGATCAAGTCGCACGGCTGCCAGGCCGGCCTGGTGCTGAATCCGGCGACCCCGATCGAAGTGCTCGACTGGGTCCTGGAAGACCTGGACCTGGTGCTGCTGATGTCGGTCAACCCGGGCTTCGGCGGCCAGAGCTTCATCCCCTCGGCGCTCGACAAGCTGCGCCGCGTGCGCGAACGCATCGACAACAGCGGCCGTGCGATCCGGTTGGAGATCGACGGCGGGGTCAAGACCGACAACATCGCCGAGATCGCCGCGGCCGGCGCCGACAGCTTCGTCGCCGGTTCGGCGGTATTCAACGCGCCCGATTACGCCGAGGTGATCGGCAAGATGAAGGCAGCGGTCGCGGCGGTGCGCGGATGAACACCTGCGACCTGTGCGATCTGCATGAGGCACGGGTTCGCATATTGGACCTGCCGTTGCGCGACTACGGCGGGCGCCTGGCCTTCGATGGCCTGGTCAGCACGATCAAGGCCTACGAAGACAATTCGTTGGTGCGCGAAGCCGTGGCCGAAGCCGGCAACGGCCGCGTGCTGGTGATCGACGGCGGCGGCTCGATGCGCCGCGCGATGCTCGGCGATCTGTTGGCGGCCAAGGCCGTCGAGAACGGCTGGGCCGGCGTGGTCGTCTACGGCGCGATCCGCGACAGCGGCGCGATCGGGGCGATGGCACTCGGCGTCAAGGCGCTGGGCACCTGCCCGCGCAAGACCGACAAACTCGGTCAGGGTGCGCGCGATGTGGCGGTCGAGATCGGCGGTCTGGTCATTCGCCCCGGCGATTGGCTGTGCGCGGATGAGGATGGGGTGGTGTTGGCGGACGAAGTCTTGCGTTGAGCTGACGCGCACCGTCGCGCTGGCGTACCCAAGGATAGGCGCGGCGCAAGCCGCGACCTCAAGATCTGAATCTCGTGTCTTTTTCTCATGGCGGCGGTGTAGGTCATGCCTGCAGGCGCTCGTGGCGCCTTGATGGCGATCGCCCTCCCGAACGATGGCCTTGCCATGGTTTTGATCTGCTTTGTCGCTTTACCGGTCAACTGTAGACCCGGAGGGCGCCGCACAGGACGTGCGGCGTTTTCCGATAAGACAGGGACGTCTTATCGGAAAATCCCGGCGACAGCACCGCACTCGTGGCCTGTGCCCTTGCAAGGAGAGCCCTTTTCTTTGGTTACCTTTCTTTTGGGCTTAGCAAAAGAAAGTAACCCGGCCGCGTCAGCGGACGGAAGCTCTGCTCTTGCTTGGCGCTTTTGCAGAGCAAAGATCAAACGCCAAAAGCTTCCGCCACTAAAGCGGCGGGTTACTTTCTTTTGTCATAAGCAACAAAAGAAAGGTAACCAAAGAAAAATGCTTTTCTTTGAATCAAAGGCCCGCATGAGCGATGCATACGCAGGGCTTTTTCATACGGGACATCCCTGTCCCGATGAAAAACGGCCGGCATCCTTGCCGGCCGCCCTCCGGGTCTTCTATGGCCTTCGCTAGTGCGAGGCGGCGCACAGCAACCGCAAAATCTTTACGGCAACGGCAACGGCAACGGCAACGGCAACGGCAACGGCAACGGCAACGGCAACGGCAACGGTCGGCGATGCGGGGCGACGGCGAATGGGGCGGGGCGTTTCGAGCCCAGCGCAGCGCCCCAAAGCAAAGGACGCGGGCCTTGCGGCCCGCGTCCCGGAATAATTGGAGGCAATCCAGCCTCCGCCCGTCGTCCCTGATATGGCCTCCTATACTCCGGATCAACCATGACCGGTGTGTGACAAAAGTGGCGGATTCGGACTTTTGTGCGCCCAGCATCGGCGGTCGGATGTCCGCCGCCCCGCCGGTGTTCACCGGTAGTTCCCCCAAGACTGCTAGCCTCGCGGGCTCCGTCCGGGACTCACTTCTCCATGCCCAAACCTCGTTGGCGCTTGATTCTCAACGGCAAGTCCGCCGGCGACGACGACTTGCGCGAGGCCGTGGTCGCGATACGCGAGCGCGGTATCGACCTGGATGTCCGCGTCACCTGGGAGGGCGGCGACGCCGAGCGCTATGTGGCCGAGGCCATCGCCGACGGCGTCGATACCCTCGTCGCGGCCGGCGGCGACGGCACCCTCAGCGAGGTCGCGACCACGCTGGCCCATCGCGACGAATCCGCCGACGTGCTGCCCTCGCTCGGGCTGGTGCCGCTCGGCACCGCCAACGATTTCGCCAGCGCTGCGCTGATTCCGAGCGACCCCACGCTGGCGCTGGATCTGATCGCGCGCCGGCCGCCGCAGCCGATCGACCTGATCCGTCTCGAAGCGCCCGACGGCCTGCACTGGGCCGCCAATCTCGCCAGCGGCGGCTTCGGCACCCAGGTGACCATCGAGACCGACGCCGGCCTCAAAAAAATGCTCGGCGGCCTGGCCTATCTGGTTACCGGGATTTCCAAACTCGGCCGTATCGAGCCGATGCGCGCCCGTATCCACGGCGAGGGCTTCGAGTGGGAGGGCGACTTCATCGCCCTCGGCATCGGCAATGGCAAGCAGGCCGGCGGCGGCCAGGTCCTGTGCCCGGACGCCCTGATCGACGACGGCCTGCTCGACGTCACCGTGGTGCCCGACCTGTCCGGCGAAGTCGGCGCGACCGTGCGCACCCTGTTGACCGAAGGCAAGCATGCCGCGCTCGATCGCGTCGCCACCCGTGTGCAGTTGCGCTGGGTCGAGATCGAATCGCCGCGGGCGCTGACCCTCAACCTGGATGGCGAACCGGTCTGCTCGCACCACTTCCGCATCGACTGCGTGGCCGGCCGCGTGCGCATGCACCTGCCGGTCGCCTGCCCGCTGCTGTCGGCCATGGCGCCGACGTTGCAAGAATCGTCCCGGGCGGTTGCCGGCTGAGGCCGTCGCGCGGCGCCGGCGAAGCGGCTACAGTAGCGTCCATGAAAGCCTGGGCGAACCCGCATTTCCTTTGTGCCGACGTGGGTTGGCGATGGTGGCCGTCGGCCATCGTCGCTCCTGCCCACTCGTCCATGAAGGAACTGCCGCGTGATTTCGCACGAACTCTTCCAGCAACAGGCCGCTAACGGCTACACCCGTATTCCGGTCGTACGCGAGGTCCTGTCCGACCTCGATACCCCCCTCTCGGTCTATCTCAAGCTCGCCGACGGCCCGCACACTTACCTGTTCGAGTCGGTCGAGGGCGGCGAACGCTTCGGCCGCTATTCGATCATCGGCTTGCCCGCGCAGCGCGTGTACGCCTTCGCCGGCCACACCTTGTTCGTCACCGAGCACGGCGAGCTGGTCGACAGCCGCGTCGTCGACGACCCCCTGGCCGAAGTCGAGCGCCTGCGCACCGAATACCGGGTGCCCAAGATCGACGGCCTGCCGGGATTCACCGGCGGCCTGGTGGGCTGGTTCGGTTTCGAGTGCATCCAGTACATCGAGCACCGGCTGGCCGGCCCGCAGTCCGACGGCGTGCACAAGCCCGACGAACTCGGCACTCCCGACATCCTGCTGATGCAGAGCGAGGAGATCGCGGTATTCGACAACCTCAAGGGCCGCCTGTACCTGATCGTGCACGCCGACCCGCGCGAGCCGCAGGCCTTCGCCCGCGCCAACCGCCGTCTCGACCAGCTCGTGCACCGGCTGCGCATCGGCGGCGCGAGCTACCCGGAAACCTTGGACCCGGCCGGGCTCGAAGAAGGCGATTTCGTATCCGGTTTCACCCGCGAAGGCTTCATCGACGCGGTCGAGAAATCCAAGGAACTGATCCGCGCCGGCGACATCTTCCAGGTCGTGCTGTCGCAGCGGCTGAGCGTGCCGTTCAAGGCGCGGCCGGTCGACGTCTACCGCGCGCTGCGCGCCTTGAACCCATCGCCGTACATGTATTTCCTCGACGTCGGCGGCACCCAGGTGGTCGGATCGTCGCCGGAAATCCTGGTGCGTCTGCAGGACGGGGAAGTCACCGTGCGCCCGATCGCCGGCACCCGTCCGCGCGGCAAGACGGTCGAGGAAGACAATGCGCTCGAAGCCGAATTGCTGGCCGACCCGAAGGAGCGCGCCGAGCATCTGATGCTGATCGACCTCGGCCGCAACGACGTCGGCCGCGTGTCCGAACCCGGCACGGTGGAAGTCGGCGAGCAGTTCGTGATCGAGCGCTACAGCCACGTCATGCACATCGTCAGCGAAGTGACCGGCCGTTTGAAGGCGGGCATGAGCTACATGGACGTGCTGCGCGCGACCTTTCCGGCCGGCACCGTCAGCGGCGCGCCGAAGATCCGCGCGCTCGAAGTGATCCGCGAACTCGAGCCGATCAAGCGCAACGTCTATTCCGGCGCGGTCGGCTACATCGGCTGGCACGGCGACGCCGACACCGCCATCGCGATCCGCACCGCCGTGATCCAGGACGGCCGCCTGCACGTGCAAGCCGGCGCCGGCATCGTCTACGACTCCGACCCGCAGAAGGAGTGGGAAGAGACGATGAACAAGGGCCGCGCCCTGTTCCGCGCCGTGGGCGAGGCTGCGCGCGGGTTGTAAGCGCGCGAATCCGCTTTGGGGTCGGAGCGGCGCAAGCCGCGACCGCGCCGGCAGGCGAAGTGTCGCGGTCGCAGCTTGCGCAGCTCCTACAAAGAGCTGCGCTGCCGTTGTCGTCGTTTATTGCCCGGTCGCCCGAATCCGCTTTGGGGTAGGAGCGGCGTGAGCCGCGACCTGCGCCGGCGGGCGAAGTGTCGCGGTCGCAGCTTGCGCAGCTCCTGCAAAGAGCTGCGCTGCCGTTGTCGTCGTTTTTGCCCGGTCGCTCGAATCCGCTTTGGGGTAGGAGCGGCGCGAGCCGCGACCTGCGCCGGCGGGCGAAGTGTCGTGGTCGCAGCTTGCGCAGCTCCTACAAAGAGCTGCGCCGGCGTTTTCGCCGGTCGACTGATCGAGCGGGTTCACACCACGCTGTAGTGCTGCACCAGCGGCTCGAATTCGAGCAGGAAATCCCGGTCTTCGTCGTAATACTTGGCCTGCAGCAGATGCTCGCCGGCGAAGGCGCGGATGGCGGCTTCCGATTCCCAATGGGTGACGGTCAGGAAATGAGTCACCTCGCCCTCTTCCCGTCGCAGAATCTGTACCTGCAGATTGCCGGGCACCGAACGGTAATCCGCCACCGCGCGCTGCTGCAGGAAGGCGGCGTAGGCGTCGGCTTGCGAGGCGTGGGTACGGCCATGCCAGATGCGGCAGATCATGGGTCGGCTCCTATAGGCGGTGAGTTTCGCCCGCATCATGCCCGAGACCGATGGAGCTGTAGCCGTATGCGGTGGCGATCCGGCGCCGACGAGCCGCGCGGCCGGTGTCGCTTTCCCACGCCGGGCCACATTACAAAAAGTTCATGCAGCGGAAAGCTCGCGGCGAGGCCCGCCGGCGCAACCTGTCTTCGCGATGGGGACGCCCCCACCGGCAGGAATCCCAATCCAATCGTTTCCAGGAGCCCACAGATGAACGTCCGCAATGCCCTGATCGCCGTCGCTCTCACCGCGTTCGCCGGTTCCGCGTTCGCCGCCGCGCCGGCGACGACCGCTTCGAGCGCCGCCCCGGCCGCCAAGACCGCCAAACACAAACACCACCAGGCCAAGAAGGCGACGAAGACCGCTTCTGCCGCGGCGGCGCCTGCCGCCAACTGATCCTTCGCCCGCTCCCCCGAGCCCCACGCATCGTCGGCGTGGGTTCCTTGCCCCGCCGGTGCGAGCCGGCGGGGTATTCTTTTTCAGTCCCGCCTCACGCACCGTCCGCGATTCCGGAGTCGGCATGCGCGTCCTGCTCGTCGAAGACGATCCCCACACCGCCGGCTTCATCGCCAAGGGCCTGCGCGAGGACGGCCATGCCGTCGACCAGGCCGGCAACGGCAAGGACGGCCTGTTCCTGGCCACCACCGAGCACTACGACGCGCTCGTGCTCGACCGGATGCTGCCCGGGCTCGACGGCCTGGTGGTGCTGCAGACCCTGCGCGGCGCCGGCAACCGTACGCCGGTGCTGTTGCTGACCGCACTCGGCGAAGTCGACCACCGCGTCGAAGGCCTGCGCGCCGGCGCCGACGACTACCTGGTCAAACCCTTCGCTTACGCAGAACTCAGCGCGCGCCTGGACAGCATCCTGCGGCGCGGCCAAGCCGGCGGCAGCGAACCGACCCGCTTGCGCGTGGCCGATCTCGAACTCGACCTGCTCAGCCGCGAGGCGCGTCGCGGCGACAAACGCATCGAGCTGCAGCCGCGCGAATTCCGCCTGCTCGAGTACCTGATGCGCCAGGCCGAGCGGGTGGTGACCCGGACCATGTTGCTGGAAGCGGTCTGGGACTATCACTTCGATCCGCAGACCAACGTCATCGACGTGCACATCAGCCGCCTGCGCCAGAAGATCGACCAGGGCCACGCGCGGCCGCTGCTGCACACCGTGCGCGGCGCCGGCTATCGGCTCGGCGCATGAGCGCGTCCTGCGTGTCAGCGCTGAACGCTTCAGCTCTGAACTCCCCCCTTTGCAAAAGGCGGGCAGGGGGGATTTGCTCTTCGTGCGGGCACGGCACATGCGCCTGAGCCCGCGTTCGACCAGCGCGCGCTTGGCGCTGGCGGTGACCGCCTCGTTCCTGCTCGCCTTCGTGCTGCTCGGCATCGGCGTGCACTACGCGGTCTCGGCGATGCTGACCCAGGACGCGCGCGAACTGGTGCGGGTGGACGCCGCCGGCCTGGTCGAGGTGTATCGCGACGAAGGCCGCGCCGCCTTGCTCGGCGAACTGCGCGAACGCATCGCCAACGACGAAGATCCGGATGCGGTGTACGCGCTGACCGCCACCGACGGCCGTGTCGTCGCTGGCGACTACCGCGACCTGCCCACGCATCGCCAAGGCGCGCGCTGGGTCGAGTTCACCGAACACGGCGGGGACGGCGACCTGCGGGTGGTCGCGCAACTGCAACGCCTGCCCGACGGCACCACGTTGCTGACCGGCACCCGCACCCGCAGCCAGGATCGTTTTCTCGCGCTGATGCTGCGCACCGCCTTGGCGGCCTTGCTGGTCGCGGCCACGCTGGGCGCGCTGATCGGCTGGCTGACTTCGCGTTGGGTCTCGCGCCGGCTGCGCCACCTCGACGACACCGCGGTGCGCGTGGGCAGCGGCGAACTCGGCCTGCGCGCGCGACTCGACGGCAGCGACGACGCCTTCGACCGGCTCGCGCGCCGCTTCAACGGCATGCTCGACCGCATCGAGGAATTGCTCGGCGGCGTGCGCCATGCGACCGACCATATCGCCCACGACCTGCGCACGCCGTTGACCCGCCTGCGCAACCGCCTCGAAGAGCTGCGCCGGCGCCACGGCGCGGGCGAAGCCGATACTCAGCTCGACGCGGCGATCGGCGAAACCGACCAACTGCTTCATTCCTTCGGCGCCCTGCTGCGGCTGGCGCGGATCGAGGCGCAACCGCCGGTGCACGACGAGCCGGCGCTGGACTTGTCCGAGTTGGTGCGCGACGCGGTCGAGCTGTACACGCCGATCGCGGCCGAACGCGGCATCGCGCTCAGCGCGGACCTGGCCGGTGCGGGCGAGGCGCGTTTGCGCGGCGATGCCGATCAGTTGTTCCAGATGTTGGTCAATCTGCTCGACAACGCGGTCAAGTACGCGCCAGTCGCGAGCGAGGTCGCGCTGAGCCTGCGGCGGGAGGGCCAGAACCTGGCCGTGAGGATCGACGACCGCGGCCCCGGCATTCCCGAGGCCGACCGCGAACGGGTGTTCGACCGGTTCCAGCGCATGGAGACGCATCGCGGCTCGCCCGGCACCGGCCTGGGCCTGAGCCTGGTTCGTGCGATCGTGCAGCGCCACGGTGGCCAGGTCGGCCTCGGCGACAACGCGCCGGGATTGCGGGTCACGCTGGTGCTGCCACTCGATCCGGGCCTGCGCTAGGCATTCATGATCGTGTCTGCGGCGCGGCCTTCGCGCCGCGCCGCAGACGACCGCCAAGTCGGCAAGCTTTGGATGCGGCTACAACGCACGCGCGCACTCGATGCTGCCGCCGGCGTAGTAGGTCATGTCCTGGTAGTCCACCGACGCCTGGACCGGCGTTGCGCTGGTCAACGACTCGACCACTTGATTGCCGCGGCTGAGCTCGAACTGCGGCGTCGTGCCCGCGACCAGGGGCGCCTTGAACGAGGTCATGCCGGCCGGGGCCGACAAGGTCCGCAGATCGCTGCCCTGGCGGATGCTGAGCACGCCGGGCTCGGTCAGGAACGCGAGCAGTTCGACCTGGTTCTCGGCGACCGGGCCGGACGGAATGGTGAACGGGCCCGCGGTCTGTTTGCCGGTGTCGTAGGGCGCGTCGGTCCGGTGCTTGCGATGGAAGTAGTACAAAGCGTCGCGGGCGATCGGCGGCGCCTGGCCGGTCTTGAACCAGGTCGTGTAATAGGCCAGCAGATCGGTCACCGCGTAGCCGCGATCGCGCGACGGAGCGACCTGGGTTTCGCCGTAATCGTTCCAGGTGAGGATGTTGAGCATCTGCGCATCGCTCTCGATGGCTTTCTCGAACAAAGCGCGCAGGGTGACGCTGTTGGACGACTCCCAATGGCGCAGTTCGACTTTCTCGGCACTCTTGCGCACGCGCATGTCCTGGAACGCGACCCGCGCGATCCAGTCCAGCCCGTATTTGCGCGCGTCCACCGCCTCGCTGACGTTGGATGCGGCCTGGCTGGCGGTCTTGCCTTCGAAGATCGAATAGCCGGCCATGGTCGCGCGCCACTCGGCCAGGTTCGGGATCGAGTTCATCGCCGTGCGCGACAGGAACATCGGATACCAGGCCGGCTCGACGCCTTGCGCGCGCAGCAGGTCGAGCAATTGTTGCCACCACAGGATCGGCTTGCCGCCGTCCTTGGCCGGCCGCTCCGGCGAGAACGTCGCCAGCGGCACGCGGCCGTCGGGCAGGCGGAACACCGAAGGGTGGTCGATCACCGCCAACAGGGTCTGCGCCAGTTCGTCGGGCGTGTCCTGCGCGCCCTTTGGGAAGCCGGGCGCGAGCAGGATGCGGAACTCCGGGTCGACCGCCTTGGCCGCGGCCAGCATGTCGCGCACGCGATTGAAGCGGTCGTCGGAATGGACCTGCCGGTACGACATTTCCAGGATGAAACCGTCGAGCCCCATGGCGATGGCCTGGCGGATCTCGACCTCGAAGTTCAGCTGTTTCCAGTTCGGCTCCGGACGTTTCGGCATCGGCAGCGGGCGGTCGCGCAGCAGTCCGCCGGTGCTGAGGTATTCCAGGTTGCCGCTGCTGGCGCCGGTCGGGCTGAGCCAGCGCTCGTACCAGTTTTTGCTGTCGAGCTCGTTATGGGTCGAAAGCTGGAACGGCGGGAAATACCAGGCGAACACTTTCTTGCCCGAGGCGCGCAGGAGTTGCGGGCTCGGTTGTACGAAGGGATAGCACAGCGCCGAGGCGGCGGCGTCGCCGGGCGCCAGCAGCGGCGAGCGGATCCGGTCCGGGCCGCGCGCGATCGCGCTGGGGACGATGACCAAGGTCGCCAGAAGAATCGCGCAGCGAAGTAACGAGGAGCGTGGAGCGTGCATGACGTCCATCCTTCAGTAGGGATCGGGTTGCGGAGCGCAACGGAGGTGCCGGAGCGATGCCGCGCAGAGCGGCCGGCGGCACTCACGCTATCGGTCCGCCCGGTCGGAGACTGCTTCGTTTCTTGCTATTGCCAACTGGCACACACTCGGGCGGCAGGGGCAGGGCGTCGGTGGTCGCGAGTCGGGCAGACCGATGCGCAGTGCGATGGCGGCGCTCGGGCTATGCTCTGCGCTCGCGTGCCCTTCGCCGCGCTATCGAAGCCCAGGCATGTCCGCATCAACACTCAATCGACCCGGCGCGCCTCGAACCCGGTTGCGATGGGCAACGGGCGTCGCGATCGCGACCGCATT
Organism: Lysobacter antibioticus; assembly: GCF_001442535.1. Lineage (NCBI taxonomy): Bacteria > Pseudomonadati > Pseudomonadota > Gammaproteobacteria > Lysobacterales > Lysobacteraceae > Lysobacter > Lysobacter antibioticus. The sequence continues at coordinate 2,307,858 of NZ_CP013141.1, read as the reverse complement.
GGCGGCCGGCCTGTGGACGATCGTCTTCGTGCGCATCGGCACCGGCGTGTACTGCGGAGAGTCGCCGGCGGTGCGCTGGCGGCTGGCGATCTATGCCGGCGAATGCGACGCCGAAACCGGCTGCCACTTTATCAGGCAGGACGATACCGGCGCGGCCGAATACTTCGGATTCAAGCCGATTCCCTGCGGGCGCGGGTGAGCGGGTTCCGGGCTGGTGCGGCCATTGCGAGGGGCCGCGACCTCCGCCCCGCCGGCGGCCCGAGCCCGGCCATCGCCCGCCGGCGGGGCCGATCCCGCCGCCCTCGCACAGACCGGCATCCAGCGGTTACAGTAGCCGCATGATCGTTCGCGCAATCCCGCAGAACTCCCCGAAAGCCGGCCAGGCTTGGCGATGGTGGCGTGCCGCCGTCGTCCGTTTCCTGCCGCCCTACGAGGACTCCCTGCGTGACCCCGCCTACGATCAAATGCTTCCCGGCCGCTGAGCGCGGCTTAGGTTTACCGGCCGCTCCGCGCGGCCGATGCATTCCAGCCGTTGAGCGCGGCAAATACCTTTCGGCCGCTAAGCGCCGCCTAGGCCTCCCCGACGCGGGAGCGCTTTTCCGGTCCCGCCCCCTGTCTGCGGCCTCATCGAGGCGGGATAATCGTGGGCTGTCGCCTGCGGGCGCGGCCGGGCCGTACCGCTGCGCACGGCCGCAGGCGAGTGCGCCGCATCTCCCGCAACACGTCACCGGCACGATGGCGGGCCCATGGCCCGCGATCGCGCAGCTTTCCGGTATTCCCCGTATTCGAGGCGCGTCATGTCCGTTCTGATGATCGACAACTACGACAGCTTCACCTACAACCTCGTGCAGTATCTGCAGGCGCTCGGGGCGGAAGTGAAGGTGATCCGCAACGACGACCTGAGCGTGGCGGAGATCGACCGCTTGGCGCCGGAACGCATCATGATCTCGCCCGGGCCGGGCACGCCGAACGATGCCGGCGTGTCGTTGGACGTGATCCGCGAGCTCGGCCCGCGCGTGCCGATCCTCGGCGTCTGCCTCGGCCACCAGAGCCTCGGCCAGGCCTACGGCGGCGACGTGATCCGCGCCCAGACCATCATGCACGGCAAGACTTCGCGCATCCGCCATGAAGGCCGCGGCGTGTTCGCCGGCCTGCCGGACGCCTACCAGGCCACGCGCTATCACTCGCTGGTGGTGTCGCGCGACAGCCTGCCCGACTCGCTCGAAATCACCGCCTGGACCGAGAACGAGGACGGCAGCTTCGAAGAGATCATGGGCCTGCGCCATCGCGAGTATCCGGTCGAGGGGGTGCAGTTCCACCCCGAGTCGATCCTGACCGAGCACGGCCATGCGCTGCTGAAGAACTTCCTGACCCGATAACCCGCCGCGGCGCGGCCCGCGCCTGCCAGGACACGAATCACGATGCCTCTCACCGCCCAAGAAGCCCTGCAACGCACGATCGAGCACCGCGAGATCTTCCACGACGAAATGGTCGATCTGATGCGCATGATCATGCGCGGCGAGATCTCGCCGACCATGACCGCGGCGATCCTCACCGGCCTGCGGGTCAAGAAGGAAACCGTCGGCGAAATCGCCGGCGCGGCGACGGTGTTGCGCGAATTCGCGCGGCCGGTGCAGGTCAACGATCGCACCCATCTGGTCGACATCGTCGGCACCGGCGGCGACGGCGCCCACACCTTCAATATTTCCACCGCGAGCATGTTCGTGGTCGCCGCGGCCGGGGCCAAGGTGGCCAAGCACGGCAATCGCAGCGTGTCGTCGAAGTCGGGCAGCGCCGACGTGCTGGAAGCGCTGGGCGCAGCGATCGAGCTGCAGCCCGAGCAGGTCAGCCAGTGCATCGACCGCGCCGGCATCGGCTTCATGTTCGCGCCGGTGCATCACCCGGCGATGAAGGTGGTCGCGCCGGTGCGGCGCGAGATGGGCGTGCGCACTCTGTTCAACATCCTCGGCCCGCTGACCAACCCGGCCGATGCGCCGAGCATCCTGATGGGCGTGTTCCATCCCGACCTGGTCGGCATCCAGGTGCGCGTGCTGCAGGAAATGGGCGCGCAACGCGCGCTAGTGGTGTGGGGGCGCGACGGCATGGACGAGTTGTCGCTCGGCGCCGGCACCCTGGTCGGCGAACTGCGCGACGGCGTGGTGCGCGAGTACGAAGTGCACCCGGAGGATTACGGCATCGCGATGGCGGCCAGCCGCAACCTGCGCGTCGCCGACGCGGCCGAGTCGAAGACCATGTTGCTGCAGGCGCTGGAGAACCGCGACGGCCTGCCGCGCGAGATCGTCGCGCTGAATTCCGGCGCCGCGCTGTACGCCGCGGGCGTGGCCGAGAGCATCGCCGACGGCATCGAACGCGCACGCACGGCGCTGGCCTCCGGCGCCGCGCGCGCCAAGCTCGACGAGTTCGTCGCGCTGACGCGGGAATTGGCGGGGGCGTGATGGGGACGCGGCTTTTGACTGTCGACTTTTGAACCAACCCCGGGAGCCAGCATGTCCGCCCGCTTCGCCGAACTACCGCAACCGCCGTATTACGCGGTCATCTTCAGCTCGCAGCGCAGCGACGGGGACGACGCCGGCTACGGCGAGGCGGCCGAGCGCATGGTCGAGCTGGCCGCGCAGCAGCCGGGCTTCCTCGGGGTCGAGTCGACCCGAGGCAGCGACGGCTTCGGCATCACCGTAAGCTATTGGTCCGACGAGGCGGCGATCGCCGCCTGGAAACGGCAGGCCGAACACGCCGCCACCCGCGCCTACGGGCGCGAACATTGGTATCGACATTTCGAGTTGCGCGTGGCCAAGGTCGAACGCGCGTACGGGAGCAAGGGCAAGGCATGAGCGACATCCTCAACACCATCCTCGCGCGCAAGCACGAGGAGATCGAACAACGCAGCCGGGTGCGCTCGCTCGCCGACCTGCGCGCGCGCGCGGCTTCGCAGGCGCCGGCGCGCGGTTTCGTCGACGCGATCAAGCGCAAGCACGCTGCCGGCGAGGCCGCGGTCATCGCCGAGGTCAAGAAGGCCAGTCCGTCCAAGGGCCTGATCCGCGCCGACTTCAAGCCGGCCGAGATCGCCCGCAGCTACGAGGCCGGCGGCGCGGCCTGTTTGTCGGTGCTGACCGACGTCGATTTCTTCCAGGGCAGCAACGCCTACCTCGGCGAAGCCCGCGGTGCCTGCTCGCTGCCGGTGCTGCGCAAGGACTTCACCGTCGACCCGTACCAGATCTACGAAGCGCGCATGATCGGCGCCGACGCGATCCTGCTGATCGTCGCCGCGCTCGAGGACGGGCCGATGATCGAGATGGCCGGGCTGGCGATGGAGCTGGGCATGGACGTGTTGGTCGAGGTCCACGACATCGACGAGCTCGAACGCGCGCTGCAGACCGATTGCGAGCTGATCGGCGTGAATAACCGCAATCTGCGCACTTTCGAGGTCTCGCTGGACACCACCATCGCCTTGCGCGCCGCGGTACCGCGCGACCGCACCCTGGTGACCGAAAGCGGCATCGCCACGGCGGCCGACGTCGAGCGCATGCGCGGCGCCGGCGTCGAAACCTTCCTCGTCGGCGAAAGCTTCATGCGCGAACGCGACCCGGGCGCGGCGCTGCGGCGGTTGTTCGCGGCGTGAGCGCGGTCCGTCCCGCGCGTTTTCCGCCGGTGCGCGCGGACGCGCCGCTGATCGTGTTCGATTTCGACCACACCCTGTACGACGGCGACTCCGGCAGCCATCTGTTCGCCTGGCTGATCAAGCGCTCGTGGTGGCGGATGCTGCTGGCGCTGGCGATCGCGCCGGTCGCCGGGCCGATGGTGGCCTGGCTGAAGACGCGCCGCCTCGGCATCTCGGCCTTCGTCTGGGTCGGCACCATCGGCATGCACCGGGTCGGCTCGCTCGACGCGATGATCGACCGCTACGTCGCCCTGCACACCGCGCAGATCCGCGAACGGCTGTTGCCGATCGCGCTCGACGTGCTGCATCACCACCGCGAGCAGGGCGATCACGTGGTGATCGCGACCGGCGCGCCGCCGGAACTGGCGCGCGCCATCCTGGCCTTCGTCGCCCACGAGGACGTGCCGGTGGTCGGCACCCTGGTCGGCCCGCGTCTGGGCGCGCTCGGCGCCCGCCGCCATTGCCATTCCGAGATGAAGATGCGGATGCTGCGCGAGTCCGGCTTCACCGGGCCGGTCGAGGCCGCCTATTCCGACAGCAGCGCCGACCTGCCGCTGCTCAAGGCCGCGCGCAAGCCGGTGGTGGTCAACCCCAAGCCCGCGCGGGTGGAGATGTTCCGGCGCGTGTTGCCGGCCGGCACGCCGATCCTGAACTGGGGTTGCCCGGGGCGGGGCGGGGATGCGGTGTCGTCGGCGGCGAAGTAGCCGCCGGATGCCCGGTTTTCGGCGGCACGAGGCAGGGCGTGGTCGCGGCTTGCGCCGCTCCTACTCCCTGCTGCGCGGCTCTTGGGTAGGAGCGGCGCGAGCCGCGACCGCCATCCAGCCGATGCCGCGCGGTTTCGATGTTGAGATGAATACGGCGAGGGCCGTAGCCCTTCGCCTCAATCGCCCAGCATCTTCACGAACTTGACCGACGAGCCGTCGGAATAGCCGCAGGCGCGGTAGAAGTCGTGGGCGTCGGTGCGGCGGATGTTGCTGGCGACCTCGACCCGGCCGACCCCATCGCGGCGGGCGCGGCGTTCGACCTCGCGCAGCAACAGGCGGCCGATGCCCTGGCGATAGCAGGACTGGGCCACCACCAGGGCGGTGATGCGGGTCAGCAGGTTGCCGCGGGTCAGCGAATAGCGGGTATGGCTGGCGATCAGGCCACAGGCGTGGCCGTCGAGTTCGGCCAGCAGCAGGTCGTGGCGTGGGTCTTCGCGCAGCACGGCGATGCGCTCGATGGCCTCATCGCGGGTGCAGGGATAACCGAGCTGGCTGAGCAGCTCGGCGACATCGCTGGCATCGCCCAGCTCCGCGAGCCGCACCGTCGGTGCGGTCTCGGAGGAGGGCGCGATGCGTCCCACCGGGGCCCTTAACGGGTCCCGTAGAGGACGACGGTCTTGCCTCGGGCGTGCAGCTTGCCGTCGGCCTGCAGCTTCTTGAGCACGCGGCCGGCCATCTCGCGCGAGCAGCCGACCAGGCGCGAAAGCTCCTGGCGCGACACCCGCAACTGGGTGCCCTGCGGATGGCTCATGGCCTCGGGTTCCTTGGCAAGGTCGTGCAGGGCACGGACGATGCGGTCGGTGACGTCGAGGAAGGCCAAGCGGCCGGCCTTGCGGCTGGTGTCGAGCAGGCGCCGGGAAATCTGCGCGCCGATCGCATACAGCAGCTTGGGCGCGTCCAGCGAGAGCCGGGTCAGCAGCAGGTCGTAGAGGCGCTCGTGTCCGATTTCGGCCAGTTCGCAGGTGCTGCGCGTTCGCAGGATCACCTCGCGATGGTCGCTCTCGATGAACAGGCAGAGCTCGCCGACGAACTCGCCGGGGCCGAAATAGCCCAGGACCAGTTCACGGCCGTCCTCTTCCTCGGTGATGATGCTCACCGAGCCTGAGACGACGTAATACAGCGTGCTGGCCGGATCCCCGGGGCGAAACACCTCCGTGCGGGACGGGTAACGACGACGGTGGCAATGGGCCAGGAAGCGTTCGATCGTTGCGCCGTCCGGCAACAACGGGCTATTGGTTCTGCGTAATGCAGTCAAGGGGGCTACCGGGTTGGCGGACATTGGGAATGGGCTTTTGGCTTTCGGCCGAGCTTAGGGCGATACGGCCGCATGAGCAAATCCTGCCGTTGAAAATCCCGGTCCGATAGAGAGCGATGATGGAAGCGCAGAGACCGTCACGCTTTTGTAATCGACGCAGTCCAAAACCTAGCTGCGTTTCCCCCCGGGGCCAATTGCCTCATAATCGCGGCCCTCGCCGTCCGTCCGGATATTCCTACAGTGGTCAAGCCGTTGCCGCGCCTGCGGTTGCAGGGTTTTAACAACCTCACCAAGGCCCTCTCGTTCAATATCTACGATGTTTGCTTTGCCGCCTCGGAAGACGAGCGCGGGCGCTATATCGAATACATCGACGAGGCGTACAACGCCGACCGCCTCACCCAGATCCTCACGGATGTGGCGGAAATCATCGGCGCCAACATCCTCAATATCGCCCGCCAGGACTACGACCCCCAGGGCGCTTCGGTGACGATCCTGATCTCCGAGGAACCGGTGATCGACAAAAAGGCGGCCGGCAAGGAGATCATCTCCGACGCCGTGGTCGCCCACATGGACAAGTCCCACATCACCGTCCACACCTATCCGGAGACCCACCCGGACAGCGGCATCGCGACCTTCCGGGCCGATATCGACGTGGCGACCTGCGGCGTGATTTCGCCGCTTAAGGCCTTGAATTACCTGATCGAAAGCTTCCAGTCCGACATCGTGGTGATGGACTACCGGGTGCGCGGCTTCACCCGCGACATCAAGGGCAAGAAGCACTACATCGACCACAAGATCAACTCGATCCAGGATTACCTGGCCAAGAACATCAAGTCGCGTTACGAGATGATCGACGTCAACGTCTACCAGGAAAATATCTTCCACACGAAGATGCACCTGAAGGAATTCGACCTCGACACCTACCTGTTCGAGGAAAAGGCCAAGAACCTCTCGTTCAAGGAGCGCATGAAGATCGAGGCGCGTCTGCGCCGCGAGATCGAAGAGCTCTACCACGGCCGCAACCTGGTCGACTGAGCCTTTGCGCGCATGCGAAAAGGCCGGCGAAAGCCGGCCTTTTCGTTGCGGGGCGGGCGCGGCCCGGCTTGTTTCCGCTCTTCTGCCCGCGGCAGGCGGGGCTCCAGCGAGTGAGTCCGGCTCGCTTGTCCCCCTCTCCCGCCTGCGGGAGAAGGCCGGGGTGAGGGCGCGAATCCTCCTCGGAGCCCCTCAGGCCCGGCGGGGCCCGAACCTCAGACCCGGTAAGCCACGGCCTTCATCAGCTTGGATGCCGCCGCCATCAGCGCCGGCACCGGCATCGGCAGGATGCGTGCGCCGGCGGCTTCGGCGTTCTCGGCATGGCGGGCTTCGTCGGCCTTCATGGTCCGCAGGATCGCCCGGCTGCGCTGGTCGCCTTCGGGCAGCGACTGCAGGTGCTCGTCGATGTGGGCCTCGACCTGGCGCTCGGTCTCGACCACGAAGCCCAGGTTCCAGCCGTCGCCGCGCAGCCCGGCGAGGGCGCCGATGGCGAAGCTGCCGGCGTACCACAGCGGGTTCAGCAGGCTCGGGCGGCTGTCGAGTTCGCGCAGGCGATCGGCGCACCAGGCCAGGTGGTCGGTCTCCTCCTGGGCGGCTTCGAGCAGGTGGCCGCGGGTGGACTCGTCGCGGGCGACCGCGGCCTGGCCGCAGTACAGGGCCTGGGCGCAGACCTCGCCGACGTGGTTGATCCGCATCAGGCCGGCCGAATGACGGCGCTCGTCGGGTTCGAGCACCAGTTCGGCGGTGTTGCCGGCAGGGTTCGGGCGTTCGGCGCCCGGGGCGCCGAATACGGTATCGAGCGCGCGCTGTGCTTCGCTGAGCACGCGGTCCAGGGGGCTGAGTTCGCGGGTCGTCATGGCGCCGATTCTAAGGCGAGGCCGGCGTAGAAGTCGGTTAATCGACCGCCGGCTCGCTCGCGCCGTCGTCGAGCAGGCCGGCCAGGAACTCGAGCGGGTGCTGGACCGGGATCGCAGTGCCGCCGCCCAGATGCAGGCGGCAGCCGATGTTGGCGCTGAGGAGCAGCGAGGCGCCGCTGTGCGCCAATTGTTCGAGCAGCGGAGCGCGGTATTCGGCCGCACGCGCCGGGTCGGTCAGCATCTGGCTGCCGGCCGCGCCGCAGCAGCCGTAGCCGGCGTCGAGTTCGACCACCTGTAATCCGGGCACCCGCGCCAGCAAGCGCCGCAAGGCCGGGACCGACTTGACCACGTTGCGCTGGGTGCAGGGCAGGTGCACGGCGATGCGTTGCTGGGACGGGCGGAAGCGCATGCCGGCGCCGGACTGGTCGAGGTAGGCGATGGCGTCGATCACTTGTGCCTGCGGCGCGAGCGAATGCGCCAGCGCGGTGTGGCAGCCGCTGGCCAGGCTGAGCACGGTAGTGTGGGCCGAGAAGGCGCTGCGGTTGGCCTGGGCCAGGTCCTGGGCCGCGGCGGCATTGCCGGCGTGCTCGTGCAGGGCGCCGCAGCAGCCTTGGCCGGCGACCGGGTCGAGTTCGACGCCGAGCGAGGCGCATAGCCGCACCGTGGCGGCGCGCACGGCGCTCTCGTAGGAACCGGCCACGCAGCCCACGAACAGTCCGGCGCGGGCCTGTGCGGCCGCCTGGGGGCGTGTTGCCGGCATCGGCAGCCGTCGTGGCGGGCGCGGCAACGAGCGCCAGGCTTCAGGCAGCCAGGGATGGCCGATCCGGTACAGGGACAGCGCCGCAGCCAGCCAGCGCGGCCGCGCCGCCAGGCCTTCGATCAGGCGCTGGCGCCAGACCGGCGGCCGGCGATCGCGCTGGCGGGTACGGGCCAGGACCAGCAATCGGCCATAATCCACGCCGGCCGGGCACACCGACTCGCAGCTGCGGCAGCCCAGGCAGTGATCGAGATGGGCGTCGGAGGTCGGGGTTGGGGCAATGCTGTCCAGGGCCCAGGCCCGGGCCAGGGCGATCCGACCCCGCGGGGACTCGGCTTCGAGCCGGTCGCGACCGTAAGTGGGACAGGAGGGCAGGCACAGCCCGCATTGCACGCAGCGGTCGGCCAGAGCCACCAGGGGATCGGCGGAGGGCGGGCGACGGTCGTGCGACATGACCATCGATGCTAGCACGGGCAAAACCCAGGCTTGCACGATCCCGGACTGCCCGCTATCATTCCGCCTCTTTCGTTCCGCAATCACAACGCGAGGCGACGTTCCGACGCCCTTCCCGCACCGGGAAACGGCGGAACCAGCCCGACCACTGTGCCCACATAAAGAGTTGTCATGAAGACTTTTACCGCCAAGAACGAGACCGTCCAGCGCGACTGGTACGTCGTCGACGCGTCGGGCAAAACGCTCGGCCGCTTGTGCTCCGAACTCGCGCGTCGTCTGCGCGGCAAGCACAAGCCCGTCTATACCCCTCACGTCGATACCGGCGATTACCTGGTGGTGATCAACGCCGAGAAGATCGCCGTCACCGGCAATAAGCTGCAGGACAAGATGTACTACCGGTTCACCGGTTACGTCGGCAACCTGAAGAGCGAGACGCTGGGCCAGGCGCTCGAGCGCCACCCGGAACGCGTCATCGAGATCGGTGTCAAGGGCATGCTGCCGAAGAATCCGCTCGGCCGCGCCATGTATCGCAAGCTCAAGGTCTACAAGGGCTCCGAGCATCCGCATACCGCCCAGCAGCCGCAGCCGCTCGACATCTAAGGTAAAGACCATGGCTATCCAGCAGAATTACGGCACCGGCCGCCGCAAGTCTTCCACCGCTCGCGTGTTCCTGCGCAAGGGCGACGGCAAGATCACCATCAATCAGCGTACGATCGAAGAGTTCTTCGGCCGCGAAACCGCGCGCATGATCGTCCGCCAGCCGCTCGAGCTGACCCAGTCGACCGACAAGTTCGACGTCAACGTGACGGTCGCCGGCGGCGGCATCACCGGCCAGGCCGGCGCGATCCGTCTCGGCATCGCCCGCGCGCTGGTCGAGTACGACGAAACCCTTAAGGGCGAACTGCGTAAGGCAGGCTTCATGACCCGCGACGCTCGTGAAGTCGAGCGTAAGAAGGTCGGTCTGCACAAGGCTCGCCGCGCAACGCAGTTCTCGAAGCGCTAATAGTTCTTTTTTCGCATCGCGTTTTTGCGTTAATATCGGTACCATAGCCCCGTCGCCAAGCGGTAAGGCACCTGACTCTGACTCAGGCATTCGGTGGTTCGAATCCATCCGGGGCTGCCACATCCAAGTCCGATTCCTGCTCAACGGCTCGAATCGGCGACCTGAAACCCGCCGTAAGGCGGGTTTCTTGTTTTACGAGGTATGAGCCCGCCGCAAGGCGGGTTTCTTGTTTTTTAGGTATGAGCCCGCCGCAAGGCGGGTTTCTTGTTTTGTAGGGGACGAGCCCGCCATCAGGCGGGTTTCTTGTTTCTGCGACTCGCGCCGCCCCGTTGAAGCATCGTCGCCATGCGTGTCTTCAGTCCGCGCCCAAGCCCCTGATCAGGCTGATCTCATCGCGCAGCGGGATGCCGTGCCGCCCCAGCAGGGGGATGGCCGGGTCGGCCTCGCGTTCCAGATCGATGGCGCCGGCGGCGAGCCGGTGCAGGCGGAAGCCACGGCGCTGGTAGAAACGCAGCGCATCGAGGTTGTCGTTGGTGGTGCGGGTCAGCAGCCGGTTCAGTCCGAGTGCGCGTGCGCGTTCGGCCGCGAGTTCGAGCAGACGGGTGCCCAGGCCGGCCTGGGCACGCATCGCGTCGAGGGTGACGATCTCCGACTGGACCGCGTCGTCGAGCAAGGTGACCAGGCCGGCGATGGCGCCGCCCGCATCCACGCCGATGAAGCCCGGCAAGGCAGCGGCGTCGATCGCGCGGCCGTCGAGCATGATCGTCGGGCCGCCCCAACGCAGCTCGAGGAAGGCGCGGATGCGTTCGCGGTCGTTGGCTTCGATGGTGCGGGTTGTCGGCATGGCGTTCCCAGGCGTGCGGGGTTCAGCACGACACTGTAGTGCCCTCACCGCTGCAATTCCTGGCCGATGCAGGGCGGCGCCTGCCCGGACCCGCGGCAGCGTCGGCCAGACAGTGCCGGCCGTCGCGACTGATCTCAGCTGTGACCGCTTGGTCTCCGCAGTTCGCGCTACTCGGCTACCATCCGCGGCGCAGGGGCCGCGTAGCGGCGTTGGGGAGCGCGCATGAGCGAGGATCTGACTCGGTTACTGCATGACTGGCGCGGCGGCGACGTCGCTTCGCGCGACCGCTTGTTCGCCCTGGTCTACGACACCTTGCGCGGCATGGCGGCGGTGCGCCTGGGCGCGCGCAACGGTCAGCGCACCCTGCAGCCCACCTCGCTCGTCAACGAAGCCTTGATCCGCCTGATCGGCGGCGAGGTCGAGTGGCAGGACCGCGCCCACTTCTATGCGCTCGCGGCCCTGAAGATGCGTGCCGTGTTGGTCGATCAGGCGCGTGCGCAAGCGGCGGCGAAGCGCGGCGCGCGGCCGGTGATGCTGACCTTGTCGCACGCCGACCTGCACGGCGGGCAGACCGTCGGTTTCGACGTGCTGGCCCTGCACGATGCGCTCGAACGCCTGGCCGAGCGCGATCAGCGTTCGGCGCGGGCGGTCGAGATGGCCTACTTCGGCGGCATGGAGCAGAGTGAGATCGCCTGCGTGCTGGAAGTCTCGGTGCCGACCGTCGAACGCGACCTGCGTTTCGCCCGGGCCTGGCTGGGACAGCAGTTGGGCTGAGCGAGCGGCGATCCGACGCGACAGGAGGCGACATGGAAACCCAGCGTTGGCACGACCTGCGCCGATTGTTCGATGCGGTGTGCGACCTGCCGGCCGAGCGTTGGTTCGAGGAGCTGCACGCGATCAGCGACGATCCGGTGCTGATCGCCGAAGCCATGCAGTTGCTCGGCGCGCAGACCGAGCACTTCGATCGCGTCGTGCAACCGTTGAGCGATCTGGTCGCGGGCCTGCCCGACAGCGAATTGCAGGCCGGCGACCGCCTCGGCGCCTGGGTCCTGATCGAACGCGTGGCGAGCGGCGGCATGGGCACGGTGTTCGTGGCCGAGCGCGCAGACGGCCTGTTCCGCCAACAAGTGGCGATCAAATTGCTGCGCGGCAGCGGCTTCAACCAGGCCGAGTTCGCCCGCCGCCTGGCGGTGGAGCGGCAGCTGCTGGCCGAACTGCAGCATCCCAACATCGCCCGCCTCTACGACGGCGGCACCACGCCGAGCGGGCAGCCGTACCTGGTCATGGAGTACGTGCTCGGCCGCGATCTCGACGAATACTGCGAGCAACGCCAGCCCGACTTACTGCAGCGCCTGCGGTTGTTCCAGCGCATCTGCGCAGCGGTGCAGAGCGCGCACCAGCGCCTGATCGTGCATTGCGATCTCAAGCCAGGCAACGTGATGGTGCAGGACGACGGCGAGCCGGTCCTGCTCGATTTCGGCATCGCCCAGGTGCTCGATCACCAGGCCGGCGACGACAACGCCTCCTACGGCAGCTTCTGCACCCCGGCCTATGCCAGCCCCGAATTGCTCGGCGGCGCGCGGGTCAGTGTGGTCAGCGACGTGTTCGCGCTCGGCGTGTTGCTGACCGAATTGCTGGCCTGCCGCTCGCTCGAACGCGGCTTGGCCGATCGCGACGTCGCGGTGCCGCTGCCGAGCGAGTGGGCCGGGCCGGACTGCGCCTGGCGCGAGCGCCTGCGCGGCGACCTGGATGCGATCGCCGCTTGCGCCTGCGCACTCGATCCGCAGCAGCGCTATTCCTCGGTCGAAGCCTTGTCCCAGGACATAGGGCGCCATCTCGCCTGGCGTCCGGTGTCGGCGCGCACGCCGACGCTGGGCTACCGCTTCGGCCGTTATCTGCGTCGGCATTGGCGCGAGACCGCGGCGGCGGCGCTGGTGCTTGCGCTAGCCGGTGGCTTCGTCTGGCGGGTCACCGCCGAGCGTGCGCGCGCCGAGCGCGAGGCCTCGGTCGCGCGTCAGGTCAGCGATTTCCTGGTCTCGGCTTTCGACGCCGCCGATCCGCGTATGCGCGGGGCGCAGGCCGGGCAGGACTTGAGTGCGCGGCAGGTGTTGGACGCCTCCGCCGCCCGCATCGAGCAAGGGCTCGACGACACTCCGGCGATCCGCGCGCGTCTTCGCGCGGTGCTCGGTCGCGCCTACCGCAATCTCGGCCAGCCGCAGCGCGCCGAGGCCTTGCTCGACCAGGCCGCGCGCGAGTTCCTCGACCCGGCGGTGGACCGGCCCGACCAGGCGGCACAGGCGCTCGCCGATCTGTCGCGTTCGCTCAGCGACCGCCAGTACGGCGCCCAGGCCGTCGCGGCCGCGCGCCGCTCGCTGGCTCTGCGCGAGCGCGACGGCGACCCGCGCGGCCTCGCCGATGCCTACGACACGCTCGGCCTGGCCCACGTCGCCGACAGTCAGTACGCGCAGGCCGAACGCAGTTTCGAGCGTTCGCAGCAACTGCGCAGCGAACGCGGCCTGCGCCAGTCGCCCGACGAACGCGCGGCGATGCTCGCCCGCCTTGCCCAGCTGTATCGGCGCCGCGGCGAACTCAAGCGCGCCGAGCAGACCTATCGCGATGCGCTCGAGATCAACCGCGAGACCGGCAGCGACCCGGTCGCCACCCAGCTCAACCAGTTCGGTCTTGCGAGCACCTTGTTCGGCCTCGGGCGGGTCGCGGAAACCCGCCGCGAACTGGTCGAGAACCTGAGCCTGGCGCGCGATCTGTACGGCGAGCAGAGCGACATGGTCGCCAACATCCATGTCGACCTGGCCAACGCCACCCAGGACCTCGGCGATTACCGCCAGGCCGGCGAACACTATCGGGCCGCGCTGGAGATCATGGCCGTGGTCGCCGGCGAGCGCAGCCTCGATTACGCCCGCATCCTCAACAACTACGCGGCCTTGGCGCTGGAGCGCGGCGACCTGGCCGAGTCCGAACGGCGCCTGCGCCAGGCCTTGTCGATCCGTCGCGAGCACCTGGCGCCCGACGAGCGCCGGGTGTTGCGCACCGAGAACGGTCTTGGCCTGGTGCTCGCGCGTGGCGGCCGCAACGAAGAGGCGCGGTCGCTGGTCGAGCGTAGCGCCTCGGTTTGGCGCCGTCGCTATGGCGAGGACCATGCCGGGCTGTTGATGGTGGCGCTGACCCGGGTCGAATGGCTGTTGAGCCGCGACCGCCTCGACGAGGCGCAGGCCGAGTTGGCGGCGATCGACCTCGGCCGCGGCGAGTACAACGCCTTCATGCTGGCGCGTATTCCCAGCCTGCAGGCCGAGCTCGCGCAGCGCCGCGGGCAGTGGGATGAAGCCGAGCGGGGTTGGGCCAAGGCGATCGAAGACAGTCGCCTCGCCTACGGCGCGCAGCAGGTCAAGACCGCGAGGCTGCGCGTGCCCTATGCCGAGGTCCTGCTCGCGCGCGGCGACGCGCGCGGCGCGGCGGCGCAGGTGCAACTCGCCGAGGCGGTGTTGCGGCGCGAGATGTACAGCGAGTCGGAGCTGTTGCGGCGCCTGCAGTCGGTGAAGCAGGGCGCGCCGCGGGTGCAAGTAGCGGCGCGCTAGCCGGCCTGCCGGTTCGTTGCTTGCGCCATTCTCAGGGGAGAGACAGCGCAAGCGGCGACCCGCTCTGCGCGCATCGGCCAGACACCACTGAGGCATCGATCCTTCGCCAAAAGACACGCCGCCCGAAGGCGGCGTGTCGGTTCGCTACGGCAAGGATCGCTACCTCGGCGATGCCTTGCCGGTGCGGTCGGCGCCGATCACTCGACCGCTTGCACGTCGACCAGGCGCAGGCCCTTGGTCGCGTACTTCTCGGCCGACTGGTACAGCGTCTGGTAGCTCTTGACCGCTTCCAGCGCATAACCGCCGGAACCAGCGCGGAACACGCCGACGTAGTTGCGCACGCCGTCTTCGACGAAGCTGTCGACATCGATCAGGCGCAGGCCGTTGTCGCTGAGCTCGTCCCACTTGCCGGTGAACGCGGCCCAGCTGTTGGAGCGCCACAGGGCGTGGTTATCGGTGCCTTCGCGGTACACGCCGACGAACTGGCGCTGGCCGTTGCCGATGTCGAAGCTCTCCATGTCGATCAGGCGCAGGCCCAGGCCCTTGGCGATCTCGCGCTGATTGGCGAAGGCGCTGAAGCCGGTGTGGCTCCACAGGCCGGCGTTGCCGTTGCCGGCGCGGAACACGCCGACGTAGTGGCGCTTGCCGCCGCTCAGGTAGGTGGTGAGGTCGAGCAGGCGCTGGCCGTCGTCGGACAGTTCCTTCCACTTGGCGGTGAAGTCGTCCCAGTTGTCGAAGTTGTACAGCGCGCCGGCGCCGCTGCCGCGCTTGTACACGCCGATGAAGTGGCGGTCGCCGTTCTCGAGGTAGTTCTCGACCTGCTCCAGGCGGAAGCCGTCGGCCGACATCTCCGACCATTTCTGGGTGAACGCGGTCCAGCTCGGACGATTGACCCGCACTTCGATCTCGCTGCTGGCCTTCCACACGCCGAGGAAGGTCTTGGCGTCGGTCTCGGCGGCATCGAAGGGATAGGCCGTGCTCGAAGGGTAGATCAGGCTGTAGGGATGCGGCGCGGAGTGGTTGCTCAGCTGGGTCCAGTCGGTCGGGTCCGTGCTGTTGGCGCCGGCCATGGCCTTGGCTTCGCTCCAGGTCAGGCTCTGGATCTGGGCGAAGGTCATCGGCCGCGGACGCAGGTCGTTGCCGTCGCAGGGCGTGCTGGTGCTTTCCTGGGTGACGTGGACGTGCACGTGCGGGCCGCTGGACTTGCCCGAGTAGCCGACCTTGCCCAGGTACTGGCCTTGCTTGACGATCGCGCCCGGCACCAGCAGTTCGGCCGGGATCGAGCCGGGCTGCATGTGCGCGTACAGGGCGATCTCGTCGCCGGTCTTGACCTTGAGGAAGTTGCCGCCGGCCGAGTACTGGCCGGTGCTCGGCGCGATCGGCTCGGGTTCGATCTCCTTGCTGACGCGCGGGTAGTTCTTCCATTCCGGCAAATCGTTGAGCGCACTGCAGACGATGCCGTCGGCCATCGCGTACAGCGGCAGGCCATAAGCGCGCTGGCCTTCGGCCTTGTTCGGATCGGCGCCGGGACGCTTGGCGTCCCAGGTGCTGCCGGTCCAGCCGGTCACGCTGGTGTCGAGGCCGAAGGCCTGGCTGTCGCCGGGGTGGTTGCTCGAGGTCTGCCAGGCTTCGTTGGCGCGCAGGTCGGCGACCTTGCCCGGGTAGCGCAGCGGGCCGTCGTTGTTGGTGCCCGGCGCGAACGACAGGTTCTTGATCACCGGGTTGCGGTAGCCCTGCACGTAGACCGCGATCTTGACCGTGCTGGGGTAGGGCGCGGTGATCACGATCGGGTACGAGGACGGCACCTTGGGCGCATCCGGGTCGGCATTGAAGTAGTTGCACTTGCAGTTCTGGAAGGCGTAGGTCGTGCCCGGGGCGATCTGCACCGGCGCAAGGAAGTTGGAGGCGAGCTGGTCGAGGATCTCGACCTTAGTGATCGTCAGCGGCACGGCATCGTCGTTGCGGATGCCCATGCGCAGGGACACGCGGCCTTGCTTGGCGCCGCCGACCTGGGCCGGGCCGATCGCTTCGAACACGACCCGGCCGTCCTTGATCGGATTGACCACGTCGATGGTGAGGGCCTGGGCATGGACGCCGGCGCTGGCCCCGAACCACAGGGCGAGGGCGGCGGGCAGGGCGCGCAGGACGAGAGCGGATTGCGATTTCATGATGGAACTCCGAAGGCATGATTGAGGAATCACGCGGTCGCAGAGGGACGTGCCCTCAACCCGATCCTTGGATCGTTGACCTGGCTGGGCCTGCCCCGGCGAACCCGGGCGTGACCACGCCGCGCTTAACTCAACAAACCGGCAAAGGGCGGCTGGACCCATCACGGCCGCGAAACTTTTTTTCGGGGTAGGCTGCCTGGGCTCGAAACGGCGCCCGCGAACCCCCGGGGCGCGCCCCTCGCGACAGGCGATCCGGCCGGCCCGAATGGGCCCGGACGGCGCCGGGCGGTGATTACCGGCGCGCGAGTGGTTACAATTGAAACCATCGCGCTGCGGCGCCCTGCATCGACATCGAGGCCTGGATGAAACTCGGATCCCTGAAGGAAGGCGGCCGCGACGGCACGCTGATCGTCGTCTCGCGCGACCTGACCCGCGCCGTGCGCGCCACCGGCATCGCCGACACCTTGCAGCGCGCGCTGGAGGATTGGTCGAACGCGGCGCCGCGCCTCAACGCCTTGTCCGATGCGCTCAACGAGGGCCGCGCCGCGGACTCCTTCGAGGTCGATTTCGCCGCACTGGCCGCGCCCTTGCCGCGCGCCTACGAATTCGTCGACGGCAGCGCCTACCTGCCGCACGTCGAGCGCGTGCGCCGCGCCCGCGGCGCCGAGGTGCCGGAAAGCTTTTACGTCGACCCGCTGATGTACCAGGCGGTCAGCGCCGGTTTCTACGGCCCGCGCGACCCGGTGCGGGTGGTCAGCGAGGACTACGGCATCGACCTGGAAGCCGAGGTCGTGATCGTCACCGACGACGTGCCGATGGCAGCGACGCCCGAAGCGGCCGCCGCGCATATCCAGTTGATCGGCCTGGTCAACGATGTGTCGCTGCGCAACCTGATCCCCAACGAGCTCGCCAAGGGCTTCGGCTTCCTGCAGTCCAAGCCGCGCTCGGCGCTGAGCCCGGTGTTCGTCACCCCCGATGAACTCGGCCCGGCCTGGATCGACAGCAAGGTCCACCGCCCGCTGCTGACCCACATCAACGGCGAATGGTTCGGCGCGCCCGAAGCCGGCATCGACATGCAGTTCAATTTCGCCCAGCTGGTGGCCCACGCCGCCAAGACCCGGCCGCTGTCGGCCGGCACCATCGTCGGCTCCGGCACCGTGGCCAACGAAGACACCAGCCTGGGCGCATCGTGCTTCGCCGAGAAGCGCACCGTCGAGACGCTGGAGCACGGCAAGCCGTCGACGCCCTTCATGAAGTTCGGCGACACCGTGCGCATCGAGATGCTCGACGCCGAAGGCCGCAGCATCTTCGGCGCGATCGAGCAGCGCATGGAACGTCCTTCCGCCTGACGGCAGCGACGCGTACGACGAGAGGTCGTCCGACGGCACGGCGCAACCGGTAAGGTTTGCGTCCTGCCGATCGGGCAAGCAATCGAGGCGCATCCGGGTGAGCGAACAATTACGGTTGTATTCGTACTGGCGTTCCAGCGCTTCGTATCGGGTGCGCATCGGCCTGAACCTCAAGGGCCTGGACTACGAGATCGTGCCGGTCCACCTGGTCCGTGATGGCGGCGAACAGCATGCCGCCGCCTATCGCGAACTCAATCCGCAGGGGCTGGTGCCGGTGTTGCAGCACGGCCAGCGCACCCTGACCCAGTCGATCGCGATCCTGGAATACCTCGACGAGACCTGGCCGCGTCCGAACCTGCTGCCGACGACCGCGCGCGAGCGCCATCGGGTACGCGCGATCGCCCAGACCATCGCCTGCGAAATCCATCCGCTCAATAATCTGCGCGTGCTGAAGTACCTCGACGGCACCTGGAACGTGCCGCAGCCCGAGCGCGACGGCTGGGTCAAACACTGGATTTCCGAGGGCTTCACCGCGTTGGAAACAATGCTCGCCGAGGACCCGGCCACCGGCGTTTTCTGTGTCGGCGACCTGCCCGGGCTGGCCGATTGCTGCCTGGTACCGCAGCTCTACAACGCGCGCCGTTTCGGCGTACCGCTGGAAGCCTACCCGACCCTGTTGCGGATCGAAGCCGCCTGCCTGGCCCTGCCGGAATTCGACGCCGCGCGCCCGGAGAACCAGCCGGACTGCCCGCCGGCCTGAGGCCGCGGCCCGGCCGGTCGGTCGGTCGGTCGGTCGGTCGGGGCGTTTCGCAACCCATAAAAAAGCCGGCCGTCTCGCGACGGCCGGCTTCGCTTTGCGTGCTGCGTCCGCGTCAGTGCTGCGCGGCAGTCGCGTCGTACATGTCCGCGTAGGGATCGTGCTCGCCGGTGCCGCCTTCGGACAGGCGGAACTTCAGCGCCAGACCGTCGCGCGAGTCGGCCGCCTTGAGCGCTTCCTCCATTTCGATCCGGCCCTCTTTGTAGAGGCGGAACAGGCACTGGTCGAACGACTCCATGCCTTCCTCGAGCGACTCTTCCATCGCCTGCTTGATCTCGTGCACCTGGCCGCGGCGCATCAGATCGCGCACGTGCGGGGTGTTGATGAGGATTTCCGCGGCCGGCAGGCGGCGCCCGTCGAGGCCGATCACCAGGCGTTGCGAGACCACCGCCTTGAGGTTCAGGGCGAGGTTCATCAACACGTTCTTGTGCGCGGCCTCGGGGAAGAAGTTGAGGATGCGCTCCAGGGTCTGGTCGGCGTTGTTCGAGTGCAGCGTCGCCAGGCACAGGTGACCGGTTTCGGCGAAGGCGATCGCCGCCTCCATGGTCGTGGCGTCGAGGATTTCGCCGATCAGGATCACGTCCGGCGCTTCGCGCATCGCGTTCTTGAGCGCGTTGTGGAAGGCGTGGGTGTCCAGGCCGACCTCGCGCTGGTTCACGATCGACTTCTTGTGCTTGTGCAGATACTCGATCGGATCCTCGATGGTGAGGATGTGACCGGCGGTATTGCTGTTGCGGTGGTCGATCATCGAGGCCAGCGTGGTCGACTTGCCCGAGCCGGTCGAACCGACGATCAGGACCAGGCCGCGCGGCGCCATGATGATCTGCTTGAGCACCTGCGGCAGTTGCAGCTCTTCGATGCTCGGAATGATGCTGCGGATGGCGCGGATGACCATGCCGACTTCGCCGCGCTGCTTGAAGACGTTGATGCGGAAACGGCCGGCGTCGGGCAGGGCTAGCGCCATGTTCAACTCCAGGTCACGCTCGAACAGCGGCACCTGGCCCTCGTCCATCAACGAATAGGCGATCTTCTTGACCATGCCCGGGGGCAGACCGGTATTGCCGAGCGGGTACAGTCGACCCTCGACCTTGATGTACACCGGCGCGCCAGTCGTCAGGAACATATCCGACGCGTTTTTTTCCGTCATCAGCTTCAGGAAATAGCCGATGTCCATGCATTCACACCCCTTGTTGACGGCGCGCGCCGTTGCAAGCACGCTGCCGGCTTCCGACAATGTCCGTGCGACATCCCTTCCGTACGGCGCTCCCCAATGACCGCAAGCTTCGCACAAATTCGATTGCCGCTGCTGGCCGCAGTTCTCGCTTCCGGGCTGGCCGGCTGCGCCTCCACGCCTCCGCCGACCGGGGAACTGTCCTCCGCGCAGCAGGCGGTCATGCGCGCGGCCGACGCCGACGCCGACCAATATGCGCCGCAGGACCTCAATGCCGCGCGCACCGCGCTCAGCGCGGCCCAGGCCGCGCTGTCGCAGGGCAAGGACGAGGATGCGCGGCGTTTGGCGCTGGCCGCGGCCGCCGAGGCCGACCTGGCCTACGCTCACAGCCGCGAGACCCTGACCCAGGCGGAACTCAACCAGCGCAGGACCGAGGTCACAGAATTGCGCAATCGCCTGCAGGGAGGCGACCGATGAGCGCGCGCCTTCGCGTTAACCGGCTGGTCGCGATTGCGACCCTGTCCGCGGCCTGTGGCCTGGCCTTCGCCGCGCCCGCCGACGACCCCGAGGTCGCCCGGCTGGCCCAGCGGGTGACCGCGATCGAGGCCAATCCCAACGCCGCTGCGTTCGGTGCCTTCGAACGCCTGCGCGCGCGTCAGGCGATCGATGCGGTGCGCCAGGCTCGCAGCCGCGACCGCCAGTGGGCGTTGCGCATCGCCGACCGCCGGGTCGAGACCGCCGAGGTCGTGACCCGCACCCAGCTGGCCCAGCGCGAAGTCGACCGCCTCGACCGCGAGCGCAGCGAGCTGCTGGTCGAAGCCAGCCGCCGCGACGCCGACCGCGCCCGTGCCGAAGCCGAGCGCCTGCGCGTGCAGGCCCAGATCCAGGCCGAGGAGGCCGAGCGCCTGCGCCAGGCCGCCGACCAGGAAGCCCTGGCGCGCCAGGAGGCCGAGGGCCTGCTCGACAACGTCGCCAACCAGCAGGCCTCCAAGCTGCGCGCCGCGCGCGAGCGCGACGCCGAGCTGGCGCGCAAGGAGGCCGAGCTGCTCGGTCAGTCCTCGACCCCGCCGAAGCCGCCCAAGCCCAAGCCGAAGAAGAAGTAAGCCGGCAGGGTTCAGGCCCGGCGCGGGCTGGCCCCAGCCGGGCGGGCTCGGCCCGGTGCAAGACCGGGGCGGCGGCTTGAAGCAGTGTCCTCGACGTCGCGCCGCAGTCGCCCGCTGTCGGGTCCGGGCGGCGCCTTGCCGTATCGGGCGGCTG
The DNA here is from genome assembly GCF_001442535.1 of Lysobacter antibioticus. Taxonomy (NCBI): domain Bacteria; kingdom Pseudomonadati; phylum Pseudomonadota; class Gammaproteobacteria; order Lysobacterales; family Lysobacteraceae; genus Lysobacter; species Lysobacter antibioticus. The sequence continues at coordinate 2,286,862 of NZ_CP013141.1, read as the reverse complement.
CGCTTCCGACGAGCGGCGAGGGCCCGGGGCGCATTTTTGTAAGCGCCCGGGACGCCGCTGTTCATGTTTTCGGGTTTCGCTATAACTATTCGATAAAACAAAGAGTTAATGCCGCTTTGGGCGCCCGCGGCTGCGGCTGTCCCGGCGCTGAAAACGGTTGCAGACCGCCCTTGCCGGATCCCAGGCACAGGAGTAGGGTCAGATACCCAAGCGGTTCTTCGACCGCTTGGCGAAGAGCCAGGCCGATGACCGATACGCCCTTTCCGCAGGACCCCGCCGCCGCACATCCGCATGCGGCCGGGTTGCGTGAAGCGGCCGCCGCACCGCGCCTGATGATCCTCACGGTCCCCCGCAACGCCCTGGTCCAACGGCCGGGGCGTTTGCATTCGTGCTGAAGGAGGCTTTCATGTTCGAAGAACAACCGCAGCCTGAAATCGACGCGCTCATCAAGAGCAATCCGGAATTCAAACAGCTCTACCAGCGCCACAAGGACCTCGACAAAAAGGTCATGGACGCCGAGCTCGGCGTATTGCCGATCGACGACACCACCCTGGGGCAGATGAAGCGCGAGAAGCTGGCTGCGAAGGACCGCTTGATCCAGTTGTACGACCAACAGCATTGATCCAGGCGGCATCGGCGCTACGACGCCGGTGCGGCGCCCGTCGGGAAGGAGTTTCCCGGCGTTGATCGTATGGACCCCGGCCCGCCTGCGGTCGACGGCTCCAGGCTTAGCGCGGGCGGTGGCGGCCATCCTCGTCGGTCGCCACCGCTCGCGGCTACCGAATCCTTCGAAACCGGATTTTCCGAAGCCGGATCTTCCAAGGCCGGGTCTTCCAAAACCGAATCCGGTCTCGCACGGTCGAGGCGTGATCCCTGCGCGCGAAACGTGGCGGCCGTCGCCGACCCGCGCCCGCGATCCGATCCGAACGCGCCCGCAGCGCAACGCAGTCCGCCGAGGCCTCGCTAGAATGGCCGGGTCCGCCGCATGGTCGCGGCCCACAGGATTCGCATGGCCATTCATTCCTCCGTACTCGAACTCATCGGCCAGACCCCGATCGTCAAGGCCCAGCGCCTCGATACCGGCGTCTGCGAGCTGTATCTCAAGCTCGAATCGCAGAACCCCGGCGGTTCGATCAAGGACCGCATCGGCCTGTCGATGATCGAAGCGGCCGAGAAGGCCGGCAAGATCAAGCCCGGCGACACCCTGGTCGAAGGCACCGCCGGCAACACCGGCATCGGCCTGGCCCTGGTCGCCCAGCAGAAGGGCTACAAGCTGCTGCTGGTGGTGCCCGACAAGATGAGCCGCGAGAAGATCTTCAACCTCAAGGCGATGGGCGCGCAGGTCGTGCTGACCCGTTCGGACGTGGCCAAGGGCCATCCGGACTACTATCAGGACCTCGCCGAGCGCATCGCCAGCGAGACCCCGGGCGCCTACTTCATCAATCAGTTCGGCAACCCCGACAACCCGGCCGCGCACGAGTTCGGCACCGGCCCGGAGATCCTCGAACAGATGGGCGGCGAGCTCGACGCCATCGTCTTCGGCTGCGGCAGCTCCGGCACCATGACCGGCCTGTCGCGGGCCTTCGCCACGCTGTCGCCCAAGACCGAACTGGTCCTGGCCGACCCGGTCGGTTCGATCCTCGAGGAATACATCAACCGCGGCACCCTGTCGGACAAGTCGGCCAGCTGGATGGTCGAGGGTATCGGCGAGGACTTCCTGCCGCCGATCTCCGACTTCACCCGGGTCAAGAAGGCCTATGCGATCAGCGACAAGGAAAGCTTCCTGACCGCGCGTTCGCTGCTTGAGAAGGAGGGCATCCTCGGCGGTTCCTCGACCGGCACCCTGTTGGCGGCGGCGCTGAAGTACTGCCAGGAACAGACCGAGCCCAAGAAGGTGCTGGTGTTCGTCTGCGACACCGGCAACAAGTACCTGTCGAAGATGTACAACGACTATTGGATGCTCGATAACGGCTTCATCCAGCGCGAACAGCACGGCGACCTGCGCGACCTGATCCTGCGCCCGTACTCGCAGCGCGACACGGTGGTGGTGGGGCCGGGCGACCTGCTGGTCACCGCCTACCAGCGCATGAAGCTGTACGACGTCTCGCAGCTGCCGGTCATGGACGGCGAGCACATCGTCGGCATCGTCGATGAAAGCGACGTGCTGCTGCATGTGTACGGCGACGAGTCGCGCTTCCGCGACCCGGTCTCGACCGCCATGGTCAGCAAACTCGACAAGATTCCGGTCGGCCAGCCGATCGAATCGCTGCTGCCGGTGTTCGACCGCGGCCATGTCGCCATCGTCGTCGACGGCGAACGCTTCCTGGGCCTGATCACCCGCATCGACCTGCTCAACTTCCTGCGCCGCCGAGTGCAGTAAGCGCCGCCCGGTCTTCCGCCCGCGCCGGGCGGAGGCCGCCCGGTCGGTTCTGGCGGGCGCGGCGTAAGCCGCGGCCCTTTGCCGGACGAGGCTAAAGCACACTCAAGGGTTCGGATCGGCCGGTCGCGGCTTGCGCCGCTCCTGCCTGGGGTGGGTTGGTAGCGCCAGATGCCGGTGAACCGCGTATTCAGCTTGCGCCGGCACATTGCGCATCAGCGGTCGGCACCGGGCCGTCCATCTGCATACCCCGCCTGCATCCGGCCTGAAGTGAGGCGGCGTCGCGGCGGCCGATCGCGGCGGCAATGTTAGAATTCCCGGTTGCGCCAATGAGCGGAATCGGAAGCATTCAATGAGCCAACAGCAGCCGGAAGACGGGGCCCGCAAGCTCGGCCTCGGTACCCTCGCGATCCATGCCGGTCAGTCGCCCGACCCGAGCACGGGCGCGGTGATGCCGCCGATCTATGCGACCTCGACCTATGCCCAGAGCAGCCCCGGCCAGCACCAGGGCTTCGAGTACTCGCGCAGCCACAACCCGACCCGCTTCGCCTATGAGCGCTGCATCGCCGGTCTCGAAGGCGGCAGCCACGGCTACGCGTTCGCTTCCGGCCTGGCCGCGACCTCGACCATCCTCGAACTGTTCGATGCCGGCAGCCACGTCATCGCGATGGACGACGTCTACGGCGGTACCTATCGCCTGTTCGAGCGCGTCCGCCGCCGCTCCGCTGGGCTGGACTTCAGCTGGGTCGACCTCAGCGACGTCGCCGCGTTCGAAGCCGCGATCCGTCCGGAGACCAAGCTGGTCTGGATCGAGACCCCGACCAACCCGCTGCTGAAGCTGGTCGACATCGCCGCCATCGCCGCGATCGCGCGCAAGCGCGGGCTGGTGGTGGTGGTCGACAACACCTTCTCCTCGCCGATCCTGCAGCGCCCGCTCGAACTCGGCGCGCACATCGTCATGCACTCGGCCACCAAGTACCTCAACGGCCACTCCGACATCGTCGGCGGCATCGCCGTGGTCGGTGACGACGCCGACCTCGCCGAGCGCATGACCTTCCTGCAGAACGCGGTCGGCGCCGTGCAGGGCCCGTTCGACAGCTTCCTCGCCCTGCGCGGCCTCAAGACGCTGCACCTGCGCATGAAGGCCCACTGCGAAAACGCCCAGGCGCTGGCGGAATGGCTGCAGACCCACCCGGCGGTCGAGAAAGTGATCTACCCGGGCCTGAAGTCGCACCCGCAGCACGAACTGGCCAAGCGCCAGATGCACGGCTTCGGCGGCATGGTCAGCATTTACGTCAAGGGCGGCCTCGACGGCGCGCGCCGGATGATGGAACGCTGCGAACTGTTCACCATCGCCGAATCGCTCGGCGGCGTGGAAAGCCTGGTCAACCACCCGGCCGTGATGACCCACGCCTCGATTCCGCCGGACCGCCGCGCCGCGCTGGGCATCACCGACAACCTGGTGCGCTTGAGCGTGGGCGTGGAGGACCTGGCGGATCTGCGCGCCGAGCTCGAACGTGCGCTGGCCAGTTGATGCTTGAGGCGGAACGAGACGACGACGCCGGAGGCGCGGGTTGAACCTGAGCAACAAGGACAGCGAGCGTGGCTTGGTCATGTTGCGGATCTCGGCATGGATCCGGCGACAGGGCTGGCTGCGCCCGTTGTATCGACGTTTGCCGGCGGCCTGGACTCATCGCGCTTCGGCGGCGCTGGCTTCGCGCACGCGCGGCACGCTGAGTTTTCCCGAATTGCCCGCGGCTTCGCCGGCGGCCGCATCGCCGGCGCCTGCTCGGCATATGGCGGCGACGTCAGGTGCACAGGGAGTGAATCTGATCGGCTTCCTGCGCGGCCAATCGGGGCTGAGCGAAAGCGCACGCATGTATGCGCGCGCATTGATCGATGCGGGTTATCCGGTCGCACTGATCGACATCGAGGACGACAGCTCGCAGTCCGGCTCCGATCGCAGCCTCGATGCCTATATTGGGCACGAAGCTCCTTTCGGGGTGAATCTCGTGTTCGTTAATCCGGATCGCTACGAAGCGGCAATGGCGAGTCTGCCGCCGGATATCTCGGCTGGCCGCCGCACGTTCGCCTGCTGGTTCTGGGAGCTGGAGACGGTGCCGGCGTCATGGCTGCGTACCCTGGAACGCGTCGATGGGGTGCTGGCGTCCTCCCGTTTCGTACGCGACGCCCTCGTCCGCATAACCGACAAGCCAGTGGTGCACGTGCCACTGCCGTTGGTCGATGTGGACGATAGCGGACTGGAGCGTGGCGACTTCGGCCTGGAAGCGAGCAAGATCCTGTTTCTGTGTTCTTTCGATTTCAACTCCTGGATGGAACGCAAGAATCCCTTCGCGGTCATCGAGGCATTCGTCCGAGCTTTTGACCCTGAACGCGATGACGTATGCCTGCTTATCAAGGCAGGTAATGGTCACCGGCATCCGGCACAACTCGAGCGGCTGCTCGCGGAGGCTTCGGCCGACCCGCGCATCCTGGTGCGCGACGAGATCATCGAGCGCGCTCACATGCGGGCGTTGCAACGTTGTTGCGATGTTTATGTGTCTTTGCATCGCGCCGAAGGGTTCGGCTTAGGCATGGCCGAATGCATGCTTCAGGGCAAGCCCGTCGTCGCAACGGGCTGGTCCGGCAATCTGGATTTCATGAGCGCCGACAATAGCCGGCTGATCGACTATCGTCTGGTTCCCGTCGGAGCCGACGAATACCCGCATGGCGACGGCGCGCGCTGGGCCGATGCGGACGTCGACCAGGCTGCTTCGGCGATGCTCGAACTGGCCGATGAACCCGCACTCCGCGAGGCTCTCGGCGCGCGTGCCGCAGTCGACGTCCGAGAAGTGCTTTCGCCCGTGCGCGTAGCGACTGCATTGGCTGAATTTCTGATCAGTTCACCCGTTTTCCTTCGAGTCGCAACCGATGACGCGGCGAACGGCGTGGCTGGCGCGCAAGCAAAGGTAGGGCTATGAAAGACATGTTGCTGGCGGTATTGAGATACCGCTATTTCATCTTTTCTTCGATCAAGAACGATCTGCGCGCGCGCTTCATCCGCAGCAAGCTCGGCGGCTTGTGGATGATCATTCATCCGTTGGCCCAGGTGCTGATCTTCGCCTTGATCTTGTCGAAGATCCTTGCGGCGAAGTTGCCGGGCATCGACAACAAATACGCTTATTCGTTGTACCTGATGGCAGGAACACTGGGCTGGACCTTGTTCTTCGAGACGATCATGCGTTGTCTCGGTATATTCATCGACAACGGCAATCTAATGAAGAAGATGGCCTTCCCGCGCATCTGTCTGCCGCTGATCACCGCCGGCACCATGCTCGTCACCAATTTGCTGCTTTTGCTGGCGATCTTCGGTGTGTTCGCCGCATTGGGTCATTTCCCGGACATGCAGGCTCTATGGCTTCCGATACTGATCGCCCTGACCTTGATGCTGGCGATGGGAGTAGGGCTGGTCCTGGGCGTGCTCAACGTATTCATGCGCGATATCGGTCAGGTGGTTCCGGTCGTCATGCAAGCGCTGTTCTGGTTAACGCCGATCGTCTACTCGGTCAGCATCCTGCCCGAGGCCTACCAGAAGTGGTTCAAGATGAATCCACTGTATCCCTTGTTTGCGAGCTATCAGAACGTCCTCGTATTCGGTACGCCGCCGATGTGGCGTGAGTTGGGCTGGCTGTTCCTGGCGGCAGTGGCTCTGTTGCTGGTCGCACTGATGGTATTTCGTCGAGCCAGTCCGGAAATGGTGGACGCGCTATGAGCGGTCAACTGCATGTCAAGGGTTTGGGCAAGGCCTATCGCCGTTGGCGCAGCGAATGGATGCGCGCGGCTTCTTGGTTCGGTCTTCCAGTGCGTCCGAGTGAAGAGCATTGGGTGCTGCGCGATGTCGAGTTCTCCATCTCCCCGGGGGAGGCTGTCGGAGTGGTTGGCCAGAATGGGGCAGGCAAGAGCACGCTCCTGAAGCTGATCACGGGCACCACTCGCCCGAGTGAGGGCAGTGTCGAGCGCACCGGCCGGGTCGCCGCGATTCTGGAACTGGGCATGGGCTTCAATCCCGATTTTACCGGGCGCCAGAACGCTTATCACTCCGCGGGTCTGATGGGGTACGGTCAGGCCGAGATCGAGGCGGCCATGCCGGATATCGAGGCTTTCGCCGAAGTCGGCGACTACTTCGATCAGCCTGTGCGGACTTATTCCAGCGGTATGCAGATGCGAGTCGCCTTCAGCGTGGCTACCGCATTCAAGCCGGACTTGCTGATCGTCGATGAAGCCTTGTCCGTCGGCGACAGCTACTTCCAGCACAAAAGTTTCGATCGGATGCGCAAGTTCCGCGAGGACGGCGTGTCGATCATGCTGGTGACCCATAGCATGGGGGACGTCAAGTCCCTTTGCGATCGGGTCATCCTGATCGATGCGGGCCGGGTGGTGAAGGACGGTTTGCCGGACGAGGTCGTCGACTACTACAACTCAATGATGGCGGAGAAAGAGAATTCCGCGGGTTTGATCGAGCAACAGCGCGACTCGCAAGGCTGGTTGCAGACCCGCAGCGGTACTGGACAAGCTAGGGTCGCCAAACTCCAATTGCTCGACGCGATCAGCCTGGAAGAAGTCAAAGTCGCGCGCGTCGGCCAGCGGCTCATGTTGCGCTTGGAGTCCTCCATTCAGGATGAAGTGCCGCGCCTCGTCCTGGGCTTCATGCTGCGCGATAGGCAGGGGCACGTGGTGTGGGGTACCAATACTTGGCATACACAGCAGGTGCAGCACGATCTCAAGACGGGCGATGAACTGAGGTTCGACCTGACGTTCACCTGCACCCTCGGCCAGGGCTCCTATTCGGTCTCGCCTGCGCTGGTCAGCACCGATACCCACCTGGTCGACAATTACGAATGGGTCGACAACCTGCTGGTGTTCGACGTGATCAACGCCAATCTGCCGGTATTCATCGGCACTAGTTGGCTCGATGCGAAGTTCGATATTTCACGGGCGTGATTCGCGCCGTTTTTCGATTGCCCAGCGGCCAGCTTTAAGAATGTGATCGCAACCATGTCTAGATTGATTTCCTACGCGCAGAACTTCGAAGACATCCTGCTTTGGCGGGCGTTGAGTGATGTGAAAGATGGCTTCTACATCGATATCGGCGCGCAAAGTCCGGACATCGATTCGGTTAGCCGGTTGTTCTACGAACAAGGCTGGCGCGGGGTGCATGTCGACGCCATGGCGTCCTATGCCGAGGAGCTTCGCAAGGCTCGGCCGGAGGAAGTCGTGGTCCATGCCGCGGTCACATCCGAAGGAGGCGTCGCAAGCTTCTTTCAAATGCCCGATACCGGTCTCAGCACCGTAAAGGCCGATATCGCTGAATCGCACGCGAACTCGGGCTACGCCGTCGAGCCGACTATCGTCGCGGCAATCACCCTGGATGATTTGCTCGGCCAAGTCGGCGAGCGTACAGTCCACTGGCTCAAGGTCGATGTGGAAGGCGCTGAAGGCGACGTGCTGGCGGGCTGGCGCACGTCGCCTGTGCGGCCGTGGATCGTCGTGGTCGAGAGCACGCTGCCAATGAGTCAGGTTCAGTCTCACGAAGGCTGGGAACCAGGGTTGCTCGCGAAGGGGTATGTCTATGCCTACTTCGATGGCCTCAATCGTTACTACGTCTCCAGCGAAGAACGGGCGCGACTCGAAAGATTCAGCGGCGGTCCCAATGTGTTCGATGGGATCGCCTTTAGCGGCACCTCGTCGTCGTCGTATTTTTCGCTGATCAAGGAAAATCAATCACGATGCGAGGCAATCGCCGCGAATGCCAACGAGCATGCCGAGCGTCTGAGGGGCATGAGCGAGGAACTGGGCGGCAAGCTGCGCACGGCGTGCGAGCAATTGAAGACCTTGCACGAGCAAATGGAGCATGAAAGCGCCATCCACCAGCGTGAACTCTTGTCCAAGGTCGAGGAGGGGCATGCGAACTTGCGTTCGATGCGCGAGCAATACGACATCTTGAAAGGGCGTTTCGATATACACGTCGCGTCCGAAGAGCATTGGCAGGCGGCTGCGAAGGCGCTCGAACAGCATCTGACTCTGATCCGCTCCAGTGTTTCATGGCGTATCACCGCGCCTCTGCGTTATAGCGCGCGCCTGTTCCGATTTTGCCTTTCCTTGCCAAAGCGAGTGTTGCGCTGGTCTATGCGTGTCGCGCGATTTATCGTGGTATGCGTAATGCGGCAGGTGTTGCGTCGGCCGGAGTGGCGCGAGGCCGTGGTCCAAAGGCTCGAGCGCTATCCGGGGATAAAAGGTCGGCTGCGCGCACTGTCGGTGAATTCGGGGCTGGTAGCCCCGATGCCGGTTGACCGTTGGTCCGCTGGCGGGGTATTCGAGCAGCAGCGGGCCGTTCGTCTTTCGCGAAGCGGCGCCCAGGTGTTGATGCAAATCGAGCACGCGCTCGGCAAGGTGGTTTCCTGATGCGTATCGTTATCGATTTGCAGGGCGCTCAGGGGCCTAGCCGGTTCCGCGGCATCGGCCGTTATTCGGCCGCTTTGGCCAAGGCGATGATTGCCCATGGCGGCGGTCATGAGTTCTTCATCGCCCTCAATGGGGCGGTTGGGGACGACGTAGCGTCGCTGCGTGAAGAGTTCTCGGAGTTGCTGCCGCAGGAAAACATCCGGGTGTGGTTCCCGTCCCGCGGCCAGACGAATGCCGTGCGCAAGAAATGCGATGAGCTTACTCGCGAAGCATTTCTGGCCAGCATGAAACCCGACGTCGTGCATGTGTCCAGTCTGTTCGAGCGGGTCAACGATGTCCCGGATATCACCGTAGGAACGTTCAGCTGCGAGGTTCCCACCGCGCTGACATTATTCGATCTGATTCCGTTTATGTATCCGGATCGTTATCTGACCTCGCCGCACGCGAAGCAGTGGTATATGGCCCGTTTGGATAGCCTGCGCCGTGCGCACCTGTTGCTGGGCATCTCGGGTTCCGCTTGCCGTGAAGCGGTCCAGCACCTGGGCATTCCTGCCGCGAACGTCGTCAACATCTCGTCCGCGGCCGACGACCAGTTCAAGAAGGTCGACGTGGCGCCGCAGGTCGAGCAGGATCTGCGTAGCCGCCTCGGGCTCGAGCGCCCGTTTCTGATGTATACCGGCGGTATCGATTACCGCAAGAACATCGAAGGCCTGATCCGCGCCTACGCCAGTTTGCCGGACGAGTTGCGCAAGCCGCGCCAGTTGGCCGTCGTGTGTTCGGTCGGCGAGGAAAGTCGGCGCGAGTTGCAGAAGCTGGCACGCGACCATGGGCTGTCGGCGGAAGATTTCGTACTGACCGGTTTCGTATCGGATCAGGATTTGGTGCTGCTATATAACCTGTGCGAACTATTCGTGTTTCCCTCATGGCATGAGGGTTTCGGCCTGCCCATCCTGGAGGCGATGCATTGCGGCGCGCCGGTGATCGCTGCCGACAGTTCCAGCTTGCCCGAGGTGGTTGGACGCCAAGACGCACTATTCGCGGCGCATTCTGATCAGGCGATCGCCGCCAAGATCACAGACGTGCTGACCGATGATGTCTTCAAGGCTGAACTGGCTGCATATGGCCCAGGTCAGGCTAAGAATTTCTCTTGGCAGCAAAGCGCTGCGCGCGCCATCGAAGCGCTCGAGGAGCGGTTCGATGGCCGGCGTTCGCCAAAGTACGCGTCAACGCCATTAGCGCGCCGGCCCAAGCTCGCGTTCGTCTCTCCCTTGCCGCCGGAGCGCAGCGGTATCGCCGACTACAGTGCCGAGCTGTTGCCCGAGCTCGCGCGCTTCTACGAAATCGATGTCGTTACCGATCTGCCCGAGATCAGCGACTCCACGGTCTTGGCCAGTTGCACGCGCCGTACGGTGGATTGGTTCGTTCGTAACCATCAGCGCTACGAACGCGTGCTGTACCAGATCGGGAACTCGCATTTTCACCTGCATATGTTCGACTTGCTGCGTGTGGTGCCGGGTGCGATCGTGCTGCACGATTTCTTCCTCAGTGGCGCGTATAGCCATCGCGCGGCTCATTCCGGAAAGCCTGGTCTGTTGTCAGTGGAGCTGTATCGCTCGCATGGCTATCAGGCGTTGGTCGATGCCGCTGCTCCGCGCAACTACGAGAACACGATCTACAAGTACCCGTGTAATTACGAGGTCTTGCAGTCCGCGACGGGCGTGATCGTGCATTCCAACTACTCCAATGTGCTCGCTCGCCAGTGGTACGGAGAGAGCGCCGCGGACGATTGGGCGTTGATCCCTCTGTTGCGGGTGGGTGACGCGGGCAGTGATCGCGCACGCGCCAAGCGCGAACTAGGCTTCGCCGAGAACGACTTTCTGGTCTGCAGCTTCGGTTATGTCGCCTCGACTAAACAGAGCCAGCGCGTGCTGGACGCGTGGCTCAAGTCTTCGTTGGCGAGCGATCCGAAGTGCCGCTTGATCTTCGTCGGCGACACCGACGGTGGTCCGTATGCCACCCGTATGATTCGATCGATTCGCGACTCGGCGAAGGACGATCGCATTCGCGTTTCCGGTTGGACCGATCAGGAGTTGTTTCGCCGGTACCTGGCGGCTGCCGATATAGCGGTGCAGTTACGAACTTTGTCGCGTGGCGAAACATCCGCAGCGGTGCTGGATTGCATGAACCGGGGGGTCGCGACGATCGTCAACGCCAATGGCTCGATGGCCGACCTCGACCCGGAGGCCGTGTTGATGATGCCTGACGAGTTCACCGACCAACAGCTCATCGATGCGCTGGAATCGTTGTATGCCGATTCCGGCCTGCGAGCTCGGTTGGGCGAAAATGCTCGGCAGATCATCGCCACCCGGCACGCGCCGCGGACCTGCGCCGAGCAGTATTTCCAGGCGATCGAGTGGTTCTACGCAGCCCGCGAGTTAAGCAGGCCGCGGTTGATCGAGGGTGTCGTGGACTGCCTGCGCGAAGGCAGCGAGGCCGATTGCCTAGCGGTCAGTGAGTCGATCGCCTGGTCGCTACCCCCGCGACCATCGGCCCGCCAACTGTTGGTCGACGTTTCGATCCATTTGGATCAGGGGGCAAGTCAGCCGGACTGGACGCGACTGCGCGAGCTGATCGCCACGACCCCGACGGGTTTTCGCGTGGAACCGGTTTATCTTTGCGAGGAGCGCGAAGGCTACTGTTATGCAAGATCCTTTACCCTGGATGTTCTTGGCGTGCCGAAGGATATGTTGGAGGATGAACTGATCGATGCCGGAATCGGCGATCGGTTGATCGTATTCGTTGCTCCGTCCGAGCCCGGGTCTTCGCGCTACGTGCATATGAAGAATCTGGCGGAACGCGGCGTTTGCATCGAGCATCGCGATATTCGGTCGTGGGGTCTGTTCGGGCTCCATGAAAGTTCAGACTCCTTATCGCAACAGGTCGCCAGCGCAGGTCCCGCCGAAAAGCTGGTCGAACAGAATACTTAAGCCATACGAGAGAGAGATAATGAAGGCAATCATCACCGGCATCACCGGGCAGGACGGCGCTTATCTGGCGCAGCTGCTGTTGGAAAAGGGCTATACGGTCTACGGCACCTTCCGTCGTACCAGCTCGGTCAACTTCTGGCGCATCGAAGAACTAGGCGTCCAGAATCACCCGAACCTGCATCTGATCGAGTACGACTTGACCGACCTGGGTTCCAGCATCTCGATGGTCAACAGGCTGCAGCCGGATGAAATCTACAACTTGGCGGCGCAGAGCTTCGTCGGAGTGAGCTTCGATCAGCCCGGGACGACTGCGCAGATCACCGGTATCGGTGCGCTGCATCTGCTCGAGGCGATCCGTCTGGTGAACCCGAAGATCCGTTTCTACCAAGCCTCGACTTCTGAAATGTTCGGTAAGGTGCAGGCGATACCACAGATCGAGGACACCCCGTTCTACCCGCGCAGCCCATACGGTGTGGCAAAGCTCTATGCGCACTGGATGACGGTGAACTACCGCGAGAGCTACGACATGTTCGCGTCGAGCGGCATCTTGTTCAATCATGAAAGCCCGCTGCGCGGCCGCGAGTTCGTGACGCGCAAGATCACCGACTCCGTGGCCAAGATCAAACTCGGTCAGCTCGACTGCCTGGAACTGGGTAATCTCGATGCCAAGCGCGACTGGGGTTTCGCCAAGGAATATGTCGAGGGCATGTGGCGCATGCTGCAGGCCGACGAGCCGGATACCTTCGTACTCGCCACCAATCGCACCGAGACCGTGCGCGATTTCGTTGCGATGGCGTTCAAAGGCGCTGGAATCGATGTCGAGTTCCGCGGCAGCGATGCCGACGAGATCGCGGTAGACAGCGCGAGCGGCAAGACGGTGATGCGTATCAATGCGCGTTTCCATCGTCCGGCCGAGGTCGATCTTCTGATCGGTAATCCCGCTAAGGCCGAAGCCAAGCTGGGTTGGAAGCCAAAGACGACGTTGGAAGAGCTTTGCGAAATGATGGTCCGCGCCGATCTCGCCAGGAATGAACGTGGCTTCTCCTTCTGAGTCGCGCCCAGTCGCGTTGATCACCGGGCTGACCGGTTTCACTGGGCGCTATGTTGCCCAGGAGTTGGAGCGGGAAGGATATGCCGTCCACGGATGGACCCATCACGCCGACGCGGACGGCGAGGCTGAGCCGGTGGATCTGCTGGATCGCCCGGCGGTGCAGAAGGCGCTGGAGTCGTTGAATCCGAGCGTAGTCGTGCACCTCGCAGCAATCTCCTTCGTCGCGCACGGCGACGCGGATGCCATTTACCGGGTCAATATTGTCGGGACGCGCAATCTGCTGGAGGCTCTTGCGGCGCTTGAGCGTAAGCCGGCGCGCGTCCTGCTTGTTAGTAGCGCTAATATCTACGGCAATGCAGGTGGGGTGGTCGCTGAGGATACTCTTGCCCAACCGCAGAACGACTATGCTGTAAGTAAGTTGGCGATGGAGCATATGGCGCAGTTGTGGAGCGAGCGGCTGCCGATCACTATCGTGAGGCCATTCAACTATACCGGCGTCGGGCAGGCGGATAAATTCTTGCTGCCGAAGATCGTCGATCATTTCCGGCGTAAAGCGTCGGTGATGGAGCTTGGCAATCTGGATGTGTCGCGCGATTTCAACGATGTGCGTAATGTCGCCCAGATGTATAGACGCTTGCTTGCGGTCGACGCCGCAGGCGAGATCTTCAACGTCTGTTCGGGGCGGCAGTATTCCCTGCGCGAAGTCGTGGCGATCATGGAGGATATTTCCGGGCATCGCCTGGAAGTACGAGTCAATCCTGCATTCGTGCGGGTCAATGAAGTCCGAGAGCTCCGCGGCAACCCCGATAAGCTAGCGTCACACATCGGCGTTTTGCCTGAGTTCTCGTTGCGGGCGACGTTGTCCTGGATGTACGAACAGAGTTGATGGGTGCTCGGGGCGTTAAACGAGGGGGAGAAGTGAGTAATCCTGTACTAGACGCTAGATTGCGTACTGCGTTGATGGGTTTGGAAAAGGGCGCCAAACTGGGGCTGATTGGAGTGCTCGCGCTTAACCTGCTCTTACTCGTCTATTACCTCATCTATGGCTATCAGGTTGCGTTTCACTCCGATTCGGCGGCCAAGAATCTACTTGCACAAGAGATATACGATACCGGGCGCCTGTTTCCGACGGACTGGACATACGTCAATGGCGATTTGATGGTGGTATTCGGGCAATGGTTCATCGTGCCCTTTCTGTCGTTCTTCGCTAATGGGTACAAGCTGCATGCGTTGTCTGGTGCAATCTCGTCGTTACTGATTCTGCTGTCGGTGTGGCTGGCTAGCAGGCTGGTGACGCCATCGCGCTGGATTCGCTTATTTTGTGTTGCCTTGATTGCCGGGGCGTTGTCGCTTCAAGGCGCTGAGAACTTATACGGACAAGTTTCGTATGGAGTGGTTTTCTCGCTCGCTTGCTTCTTGCTCTACTTCACGTGGCGCTATCTGGCCGCGATTGGGTCGGGCGTTTGGATCTGGGGCTTGGCGATTTGGCTGCACGTGGCGCTCGTATCCTTCAGTAATCCGCAGCGCGCACTTGCTTCGTACCTCCTGCCATTATTTGGGGCATTGATAATTGACGCGCTCGTCAAAGGACGGGCGGCGGGATGGCGCTGGGATTCCAGACTGAATCGCAGCTTGTTGTGTATTTTGATTCTGATATCTGCCCTCGCCGTAGGGATGGTGCTCCATGCGGCTGTACTCAGTGGCGTTAACAATCTCAATGGTGCCTCTGTCGCTCGTTGGTTGAGCTTCGAAGGGCTGATCCGCAATTTCTGGCTCACGCTGCGCGGAGCGCTTGAGATTCTTGGGGTGGTGCCGCAGGAGGGCGGGCTGGTCGCTTCGATGGTTGGGGCAGGCGAAGCTTTGCGCCTGGTAAGTGGGCTGACGTTGCTTGTGCTGATCCCGGTTGCTTCAGCTTGGGGTGTGCGCGAAAGCCGTGCCGAACTGCGTTTGTTTGCGGCTTTTACGGCCGTTTCGTTGGCGTTGTTCTTTTTCCTGCAGATGACTACGACGATCGCCGACATGTCGCAACCGGCCTACGCATCTCGTTATCTGGTGCCGTCGCTATTCCTTGCAATCATGCTCGTTGTTGGTTGGGCATTCTCATCTGCCTATCATGCCCGCGCCGGTCAGGCTGCTGGGGTTGCGGTGCTGGTTCTATTATTGCTGTCTAGCAGTATTTGGCCATCCCATCCTTTTTCGCAGGCTTTGCGTGGCCGCGACGAAGTACCTTTGCGTCATATGGCGCGGATGCTCGAGTCCAATGGGTTGAAGTATGGCTACGGTACCTATTGGAATGCCGGAGCTATTACTGTCTTCAGCGATAGTAAGGCAAAGGTTCGGCAAATATCGATCGAGCAGGGGCTGCCGATGCCCATGTATCACCTTTCATCTGAGCGTTGGTACAGACCTGAGGCCTGGCAGGGCGCCAGCTTCCTGTTGTTGAGTGATGCGGAAGCCAAGGCGGTGAACTGGCTCTTGCTCGAATCCATGGTGGGTAAGCCGGTCCGTATCTATCGGCACGATCAGTACGCTGCTTATCTTTTTAGCGGCAACATTGCGAAAGGTTTGCGGGGCTGGGACCGGCACCTGGATCGGCCTTTGCAGTTGTTGCCCACAGCGAATGGGTTACGCAATACGGGCCAACTCGTCAATATAAGTGGCTTGCAGGCTGTGGAGGCTTCCGGCCAGAGCGGCTATCTCGCCTTTGGCCCTTACATAACATTGAGCAGTGGCGTATATGAGGCAACTTTCGACGTCGAAGGTGTGGGCGATGCCGCTAATGGTTTCGGTGTGGTCGACGTATTCAGCGGGAACAGAATCGAGCATGCCATGCGCGGAGTCACCGGCAGCGGTCGTCAACGCATTGCTCTGCGCTTTACACTCAATGCGAAAGTGAGCTCCTTGGAGGTGCGTGTCCGCTCCAGCGGAGCGGGTGTGCTGCGCTGGTATGGGACGGTGCTAAAGCGCGTCGGAGATATCGAATAGGGCGAAAGGGCGATAGCTTGGCTTGCTAGTTCGCGATATAGAGCGCGTAGATGATTGCAAAAAGCCCAGCCTGCGTGCTGGGCTCTTTTTTTCGCTACTTTCAGCTCTTAGAGGCCGGCAAGCGCGTCATCAGCTGCAGCCAGTACGCGATCCAAATGCTCTTCTAATCCCACCCACAACGGCAGGCGGACCAAACGTTCGCTAGTCGAATCGGTGATCGCCATATCGCCGGCATGACGGCCATACCGTTTCCCGGCGGGAGCGCTGTGCAGCGGGATGTAGTGAAATACCGTGGAGATACCGGATTCCTTCATTTTTGCGATAAAGCGCGTACGGCGCTCGAGATCGGGCATCAGCAGGTAGTACATGTGTGCGTTATGGGTGCAATGTGCGGGTACGATCGGGCGACGTAACAGACCTCGCACTTCGTATTTTTCGGCCCATGCATGGTAGCGATCCCAAATCGCTAAGCGGTTTCGAGTAATCGTTTCGCCTTCATCGATCTGAGCAGCAAGGAAAGCGGCAATCAGCTCGCTGGGCAGATACGAAGAGCCGACGTCGACCCATGTGTACTTGTCGACTTGTCCCCGGAAGAACTTGCTTCTATTAGTGCCTTTCTCCCGAATGACCTCGGCCCGTTCTGCGAGCGCTTCATCGCGAATGAGTAACGCGCCACCTTCTCCTGAGATGATGTTCTTGGTTTCGTGGAAGCTCAACGCGCCGAGCTCGCCGATTGCTCCCAATGGTCGTCCTTTATAGGTCGAGTAAATGCCCTGGGCCGCATCTTCGATCACTCGTAGATTGTGGCGGGCAGCTATCTCAAGGATGGTGTCCATCTCGCAGGACACGCCGGCATAGTGAACTACGCAGATTGCCTTGGTGCGCGGAGTAATAGCCGCTTCGATCAGGCGCTCGTCGATATTGAGCGTATCGGCTCGGATATCGAGGAATACAGGCACGGCGCCGCGCAGCACGAAAGCGTTGGCGGTAGAGACGAAGGTGAATGATGGCAGGATAACTTCATCGCCGGGCTCGAGATCGATCAGCAACGCAGCCATCTCCAGTGCCGCTGTACAGGAATGGGTCAACAGGGCGCGTTGTGCTCTGCTGTGCGTCTCCAGCCAGCGATGGCATTGCTTGGTAAAAAAACCATCACCGGATAGATGTCCGTTCATGTGGGCCTGGGCGATGTTAGACAGCTCGCGCCCTGTCATGAAGGGCTTATTGAACGGGATCGTCACTTGGTGCACTCCAGCACGGCGTGGGTATAGGGAATATTTAGCAGGTCGTCGCGGCGAATCAGTTCGACGCGGCTGAAAGAGGATGGCACCAGTGCTCGATAGGCTTCGCCTTCGCGAACGTTCTGTCCTCGATCTCTCGAAAGGATATAACGAGCGATCGAGGATTGGTCTGGATAATAAGCGCCGTCAATGGTGATCAGGCGGCCGCCAGGCGCGAGTCGACTGTGCAGATTGGAAAGAAGCCCGATAGCGCCTTCGTCATCCAAGTGATGCAATAGTCCGATGGCGATTGCGATGTTGCACGGAGGCAATTCGCTTGGAGCAAGGGAGGTGAGATCGCGGCATTGGAACGTGCCACGTGATCCGTAGCTGCGTATCGCTGCATCGATATAGCTTTGCGATAAGTCGAAGCCGAAATAAGTGATGTTAGCCTTTATGTGATCGAGTACCTCCGCGGTGCCGCAGCCCACATCCAGGACAATATCGCCGTCTTTCGCACGTATATGGTCCGAACTGATTCGGCTGCGCGAGCGATTTGCGCCCAGCAAGTTCTGGAGGGCATCATACGCGGCCGGTAACGAAAGGATGCTGCGTGCCCCGCTGGTAATTTGCGCCATCCTGGTGTCTCCGATTCTGTTCTATTGCATGCAATGTGAATGGGTTTTGGTGGGGCTTTCGTGGTGCGATGAAGCAGGGGGGCTATATGGTGGTGCTCGAAAATAGGCTGCAAGCAGTCGAATCAGGTCACAAAGGCGATCACGCATACTCCGCCTATGATCAGTGCCGTGCCAATCATCTTGCCGAGGCTGAGCGTATCTCCAAAGAAAAATGCACTGGAGATCAGGATCAGAATAAAACTCAGTGCTGTGAACGGGTAGGCGCGACTCAAATCCAGTTTGGTCAAAGCTAGCATCCAGCAGATCGATGCGAGAAATGCCGATGCTAAGCCGCTGATCACCCAGGGTGAGCTAAGCAGCGAGAATATGTAATGCAGCTGTCCGTTCAGATCTGAAGGGAGCGAGCCGGCTAGGTTGACCCGCCACTTGAGCACTAATTGCCCGTAACAAGTTAGGGCAAGCATTAATGCGATGAAGAAATAGGCCATGAGATTCTTGGTTGGGTGGTGGTGGAGTTCAACTGCGTTTGAGCAAATCGCTGTAGCACAGCAAGCATATGCGGCCGGCAGCGTCGCGAATGGTTGCTACCGCAGGTATGTGGCCTCCTGCGCTGGGCGGCGCGAGGTAGCGAATATGGAGTCTGTGGGGGCGGCCGCAGTAGATTGGTCGCATGAATACGAAATCCGAGCGCAAGAACAATGTGCCGGGGCCCGGTATGTCGGTGCCGAAGATTCGCGACAGCTCGCCGCCGGCGAGCATGCCGTGCGTGATGCGTGCTTCAAAGCCCTCGTTCTTAGCAGCCCGGTCGTCCAGATGTATGGCGTTATCGTCACCGGTAATCTCGGCGAACCGACGTACTTGTTCGCTGTCAAATACCAGCTCGCGATCGACGAGTAGTTCGCCAGCGGAGAGCATGGCGTTGATATGATAAGTATCGTAGGCAAAGTTCAATGCGAAGCCTTCGCGCGCCCAGACCTTCTGCACAGCTAGGTTCCATATTTGGGTGGAGACCTTCATGGTGACAAAGCCGCGATCACGGAACTCGCGTTGGGTGTGACGGATCAGGTCGCCATACAGCCCGCCACCTGCGTGATCGGGGTGTACACCGTAAAGCACGCCTTCACATACTTGCGCTTGCTCGTCAAAAGCACAGCAGGCAAAAGCAACGATGCGGCCTTTACGGCGCGCCGTCCAAGTGATCTTTCCCGCCACCTCTCTGCTGATATATCCCGATGCCCATTCGGCATAGCCAGCCAAGATGGCACCGGGAGACAGTCGTGGGTTCGCATGGTAGTGGCTAACGTAGCCGTCGAACGTGGTGGCTACCAGCGCATCGAGCTCAACTTTGTCGTCCGGCGTTGCTTCGCTAAAGACCAGATCCTCATTGCGTAAGGGCTTTGGTGCATAGTCGGCAAGAGATGCCTGGTAGTACACCAAGGTATCGGCGTGGATCGGCGCCATGCCATAACGTGCCAGACGGTGAAGTTGTGGGGCGCTGCCGGCCGGCGTGCGAATGATCGCGATATCCGCGGACCCTTCGATCATCTCGCGTAGCAATGCACGTTCATCCACGTTCTTCAATATGCCGCGGAATACACGTAAGCCAAATCGCTGGCTATCGAGTGGGGAAGCGCAGAGCAGCGGTTCCCCGGAAGTGGAGCTGCAATCGATCACGGAGTTTCCTCGGGGGTGTTGAGTTGGTCGCTGACGATGTAGTAAGGCCGGCCCTTGGTGTCGTTGAACAGCCGGCCTAGATATAGCCCGGTAACCCCGAGGCAAAAAATGGTCGCGCCACCAAGTAGCCAGATCGAAGCAATAACGCTGGTAAACCCAGCCACGGCTACGTCGCCGAGACTGTAGCGATAGATGGCCAGCAATACGATCGCGAATGCGATCAGGGAGAAAACCAAGCCAACCCGAACGACCAGACGCAAGGGCTTGTCAGAGTAGGTAAGCACGATATTGGTCGCTAGCCGAATCAGTTTGCCGAGGCTATAGCTGCTTTGGCCTTGCAGACGTTCCGCGTGCTCGACTGGAACCGCAGTACTGCGAAAGCCGGTCCACTTAACCATTAGCGGGAAACAACGGTCAGCTTCCGGCATCAGGTTGACCGTGTCGATAACCTTGCGGCTGAAGACGCCGAAATTCGCCGTGCTGTGATCCTGGGGTACGTCGGTCAAATAACTCAAAGTGCGAAAGAAGGTGTATGAGGTGAACCGCTTAAGCATCGAATCCTGGCGCTCGGTACGCTGGCCGAACACTGCATCGTAGCCGTGTCGAATCATCTCAACGAGTCGCGGAAGTTCTTCTGGGCGATCTTGCAAGTCGCAGTCAATGACTGCAATGAGCTCCCCTCGTGCGTGTTCGAGGCCTGCGGCAATGGCGTAGTGCTGGCCGAAATTCCGCGACAAGCGCAGGCCGCGCACTTCTGGATAGCGTGCGGCAAGTTCGACAATGCGCTCCCAGGAGCGGTCAGGGCTGCCGTCATTGACCAGGATTATTTCCGCCTGCATCTTGCATTGAGATATCGAGGCGCGAATCCGATCGACCAGTTCTTCCAGGCAGCCTTCGCAACCGTACACCGGCGAGATCACCGACAGCATTCCGGTAATCGCTCGAGTACGCTGTCTTTGTTGCAGTGCGGGAATCATGGAGTTGAGGGGCCTCAAAGGTATGAATTTGGTGCCGGCGCCGATCACGGGGCTAATTCATAAGCAGCGCCAGATTCGGCATTTTGCCCGACCTGGCGAAATAAGTCAGGTAAGGGATGGGCTTGATAGGCCGGTCGGATCGGACTTACTGCCGCGAAATTAGCTAAACATGCAAATTCGTAAGGACGTGAGAGTAGACTCGGGTTCAAGATTCGAGCTGCCTGGAAGAATGGTGTTCCACGAGCGGTCCCGAGCGCTTCAGTCAGCGAGAATTAGGCCCCTGTAATGAGCAGAAGTGTGTTTGTTGCCACTAGTGTTCTGTTGTTGGCTGTTGCCTGCGGTCGTACTTCCGATCCGCAGGCTGAAGTTGTCGCAGTTGACTTGACGGAGGGGGCGGCGGCGGCGAGTGTCTCCGGAGGACATACTGTTTCCAGTTTGCGAGGAGTTGCGATTCAGTCGCGCCCGGCATTGGTGTCTGCTTCCGCGGCTTCTGTACGTTTCGCGTCACTGGCCGATCGCGGCGAATTGGCCGCCTATCCGATGGTGACCGCTCCAGAGCGTGAGGGAGCGTTGGTTTGGTATCGCGCGCAAGTCAGTGAAGATCACGCATTGCGAGCCATCGCTACCGGCCGACTGGAGTTTCGCGCCCCGTCGGGCCAGCTGCTGGGTTTCCGATACGAGCGGCACGTCGAGCACCCAAGTGGCGACTGGACTTGGATCGGCCGTCTGGAGGGTGCTGCTGGGCAAGAAGCGATTCTAACATTCGGGGAGAAAGCCGCTTTCGGCAACCTCGGTCTTCCGGAAGGCGGTTCTCTGGAATTGACGGTGCGCGATGGGGTCAGTTGGATTATCGAGGTCGATCCCTCGCAGTTGCACAAGTCGCCAGGCTTATTGAGTCCGCCAGTGAATGATTCTCTGATGCCTTACCAGACAGCGCAGATCTCAACCGGCAGTAGCGGCACGGCTGCGCTTGCTGCTACCTCGGCCGCAACTGCGATTACGGCCCCGGTGATTGATGTCGCATTGGGCTATACGCCCGGCTTGACGGCAATCTATGGAAGCCAGTCGGGTGCCGTCACCCGGTTGTCGTTTTTGATTGATGTGACCAACGAAGCTTATGCCAATAGCTCGATCGGCATGCGTTTGCGGTTGGTGCATACCATGTTGGTCAACTATTCCGACAGCGTATCCAACAACATTGCACTCCATGAGGTCACTGGTTGGGACGGTGCCAATCCGATTGCGGTCCCTGCTTCGCTCGCGCCGCTGTGGGTCGCGCGCGAACAGTTCGGGGCTGACTTGGTGGGATTGGTGCGTCCGTTTCGTTCTTCGAGCAAGGGTTGCGGGGCGGCTTGGATTTTAGGGGGCAACCAGAAGTTGGTCACCGCGCGCGACGAACGGTTTGGTTATTCGGTGGTAAGTGACGGTAGTGATGCCGGCAGTTTTTGCCGCGCTGAGAGCTTGGCTCACGAATTGGGTCATAACATGGGCCAAGCCCACAATCAGGAAGATGCCGGCCAGTCGGGCGCGCATGCTTATTCATACAGCTATCGCGAAAGCTCATCGGCGGGTTTTAATACGGTGATGGCTTATGCGAACGGGTCGCAAACTCCGATCCGCCACTTCGCCAACCCCAATATTTCCTACGGAGGGCGGCCGACCGGTATCGCGAACGTCTCGGATAATGCGCGAAGCATGAATCAGGCGATGCCCTTGATAGCAGGGTTTCGAGCTACTGCAGTGTCTTT
The DNA here is from genome assembly GCF_001442535.1 of Lysobacter antibioticus. Taxonomy (NCBI): domain Bacteria; kingdom Pseudomonadati; phylum Pseudomonadota; class Gammaproteobacteria; order Lysobacterales; family Lysobacteraceae; genus Lysobacter; species Lysobacter antibioticus. The sequence continues at coordinate 2,264,743 of NZ_CP013141.1, read as the reverse complement.
CAAGACGTCGGTCCATAACGACGTCAATGGAGATGGTCGCAGTGACATTCTATGGAACAACCTGGAAATGCAGCGGTTCGATTGGTGGAAAATGAACGGGTCATCGCGCGACGATGTCGGTAGTCAGTTCATTGCTAAGCAATATTGGGTTTCTGCGACTGGTGACTTTAACGGCGATGGTCGTTCTGATTTGTTCTGGCGGGATAGCAATACATTATGGGTCTGGCAGGCTGAAACCAATGGCAGCTTTTCTATCCATTTCGTTGCGGATTATCCACGGTCAGGAAATTGGCAGATTAAAGGGGCGAGGGATCTCAACAACGATGGCTTTGCTGACATAATCTGGATGAACCCGGATACCGGCGAAGTCAACTGGTGGTTGATGAGAGGGGCCCAGCGGCTCGCTGTCGGGCGTAAGTTCGTGCCGCGTGGCGGCTATTCAATTGAGGCCATCGGCGACTTCAATGGAGACGGGCGCGGCGATCTGCTATGGCGGGACAATACGACATTATGGTTTTGGCTCGCGGATCCAGGCGCGGCCGATTTCACTATTGCCTTTGTTAGTCCATACCCTAACCAGAATTGGTATGTATTCGGCGCGGCTGATGTGAATGGTGACGGCCGCGATGATATTCTTTGGCAGAATACGTATCTGCAGCAGATCGATTGGTGGTATATGAACGGCGCCACGCGCTTGGGCGTCGGCAGCAAAGGTGTATCTAACGAGTATAAGGTTGCGACAGTCGGGGACTTCGACGGTGATGGCCGTAGCGATATATTTTGGCGCGATAACGCCAAGACATCGCTTTGGATGTGGCAGGCCAATACGATTGGTGGCTTCGACATTCTGTCGATCGGTCAATATCCCGCAGGCGGGTGGGAGATCGTCAAGCCTGTTTGGATGCGATGAGTATCGGCGACGCACTCATGTCGCTTTGCTAGATTTGGTGAGGCACTGAGCATTGCGCCGGACTTGTCCGGCGCAATGTGTTTGGGAGATCAGGCGGAAGCAAGCGCTGCTTCCAGCTCCGGCAACAGCTTGAACAGGTCGCCCACCAGACCGATGTCGGCGATCTCGAAGATCGGCGCTTCGCCGTCCTTGTTGATCGCGACGATGGTACCGGCGTCCTTGATGCCGGTCAGGTGCTGGATCGCGCCGCTGATGCCGACGGCGACGTAGAGCTCCGGCGAGATGATCTTGCCGGTCTGGCCGACCTGCATCTCGTTGGGCACATAGCCGGCGTCGACCGCGGCGCGCGAGGCGCCCACGGCGGCGCCGAGCTTGTCGGCGAAGTCGTAGATGATCTTGAAGTTGTCCGCCGACCCCACGCCGCGTCCGCCGGAGACGACGCGTCTGGCGCTCTGCAGGTCGGGACGGTCGGACTTGCCGGCGGCCAGGCCGATGTACCGGGTGTGGCTCGGCAGGCTCGCGTCGACCGAGGCGGCCTCGACCGCGGCGCTGCCGCCCTTCGCCGCTTCCGGCCACGAGGCGGTACGCACGGTGGCGACCACGGTGTGGTCGGCCGGGGCCTCGACGGTGACGATGGCGTTGCCGGCGTAGATCGGGCGCTTGAAGGTGTGGCTGCCTTCGACGGCCATGACGTCGGACACCTGGGCGACGCCGAGCAGGGCGGCGACGCAGGGCATGAGGTCCTTGCCGAAGGTGGTGCTGGGGCCGAACACGTGGCTGTAGCCCTTGGCCAACGCGGCGACCTGCGGTGCGAGCACCTGCGCGATGGCATTGGCGTTGGCGGCGTTGGCGATGGTCAGCACCTTGGCGACGCCGGCGATCTGCGCGGCTTCGGCGGCGACGGCGGCCGGGTCGGCGGCGAGCACGACGATGTCGATGGAGTCCGGCTTCAGCGCCTGCGCGGCCGACACGCACTTGGCGGTCGACGCGTTGAGCTTGCCGTTGAGATGTTCGGCGACGATCAGAACTTTGCTCATTACAGCAGCCCCTTAGCCTTGAGTGCGGCGACCAGTTCGGCCGCGTCCTTGACCATCACGCCCTTGCTGCGCTTCGGCGGCGGCGCGTAATGGGTGGTCTTGAGCGTGTCGCCGGTGTCGACGCCGAGATCGGCGAAGGCGATGGTCTCCAGCGGCTTGCTCTTGGCCTTCATGATGTCGGGCAGCTTGATGAAGCGCGGCTCGTTGAGGCGCAGGTCGGTGGTGATCACCGCCGGCAGATCGACTTCCAACGTTTCCAGGCCGGCGTCGACTTCGCGCGTCACCGTGGCCTTGCCGCCTTCGACTTCGAGCTTGGAGGCGAAGGTCGCCTGCGGGCGGCCCCACAGCGTGGCCAGCATCTGGCCGGTCTGGTTGGCGTCGTCGTCGATGGCCTGCTTGCCGAGGATGACGATGTCCGGCTGTTCCTTCTCGATCAGCTTGAGCAGGGCGCGCGCGGCGGTCAGCGGCTGGATCGGCTGGTCCGAGACCACGTGCACGGCGCGATTGGCGCCCATGGCCAGGCCGTTGCGCAGGTGCGCCTGGGCGTCGACCGGGGCGATCGTCGCGACCACGACCTCGGTGGCGATGCCCTTGTCGCGCAGGCGCAGGGCTTCTTCCAGGGCGATTTCGTCGAACGGATTGGCCGACAGCTTGACGCCGTCGGTGACCACGCCGGAGCCATCCGGCTTGACCTGAATGCGGACGTTGTAGTCCACCACGCGCTTGTAACCGACGAGGATCTTCATCGTGCGGGGATTCCTTGTGGGGGTGCTGGGCCAGGAGCGGCCGAGAACCCACGATTCTAACGGAGACGGCCGGCCCACGCAGGAGCGAAGACTCTAGAAACGGGGTTGGGGAAACGGGGGAGGGCGGGCCGTCTCTAGGGCCAGGACCGTACAGCACCGCGTACCGCGCCCATGTGTGACGGCACGGCCCGGTGGGACGGCGCCACATTGGCGGCTCAGGCGTCCGCCCGTTCCTCGACCACTAGGATCTGCGCGCCGGTCCACGCCTGCCCCGGTTCGAGCCGGATCGGGACCAGCACCGCAGCGGCTTCGACGCAGACGAAACGGTGGTACTCGCCGACGCTCAGGTCGCTCATGCCGGCGGCCAGCTCGCGGCCCGGGTTCCACACCACGACGTCGCTGAAGCCCTCGGCTTCGAGCCGCAGCAGCTCCTCGCCGTCGGTCAGGCGCAGCGGCTTGCGAACATCCGGGTAGATGCGGTCGAGTTCGGCTTCGAAACGCACCGGAGCGTCGTCGGGCTCGCAATGCACTCCCTGCCTGGTCGAATCGAGGTAGGGGCGGTCTTCGAGCCCATGCACGAGGGTGCCGGCGACATCGGCCACGCGCAGATAGGTGTGCAGGGCGGCGGTGAACTCGAAGGCCTCGTCGCCGCGGTTGCGGATCGTCAATGCGGTGCGCAGCCGGTCCGGCGCGGGTTCGACGCTGAGTTCGGCGGCGAAGCGGTGCGGCCACGACGCCCGCGTCGTCTCGTCGTCGGCGAAGCGGAACAGCAAGCGTTCGGGTCCGGTCTCGACGGTATCCCACTCGAAGGTCCGGGCGAAGCCATGGCGCGGTCCGGGGCCGCGTTCGGCGAACTGCGGAAAGATCACCGGGATGCCGCCGCGGATCGCCTTGCCGGCGGCGAAGCTGGCGTGCGGGCTGAGGTACAGGCGCTCGTGCCCGCGGCAGCGCCACGACAGGACATGGGCGCCGAACGCCGTGGCTTCTACGGTCGATCCCGAGGATCCGGCAGGGTTCAGGGACAGCGGCGAGGCGATCGGAGCGGTGGGCATGGCGTCCTTTCCTGGCGGCGCGGTGGGTGGTCCGTACTGGACGCTACGGCCCATTTTAGCGGCCCCGGGCCAGGCCCGGTTAAGTGCCGTGAAGCCTGGTTGCAGAGGGTTCGGCTATTCTTAGCGCCCTTTCCCGTTCCGAAACCTGGAGCCAGGATGCTTCATCCCGTCGTTCTCAGCGGTGGCAGCGGTTCGCGCCTGTGGCCGCTTTCGCGCCAGAATCAACCCAAGCAGTTCCTCACGCTGATCGGCGATCACTCGCTGTTCCAAGAGACCATTCTGCGCGCCAACGCCTTGCCCGATGCCGGTGCGCCGGTCACGGTTTGCGCCGAGGACCACCGTTTCATGGTCGGCGAGCAACTGCAGGCCATCGGTGTCGCCAACGGTGCCATCCTACTTGAGCCGATCGCGCGCAACACTGCGCCGGCGATCGCCCTGGCCGCGCTGCACCTGGTCGCCAGCGAGCCCGAAGCGACCATGCTGGTGTTGCCGGCCGATCACCTGATCGAAGACGTGCAGGCCTTCCGCGACGCGGTCGCGCGGGCGACCGCGCTGGCCGATCAGGACTGGCTGGTCACCTTCGGCATCCATCCGGACTACCCGGAAACCGGCTACGGCTATATCGCCCGCGGCGAGTCCCTGGGCGAGGGCGGTTACCAGGTCAGCCGGTTCGTCGAGAAGCCCGACCTGGCCACGGCCGAAGGCTATCTGGCCGAAGGCACCTACGCCTGGAACTCGGGCATGTTCCTGTTCAAGGCCCAGCGTTTCATCGACGAACTCGCGCGCCATGCGCCGGGCATCCTGAGCGCGGCGCGCGCGGCCTATGCGCAGGCGCAGAGGGACTTGGATTTTATCCGCGTCGGCAAGGAGGCGTTCGCCGCCAGCCCGAACGATTCGATCGACTACGCGGTGATGGAGAAGACCGACCGCGCTGCAGTGGTTCCGGTCAGCTGCGGCTGGAGCGATATCGGCTCCTGGTCGTCGCTGTGGGCGGTGGCCGAGCGCGACGAAAACGGCAACCGCTACGAAGGCGACGTGATCTCGGTGGACACCACCGGCAGCCTGGTGCGCGCTTCCGAGCGCCGCATGATCGCGACCATCGGCGTCGAGGACCTGGTCATCGTCGATACGCCCGACGCGACCCTGGTCGCGCGCAAGGACCGGGTGCAGGACGTCAAGACCATCGTCGACAAGCTCAAGCAGGCCGGTCGCCAGGAGCACCTGTTCCACCGCAAGGTCTACCGCCCGTGGGGCAACTACGATTCGATCGACATGGGCGAGCGCTTCCAGGTCAAGCGCATCGTGGTCAAGCCGGGCGCGGCACTGAGCCTGCAGAAGCACCACAAGCGCGCCGAGCATTGGATCGTGGTGTCCGGCGTGGCCGAGGTGACTTGCGACGACAAGGTGTTCGATCTGCACGAGAACGAGAGCACCTACATCCCGCTCGGCAGCGTCCATCGCCTGCGCAACAACGGCACCGAGCTGGTCGAACTGATCGAGGTGCAATCGGGCGCCTACCTGGGCGAAGACGATATCGTCCGCCTCGAGGACGTGTACGGGCGTTCGTAAGCGCTCCGTCGCGTCCGCGCATGAAAAAACCGGCCGCGAGGCCGGTTTTTTCTTTATGGCCTCGTCGAGGCGAGGCCGTGCTCACGCTCGCCTGTGCGGACGCGAGCGGCTCAATCGACCTGCATCGTCGCCAGCAGCTCGGCCAGCACTTCGGCGAAACGCTCGGCGCTCCCTTCGGCGTGAGCGAAAAACAGCGAGGGTTCGCATAACTCCAGTTCCAGCAGCTGCGGTTGGCCTTCGCCGTCGCGGATCAGGTCGACGCGGGCGTACGGCAACGGCTCTTCGAGATCGAGCCGCGCCGTCATCGCGGTCAGCGCATGCAGGGCGACCCTGCGTTCGTCGTCGCCGGCCTCGCGCGCGGTGATGCGTTCCACCGCGCGCAGGTTCAAGGCATCCTCGCGTTGCAGCATCGCGCCTTTGCGGATGGCGTGACTGAACACGCCGTTGAAGTGCACCAGCGCGGTCTCGCCGTCCCGATCGACCGAAGCCAGATAGGGCTGCAGCATCGCGCTGCGGCCCTCGTCGAGCAGGCGCGCGAGATGATTGGCCGCGGCGAATTCTTGCGCGCGCGCATAACGCTGGGTGTCGCGCGAGCCGGCGCTGATCGCGGGCTTGACCACGAATTCGTCGGCGTCCGGATAGGCGGCGAGAAACTCCTGCAAGGCCGGCAGCGCATCCATGTCGGGTTCGACGAACGCGCTCGGCACCACCGGCACGCCGCGCGCGGCGAGGTCGGCCAGATAATGCTTGTCGGTATTCCAGCGCACCACCGGCCAGGGATTGATCAGGCGCGTGCGCGCATCGACGCGTTCACACCAGGCCAGGAATTCGTCGAGGCGTTCGCTGTAGTCCCAGGGCGAGCGCAGCAGTACGGCGTCGTATCGTGCCCAGGCCACGCTGGGGTCGTCCCAGGCGCGGATCTCGGCGGCGATGCCGCGTTCGGTACAGGCCTGGAGCAGGGGCGACAGGTCGTCGTCCTGCCCGGCGGCGGCGATGGCGGTGACCAGGGCGAGTCGGCTCATGTCGCAAGTCTAGCGTCGGCACACGATCGGGGCATTGTCGCGGTATTGCCCGAAAGTCCGCTACGTCCGGACCCGGCCGCAGGCTAAACTGCGCCCATCCCGCAAAGGAGTTGTCCCATGGCCGAGGCCATCGCCGCGACGCCCGCTGGCGCCGCGAAGAGCAAGCTGTACCCCAGTGCGAAACAAGCCCTGCAGGACGTGGTGGCGGACGGGCAGACCCTGGCCGTCGGCGGCTTCGGCCTGTGCGGCATTCCCGAGGCCCTGATCGGCGCGTTGCGCGACAGCGGCGTCAAGGGCATCACCGCGATCTCCAACAACGCCGGTGTCGACGGTTTCGGCCTGGGCCTGCTGCTGGAAACGCGCCAGATCAAGAAAATGATCTCGTCCTACGTCGGCGAGAACAAGGAATTCGAGCGTCAGTTCCTGTCCGGCGAACTCGAACTCGAATTCAATCCGCAGGGCACCCTGGCCGAGCGCCTGCGCGCCGGCGGCGCCGGCATCCCGGCCTTCTTCACCCGCACCGGCTACGGCACCGTGGTGGCCGACGGCAAGGAAACGCGCGAGTTCGACGGCCACCATTACGTCATGGAAACCGCGCTCAAGGCCGACGTGTCGCTGGTCAAGGCCTGGAAGGCCGACAAGGCCGGCAACCTGGTGTTCCGCAAGACCGCGCGCAACTTCAACCCGGCCTGCGCGATGGCCGGCAAGGTCTGCATCGCCGAAGTCGAGGAACTGGTCGAAGTCGGCGCGATCGACCCCGATCACGTGCACCTGCCGGGTATCTACGTCGACCGGATCGTCGTCAATGCGGCACCGGAGAAACGCATCGAGCAGCGGACGGTGCGGGCTGGGTGAGTGGGCGGACCGTCCTGATCTCATGCGCGTCGTTGTGATCGATGCGCTTGGGTTGGACCGGTCGCTGCGGCTCGCACGCCGGTTTTCCCGAGTCGGAGTGGATCGGCATCGCCGGTTTTCTGCTTCGTTGATTTCGATGCGCCCAGCTATACGGGAAAAACTCACGGAGCCGATCGTCGCAAACCGATTTTCTCCGTAGTCGATTCGATACATCCAGCTATACGGGAAAAGCTTCCGGAGCCTGTCGTCGTAAACCGACTTTCTCCGTCGGCACTTCAATTGCGTCCACCTATACAGGAAGAATTATCAATGTCTTGGTCCCGCGATGAAATGGCGCAGCGCGCCGCGCAGGAACTCACCGATGGCGCCTACGTCAACCTCGGCATCGGCCTGCCGACGCTGGTCGCCAACTTCATTCCCGACGGCATGGACGTGTGGCTGCAGTCCGAGAACGGCCTGCTCGGCATCGGTCCGTTCCCGACCGAAAGCGAAATCGACGCCGACCTCATCAATGCCGGCAAGCAGACCGTGACCGCGCGTCAGGGGGCGAGTTACTTCGGCAGCCACGACAGCTTCGCGATGATCCGCGGCGGTCATATCGACCTGGCGATCCTCGGCGCGATGCAGGTCACCGACAAGGGCGACCTGGCCAACTGGATGGTGCCCGGCAAGATGGTCAAGGGCATGGGCGGCGCGATGGATCTGGTCGCCGGCGTCAAGCGCGTGGTCGTGCTGATGGAACACAGCGCCAAGAACGGCGAGCACAAGATCCTGCCCGAATGTACGCTGCCGTTGACCGGCCTGGGCGTGGTCAATCGGATCATCACCGAGCTTGCGGTGATGGACGTGACCGAGCGTGGCCTGGTACTGGTCGAGACCGCGCCGGGCGTGAACGAAGACGAACTGCGCACCAAGACCGGCGTGCCGCTGCTGGCCGCCTGAATAGCGTAACGGCGGCCTCGCGAGGCTACGTAAAGCAGCTTCTCCGCAAAATTGAGACGCAGTTCTCAGTCGCTGTCGCATGCTTTTTTTGCGGCCATTGAAGTATCCGCGCCGCGGATGCAGGATGCGGCGCTGCTTTTATTTGGCTGGCCGCTATGCGCAATTTGGCTTTCCTGGGGATGCTGGTCCTGCTTGCGGCTGGCTGTACGTCATCCGACTCCGGTCCTTCGTCAATCGCTCAAAGGCTTGCGAGCGGAGCGGCGACGTCCGCTCCGGCAATGCATTCGGCACCGAGCCCATTCGCAGATCCGGTATCGGCGCGGCTTGCGACGCGCCGCATCGCCGCTGCCGGCTTCGCACGTCTTCCCGATCGCGGCGACCTGGCCGCTTATCCGTCCAAACAAGCGGCCATCTCCGAAGGCGCCTCTGCCTGGCATCGCGTCGAATTGAGCGAGGAGCACGCGCTTGCCGCGATCATCGGCGGTCATCTGCGCATCACCGCGCCCTCCGGCGAAGAACTCGACTTCCGCTATGAGCGCCACGTCGAGCATCCGAGCGGCGACTGGACCTGGGTCGGGCGCATCGACCGCGGCGGCCTCGCGCAAGAGGCCATCATTACTTTCGGCGAACGCGCCGTATTCGGCAGCATCGCCCAACCCGGCAAGCCCGCGCTGAAATTGACCATGCGCGACGGCAAGTCCTGGTTGGTCGAGACAGATCCGGCCAAGCTGGCGCTGCTCGAAAATTCGATCGGCCCCGATCATGCCGACGACTATCTGATACCGAGCGCAGCGGCGAACGCATCGGTCGTGGCGCCGACCAGCGCATCGGTCGCCGCTGCGGCGACCGCGGCCAACAGTCAGGTCGTGGTCGATGTCCTGGTCGGTTACAGCAACGGCTTCGCGACCGGCCTGGGCGGCGCGTCCCAGGCCGTGACTCGACTCAACTATCTGGTGGAAGTCACCAACCAGGCCTACGTCAACAGCCAGATCACTTCGCGCATTCGCATGGTCCACGCCATGCAGGTCAACTATCCGGACAATTCCGACAATGGCGGCGTCCTGGAGAAGATGACCGGCACGCGGACGACCCCGGTCGATCCCGCTTTCAATGCCTTGCGTGCGGCACGCGATCAGTACGGCGCCGACCTGGTGTCGTTCGTACGCAAGTACGATCGCACCACGCAGGACGGTTGCGGTATCGCCTGGCTACTCGGCGGTAATCAGCAGCCGATCACCACGTCGTCGGCGCCGAACGGTTATTCGGTCGTCAGCGATGGGCGCCAGAACGATGGCGGCACGACCTATTTCTGCCGCGACGAAACCTTCGCCCACGAGCTGGGTCACAACATGGGCGCGCAGCACGATCGCGCGACGGCCTCCTCGGGAGGCACCCTGCAGTACGGCGCGTATGCGTACTCGTTCGGCTACAAGGCCGGTGCGGCCACCGGCAATTTCTACGACATCATGGCCTATGGCGATCCGGGCCAGACCTCTTATCGGGTCTTCTCGAATCCGCGTATCACGACCTGCGGCGGTTTCGCCTGCGGTGTCGCCGGCGATGCCGATACCGCGCAGACGCTTAATCAAACCCATCCGATCATCGCCACGTTCCGAGCCGCTGTAGTCGCCAGCGCAGTTGTACGCAACGATTTCGACGGCGATGGCAAATCCGATGTCTACTGGCGCAATTTGGTAAGTGGTGTAAATGATTTGTGGTTCATGAATGGGGCGTCCTTGGTGGGCGTGATTACCGTGCACCGAGAGCCTGACCTATCTTGGGAGGTAGCCGGATCAGGCGATTTCAATGGCGACGGACGTTCGGATGTAGTCTGGCGCCACAGTCGAACGGGTCAAGTCTACGTTCACCTGATGGAGAGCGGCCGGATTCTTCCCGCCTCTGGATACTCTTTCAGTGTCGGCGATCTGAACTGGAAGATCGTCGCGCTGGGCGACTTCGACGGAGACCGGAAAACCGATCTGTACTGGCGTAATAGCGTCAACGGTACCAACGACATATGGTTCATGAATGGAGTCATTCCACGTAGCGTGGTGACTGTTTACCGCGAACCTAATCTTGCCTGGAGCGTAGCCGGGTCGGGCGATTTCAACGGCGATGGCACTGCCGATATTTTCTGGCGCAATGCGAGCTCAGGACAAAACTACATTCATCTCATGTCGGGTGCCACGGTGCTGAGCGCGTCGGGCGCGGCACCGACTGTTGCGGATTCCGCTTGGAAGCCGGTCGCTTTCGCCGACTTTGGTGGAGACGGACGCAGCGACGTTTACTGGCGTCATGCGACGACGGGCGAGTGCCACCTGTGGAGGATGGCAGGAACCGTGCCAAGCGAGGTCAACCTGGTTCATGTCGAGCCCGATCAAGCTTGGAAAGTGGTCAATAGCGGCGACTACAATGGGGATGGCAAGGCCGACATTTTCTGGCGCAATCAGAGGACCGGTCAGAACTACATCCATCTGCTTGACGGATCGAGAATTCTGCCTGGTTCCGGCAGCCTGTATACCGTGTCCGATACGAACTGGGTGGTGACCGGTACTTGAGGTCGTCGTACCTCACAACCCGACAGCGCTAGAGGCCGAGCGCGCTTTGCGCTGAGCCCTCCCGGAGAGAGTTGCATCTGCAATCCCGGATGCCGGCCACCGATTGGGCAAGTCTTGATTCGTTGCAGGCGAGCCACGAGCGCAATCGGCTGCTGCATCGAATAACAACGGCGCGGTCGACCGGGGCGCGCCGTTGCAGGCTGTTCGGGTTCACCGAAGAGGCGATCAGGTCGCAATCGGCATGGTCGGTCGCAGCTCTTACAGGTTCTGGTAATTCGGCCCCGAGCCGCCTTCCGGGGTGACCCAGTTGATGATCTCGTACGGGTCCTTGATGTCGCAGGTCTTGCAGTGCACGCAGTTCGCCGAGTTGATCTGCAGGCGCTTGGCGACGCTGCCGTCGTCGGACGCGGATTCGACGATCTCGTAGACGCCGGCCGGGCAGAAGCGCGTGCAGGGGTTGCCGTATTCCTCGGCGCACTGGGTGATGCAGATGTCGGTATCGGCGACCTTGAGGTGCACCGGCTGGTCTTCGTCGTGCTCGGTCGCGGCGAAATACACCGAGGCCAGGCGATCGCGCGGGGCCAGGCTGCGGTCGACGTAGTCGCGCTTGGGCTGTTCGGCTTCGCCGAGCTTCTGCAGCGACGACCAGTCGGCCTTGTTCTTCAAGGTCCACGGCGAACGCCCGCCGGTGACGGTTTCCCAGGCGGCGTTGAGCATGCCGAACCACAGGCCGCGCTTGAATGCGGGCTTGATGTTGCGGACCTTCTTGAGCTCGGCCATCGCATCGGAAGCGCGCAGCTTGGCGTCGAAGCCTTCGCTGCTCAGCGACTGCGCCAGGTGTTCGGCGGCGAGCATGCCGGAGCGGATCGCCTGATGAGTGCCTTTGACCTTGGGCACGTTGAGCAGGCCGGCGGTGTCGCCGATCAGCAGGGCGCCGGGCATCTCGACCTTCGGCAGCGACTGATAGCCGCCGGTGACGATGGCGCGGGCGCCGGCCGAGACGATGGTGCCGCCGTCGAGCAGCGGTTTGACCATCGGGTGGTTCTTCCATTGCTGGAAGGCTTCCCACGGCTTGTAGTCGGGGTCGCGGTAATCCAGGCCGCTGACGTAGCCGAGCGCGATGCGGCCCTTGTCGAGGTGATACAGGAAGCTGCCGCCGTAGGTGTGGCTGTCGGCCGGCCAGCCGAAGCTGTGCACGATCTTGCCCGGGCTGACCCGGTCTTCGGGCACCTGCCACAGTTCCTTGATGCCGATCGAATAACCCTGCGGGTCGCTGTCGGCATCGAGCTTGAAGCGCTTGATCAAGCGCTTGGTCAGATGGCCGCGCGCGCCTTCGGCGAACACGGTGACCTTGGCGCGGATGTCGATGCCGGCGGTGAAGCCCGACTTGTGGCTGCCGTCCTTGGCGATGCCCATGTCGCCGATGCGCACGCCGGCGACGCGGCCGTCGGGGTCGTGCAGGGTCTCGGCGGCGGCGAAGCCGGGGTAGATCTCCACGCCGAGGGCTTCGGCCTGCGGCGCCAGCCAGGCGCACATCGCGCCGAGGCTGACGATGACGTTGCCTTGGTTGTGCATGCCCGGCGGCACCGGCAGCTTGCGCCCGCCGGTCTTGCTGAGCAGCCAGAACTCGTCGTCGGTGGCCGGCACGCAGATCGGCGGCGGGTTGTCGCGCCAGTTCGGCAGCAGCGCGTCCAGCGGCCCGGTCTCGATTACCGCGCCGGACAGGATGTGGGCACCGATGGTGCTGGATTTTTCGATCACGCAGACCGACAGCTCCGGATTGAGCTGCTTGAGCCGGATCGCGAACGACAGCCCGGCCGGGCCGGCGCCGACGGTGACGACGTCGTACTCCATGACGTCGCGTTCGATTTCGATGGCTGGCGTGTCGGACGGCTGGACCGTATCGATCGGCTGTTCGCTCATGCTGGCGGGACTCTGGCGTGCGATCCGCATATTGTCGCGGGTTTGCGGCGGCAGCGCCAAATGTGACCCCGTCGGTGCCGCGCCGGGTCGGCGTTTAAAACGCTTTGCGTACTGTTGCGCACGCGTTCCCGGACGTTCGCGGCGAGGGGCGTATGGAGCCGGGCAGGTGGACGCCGGGCCGGCGCAAGATCCGGATCGCGAGGCCCGTGCGACGCGTGCTAGCGTGCCGCCATGCCCTTGCAACGCCTGCCTCTGGAAGACGCCGAACTGGCTTTCGACCCGAACTGGCTGGAGCGCGTCGCCGCCGATGCGCTGCAGGCGGCCCTGGTCGAGGAGATCCGCTGGGAAGTGCACCGCATCCGCCTGTTCGGGCGCGAGCACGATTCGCCGCGGCTCAGCAGTTGGATCGGCGATGCCGATGCGCACTACCGCTACTCCGGCGTGGACTTCCGTCCGTATCCCTGGCCCGAAGCGCTGGGTCCGATCCGCGAGCGGCTGATGCGCGAGCTCGGGGTCGGCTTCAACAGCGTACTCGCCAATCGCTACCGCGACGGCCGCGATGCGATGGGCTGGCACAGCGACGACGAGCGCGAGCTCGGGCCGAGGCCGGTGATCGCATCCCTGAGTCTCGGGGCGACGCGTCGCTTCGCGCTCAAGCATCGGCGCCGCGCGGAATTGAAGGGCGCGCTCGAACTGGGGCACGGCAGTCTGTTGGTGATGTCGGGGCCGACCCAGGCGAATTTTCGCCATGCCTTGCCACGCACGGTGCGGGCGGTGGGCGAGCGGATCAACCTGACGTTTCGGGTGATCGGGCCGCGGGAGTGACGGGGCTCGGTCTTGCGGCGAGTTACGTCCCAGCTGAGTCGGCGCGGTCGCGGCTCGCGCCGCTCCTACCCAAGAGCACGGCGAAGGATGAGTTGACCGAAGCCCCTGTAGGAGCGGCGCTACGGCCGCTGCCAGGCGCGCACGTAATCGACCCAGGTGGTTGCCGATTGGGTCGTCGCCGCAGGAGGCTTGCCGGCGTAGACGAAATGGTCGATCAGGATCGAGGTTTCGATCTGGCTGACGTTGGCGGTGGTACGCACCAGTTGGCCGTCTATGTAGAAGCGCGTCGCATCGGGGGCGATGTCGGCGCCGTAGACGTGGTAGCCGGCGCTCGGGTCGAAGCTGGTGGTGTGGATGTAGCTGTCCAACTGCTCGACGCCGTTCTTGATCACGTACTGGTTCAAGTACAGCCGGCTCTTGTTGTCGGAGTAGTACTCGAATACGTCGGTCTCGTTCCACTGCTGCGCGCCCGGTGCCTGGAAGGTCCAGAACGCGGGCCAGAAGCCGGCCGCGGCCGGCAGCTTCATGCGCGCCTCGATGAAGCCGTAACGGAAGTTGTAGCGCTTGTGCGAAGACAGCAGGCACGAAGTCCAGTCGTAGCGGCGGCCCGAAGGCGAGATCGCGGTCTCGCGCTTGGCGAGCATCGACAGCACGCCGTTGCTCACCGAGCAGTTCTTGCCCTGGTTCCATTCCAGTTGCTGATTGCCGGGGTTGCCGTGGCCGTGGTCGGCCTCGGCGGAAGAGTCGTCGGCCCAACGATTCCAATCGACGGCGTTGCCGTCGAACTCGTCGCCGAAGCGATAGACCCAGTTCGTGCCGGCGCCGAGCGGACGCGTCGTGGTGGGGTCGGTGACCGGCGCGGTGGTTACAGTGAAACTGCGTTGCGGCGCCAGGTCGGTCCAACGCCCGTTGGCGTAGTAGGAAACCCAGTAACGATATTGGCCGGCCGGGAAGCGGCCGCTGCCGGTGAGTTCGCGTACGCTCGTGCCGACCGTATAGCCGCTCTGGTGGCCGAGGTCGTAGTTGCGGTCGGCGGCGTCGCGCACCGCGAACACGATCTGTTCGTAGGTGACCGGCGCAGGATTCGCCAGCTGCGCCCCGAACAGGACGTTGGTGGTGGCATCGGGCGCCTGCACGTCGCGGCCGAGCGCGCGCAGCGGCGTCGCGCCGATGGTTTCGTAGTCGATAGTGCCGGGCGGTGTTGCCTGCGCCAGGCCGATGCAGGCGATCAGTTCCAAGGCCAGGGCGAGCGCGAGCAGGCTGCGCCGTGCGCTGGCGCGACGGCGTTGCGAGAACGGTGCGGTCATTCCACTTCCCCGATGCGCGCCACGACGGCGGTGGGCGCAGTCTAGGCAGCGGGTGCGCGGCGGCTTGTGTCGGCGGTCACCGGGTACATTCTTGCGCAAAGCCTTCACGCATCTTTCGCGCGGCGGTCGCGGCGCCGCCGCCGTGGCCCGTCATCAGGCCGTCATGGCAGGGGGCACGGCACCGCTCAGCGCTTGTGGCTCTTGTCGTGCGCGTCGCCCGAGGTCAGCGTCCAGCCTGCGATCTCGCCGGTGATCGTTTCCAGCGAGCGCTCGAAGGCTTCGACCACGTCGGGCACCGCGGTGGTCGCGGCCGGTTGCGCCTGCAGGAAGGTGTGCGAGGCGACGACCTTCTGGTCGGAGTTGTGCATCAGCTTGGCGTTGATCTCGATGGTCGCCGACGGCACCGCCGCGCCCTGGCCGTAGTCGGACTCGAAACGGCGCATGTCGAGCACCAGCTTGTAGTCGCCGCCGATGCCGCTGCCCTGGCGCGCGACCGCGGCGATCTTGCCGGAGTCCTCCAGGGTACGCAGCAGGGCGTCCTCGATCATGCTGCTCGGCAGCTTGGCCCAGGCCGCGCCCTTGTAGACCTCGATCTCGTTGCCGGTCGGGCGCACGGCGATGCGCAAGCTGTCGATCATGCGCGCCGCGTTGGGCGCGCTCAACGACAGCTGCCAGTTCGCGTTCGGCCACGACGGATCGGCCTGCACGCGCGGATCGGGCGCGTACTGGGTGGTCGGCTTCTTCGGCTTCTCGCCGAGGATCGACGAGCAACCGGCCAAGGCCAATACGGTCGCGCCTGAGAAGAGCCAACCGAAGAGGTGTACGTAAGCGCGGCCGTTCGAGGATGCATTGAGTCGGGGAGTCTGAGTCATGATCGTCTTCGCAACCTGATTCGAACGTTCGCCGGCCCGATTGGCCGGCTGCCGTGCCGATGAGCCGGGTACGTAAGCGCGGCCGTTCGAGGATGCATTGAGTCGGGTTGTCTGAGTCATGATCGTCTTCGCAACATGGTTCGAACGTTCGCCGGCTCGCGTCGCCGGCCGCTGTATCGATGGCTTCGCCATGCCCCTCATTCGGGCTCGAATTCCTTGGTCGCATCCCGGCCCAGCAGGTAGCGGGTCGGGTTGTTGTCGAGGCGGTCGCTGATCCGGCGCAGGTCGCGTACCAGCGAGCGCAGTTCGCTCAGGGTCGGGCCGAGCTGGGCCAGGCCGTCGTTGGCGAAGCTGCTGATCGCGGCGCGGTTGTCGGTAAGGATGCCGTTAGCGCCGGTCGCGGCCGAATCGAGCTTGGTCAGGGTGCTGTCGAGTTTGGCGATCAGGCCCGGCAGCTTGTCGACCAGTTCGCGATCGACGCTCTCGACCGCGCGATTGGTGGTGTTCAGGGTGACGGCGAGCTGTTCGCTGGACTTGCGCGCGTTGGTGATCAGTGCACGCAGGTCTTCGCGCTGGCCGGCGATGGAACCGGTCAGCGATTCGATGTTGGCCAGCGTGTTCGACACGTGCTTGACGTTCTCGTCGCTGAGCACCTGGTCCATGCGCGCGACCAGGCGGTTGGCGGTGTCGGCGATGTTCTGCAGCGCCGAGGCTTCGGTCTGGATCACCGGGATGTCGCTGCTGCGCTCGGCGTCGGCCAGCGCAGGGCTGTTCGGGCTGCCGCCGGTGAGCTGGATGATCGGGCTGCCGGTGATGCCGGTCATCGACAGCTTGGCGCGGGTGTCGGTCTTGATCGGCGCGTCGGCCTGCAGGCGCAGCTTGGCGATGACCCGGCGCGGGTCGTCCGGCGCCAGGCTCAGCTGTTGCACGGTGCCGACCGAGATGCCGTTGTACTGCACGGTGCTGCCTTCCGACAGGCCGGTGACCGGCTCGTTGAAGATCACCGCGTACTCGCGCCAGCTCTTCTCCGAGGAGTACTTGGCCGCCCACAGGGCGAACAACAGCAGGAACAGCGTCACGACGATCGTGAACGCACCGATGAGGACGTAATTGGCCTTGGTTTCCATCAGGCACCTTTGAACGACGGGGCGTTGCCGTGTTTCATGGCCGGCATCATGCCAGCATGGGATAGGTAAACGCGGTGAAATGAATGAGGTTGAGGCCGAAGTGGGCCAGCACGGCACCGAACAGGCCGCCCTTGCGATAGGCCCAACCGTAGGCCAGCCCGGCCAGGCTGGCCAACAGCACCCAGCGCCAGCCACCGCCGGCATGCACGAGGCCGAAAGCCAGCGCCGACAGCATCGTCGCGTAGCTCGCGCCATGCCGCAGCTCGCGCCAGCGCCGCTGCAGGGCCTCCTGCAGATAGCCGCGGAACATGGCTTCTTCGGCCAGCGCGACCAGCAGCAGATTGTTGAGCGCCCACAAGGCGCCGAAGGCCGGCCACTTCGGCGCCCAGGCGATCGCCCCCAAGGCCAGCGCCAGGCCCAGGCAGAGCAGGCCGGCCAGCGCAGCGCCGATCAGGCCCGCCGAAAGCGAGGCCGCGAGCGGTTGCTCGCCTTCGCCGAAGCGTTTCAGCAATGGCCAACACAGCAGCAACCAGAACCCGGCCAGGGGTTTGTCGAAATTGAAGTACAGCGACATCGGCGCCGCGTCGGGCGTCAGGCGCAGATCGGTCAGCAACTGCGGGTTGTGGAAGCCCGGCATCAGGTGCAGACCCAGGGCGAAGGCGACCAGCACGAACAGCACATGGCCGGTAATGCGCCAGCCCTTGCCGCGCTCCGGCCGCACCAGCCAGGCGGCGAGGCCGAGCAGGGCGAAGGAGAGCAACGCGATGGGGTCCAGCAACCCGCGCGACAGCGCGCCGACCACGACGGCGCCGAGCAGGAGCAGGCTCGCCGCCCGTGCCTTCGGCCACCACAGCAAGGCCGCGGCCGCGCACAGCAGTCCCCACAGCGACACGCTCCACAGCGCGTCGGCCGGCAGTCCCCAAACGGTCATGGCGGCGGCGCATCCGCGAGGTTCTGGTCGCGCGCGACCTGGGCGGCGCGCGCGCGCGGGCCGTGGAAATACTCCTGCACCCAGGGGTGGTCGAGCTTTTCGACTTCGGCGATCGGCGCGCAGGCGATGACTTTCTTGTCGGCGAGCACGGCGATGCGGTCGCAGATCGCGTACAGGGTGTCGAGGTCGTGGGTGATCAGGAACACGGTGAGACCGAGCGCTTGCTGCAGCGTGCGGATTAGGCGGTCGAACGCGGCCGCGCCGATCGGGTCGAGGCCGGCGGTGGGTTCGTCGAGGAACAGCAACGGCGGATCCAGCGCCAGTGCGCGCGCCAGGCCGGCGCGCTTGCGCATGCCGCCCGACAGCTGCGAGGGCAGCTTGTTGATCGCATCGGCCGGCAGGCCGGCCAGCTTGACCTTGAGCAGCGACAGTTCGTAGCGCAGCGAATCGGGCAGGTCGCTGTGATACTCCTTCAACGGCACCTGCACGTTTTCGCCGACGGTCAGCGACGAGAACAGGGCGCCATCCTGGAACAGCACGCCGGTGTTGCGCTCGATCTCGCGGCGCAGGCGCGGGTCGGGATTGCGCGCATCGATGCCCAATACTTCGATCTCGCCGGCATCGGGCTTACGCAGGCCCAGGATCGACCGCATCATCACCGACTTGCCGGTGCCCGAGCCGCCGACCACGCCGAGGATCTCGCCGCGGCGCACGTCCAGGTCGAGGCCGTCGTGGACGACCTGCTCGCCGAACCGATTGATCAGGCCGCGGATGCGGATGATGACGTCGTCGGCGGCTTCGCCGCCGTCGACGTCGGGAGTCGGGAATCGGGAATCGGGAGTCGTCACAGCGGCTTCTCCGCGGCGTGCGCGAACGCACGCTCAGCTCGCTTTTCGGCGATTCCCGATTCCCGATTCCCCATTCCCGGCCGCATCACCAGCCCATCTCCATGAACCAGATCGCGAAGAAGGCGTCGAGCACGATCACCAGCGAGATCGCCTGGACCACGCTCGAGGTCGTGCGTTCGCCGACCGATTGCGCGGTGCCCTCGACCTGCAGACCTTCCAGGCAGCCGATCAGGCTGATCAGCAGGGCGAAGATCGGCGCCTTCGACAGGCCCACGAGGAAATGGCGCAGCTGCATGGTGTCGTGCATGCGCGCCAGGTATTGCTGAGGCGGAATGTCCAGGCCGTAGGCGCCGACGGTGAGGCCGCCGAGCAGGCCGGCGACCATGGCGATGAAGGTCAGCAGCGGCAACATCACCAGCAGGGCGAGCACGCGCGGGATCACCAGCAGGTCGATCGGGTCCATGCCGAGGGTGCGGATGGCGTCGACTTCTTCGCGGCTGACCATCGCGCCGATCTGCGCGGTGAAGGCGCTGGCGGTGCGGCCGGCCAGCACGATCGCGGTGAGCAGCACGCCGAACTCGCGCAGGAAGGCGATGCTGACCAACTCGACCACGAAGATGGTCGCGCCGAAGTCCTTGAGGATGGTCGAGCCGAGGAAGGCCACGACCGCGCCGACCAGGTAGCACAGCAGCGCGATCAGCGGCACCGCGTCCAGGCCGACCTGCTCCATGTGGTGGACCGTGGCGGTCGGGCGGAAGCGCCCCGGTTCCTTGAACAGACGCAGCATCTTGACCAGGGTTTCGCCGAAGAAGGCGACCAGGGCCAGGACTTCTTTCCAGTTGTCGGTGACTGCGAAGCCCAGGCGCGCGAGCGCGGCCTGGAAACCGTATTCGCGCTTCTTCTTCGGGCGCTCGTCGGCGACGTCCTCGATCGCGCTGACCAGGGCGCGGTGACTGTCGTGGAAGGTGAAGGCGGTGTCGAAATCGAGCTCGTGCCGGCGCGCATAGCGCATCAGCTGCAGCACGCCGACCGAGTCGAGCCGGTCGACGCCGCTGGCGTCGATCTGCGTGGCGCCTTCCGGGGCGCTCTTGAGGGCTTCCGAGATCTGGATCGCGTGCTCGAGCGTCCAGCAACCGGAAAGGCGTAGCCGCGAGGGCGCTTGGCCATCGGCGGTAATTTCCGGCGCGTGCGTGGTCGATACGGTCATAGAGCCTCGGGCGGAGAATACAGGCTAGGGACGGCAAGGTGAGTGTCGCGTGCAACGCCGGCTGACCGAAGCCCGGGCCCGGTCGCGCGGCCCGTCTGCCCAGCGGCGCGCGCTCATGCGATGCTTCGCCGCTATGTCGACCCCGCATCCGCTCAGCGCCACCAGCTATGCCGCCCGCATCGCCTTCGTCGTCGAGCTGGCCGAGCGGCTGCACAGTTACGGCACCACCGCCCAGCGCCTGGAAGGGGCGGTGACGGCGGTCGCGCAGAAGCTGCGCCTGGAATGTGAGCCGTGGTCCAACCCGACCGGCCTGATCCTGACCTTCAGCGATCCCAACCGGCCGCTCGGCGACAGCGACACGACGCGGGTGATCCGCCTGCCGCCCGGCGAGAACGATCTGTACCGGCTCAGCGAAACCGACCGCATCGCCGAAGAGGTCATGGCGGGCCGTCTCGACCTCGCCGCCGGCCACGCCGCGCTCGAACAATTGGACCGGCCGCGCAGCAAGCGCTGGCGCGCCATGCAGGTGGTCGCGTATGGCTTGGCCGCCGGCGCGGTCGCGAGCTTGTTGCGGTTGCCGTGGCTGGATATCGGCGTGGCCGCGATCAACGGCCTGATGATCGGCCTGCTGGTCGACATCTCCGGCTCGCGCCCGCGCTTCAAGGAAGCGCTGGAAGCGATCGCGGCGATGTTCGCGGCCAGCATGACCGTGCTGGTCGCCAGCTTCATCGCGCCCTTGAACCAGAACACGGTGATCATCGCCTCGTTGATCGTGTTGCTGCCCGGGCTGGCCCTGACCAATGCAGTCAACGAGTTGACCAGCCAGCATCTGGTCTCGGGCACGGCGCGCTTCGCCGGCGCCCTGACCACGGTGGTGAAACTCGCGGTCGGCACGGTGATCGCGCTGTACCTGACCGAGTTGATCGGGCTGCAGCCGCAGATCCGCGCCTCGCGTCCGCAGGAGGCCTGGGTCGAATGGTGCGGCATTGCGGTCGCGGCCTACGCGTTCGCGGTGCTGTTCCGCGCCCATCGCAGCGATTATCCCAAGGTCATGGCGGCCGCCGCCGGCGGTTATCTGATTTCGCGTTTCGTCGGCCTGGCCTGGGGCAGCCCGGCCGGGATATTCCTCGCCGCGCTGACCCTGACCGCGGTCGGCAATGCCTACGCCCGCTGGGGTAATCGGCCCGGGGCGATCATCCGGGTGCCCGGCATCATCATGCTGGTCCCCGGCAGCGTCAGCCTGCGCGGCTTGCTGTCGATGATCCAGCAGCAGGACGTCAATGTCGGCCAGGACGCGGTATTGGCCGTGCTCAATATCCTGCTGGCGCTGATCGCCGGCCTGATATTCGGCAATCTGTTGCTGCCGGCGCGGCGGAATCTCTAAGTCACGGCCCGGGAAAGCCACTGCGCGCGGCCTGTCGGGCCCGGGATTGAAACGCGGGTCCGGCGGCGGAGAGATTGGCTTGCGGCGGCCGAGAACGGGCTCGATCTCCGCCGAACCTCGGCCCTCCGGGATTTTCCTTCGCCCACAAAAAAGCCGGCGCAGGGCCGGCCTCTTCGCTGCGTATCGCCGATTACTTGATCAGGAAATCGTCGATCTTGCGACCCGCGGCGACGTACGCGGCCAGCCAGCGCGGCTGCTTGCCGCGGCCGGTCCAGGTTTCCGCGGTATTGCCCGGGTTGCGGTACTTCGGCGCGACCTTGCCGAGCGGCTTGCGTGCCTTGCGTGCTGCGGGAGCGGGCTTGGCGGCTTTCGTGGTCTTGGTGGCGCGGCTGCTGGGAGCGACGCCGCCGAACAATTCTTCGAGGGTGTATCCCTCGGTCTTGAGCAACTGCGCGACCTTCTTGCGCACCGCAGCAACGGGCTTGCGCTTATTGAGGGTGGTCTTGCGCTTCTTGGCCTGGCTGATCAGTGACTCGAGTTCTTTCGCGGACAACGTGGAGAGATCGATCGACATGGAGCCTCCGGGGAGTGGGTTCGGATTTTGGCCAGTCCCTGGCGCGCGGCGGAATAGTAAAGGCACATTCACTCCGCGTAAATGTGCCGAAGGTCTGTGCAGATATTCGCGTTCTTATAGGAGGCGAATCCATCGGGTTCGCCGTCGACGCGTGGATTAATGTAATCGGGTATTGGCCGCGGCGCTAACCGCACGAAGGTATTAGGCGGGAAAGCCTCGCCGCGGCCGCCGTCCCGTCGGGTGCGGGGCGGGGTTTGCCATGTAATTGCCATAAACCGCGCGCACCGTACGGGCGGGCCGTATTCGGGGCGCTTTCGATAATCGATCGGCACCGGTCGCGAGGGCGGGGCCGATACCCCGCTTTACCTCCCGCATGCCGGGAGGTAAAGCGCGAAGGTAATCGCGCAGGCGCTTAGCCGGCGATCCGCGCGAGCACCGCGGCGCGGTCGAGATTCTCGGCTTCGCTGGCGCGGCGGTGGCGGTATTCGAAACTGCCCGCGGCCAGGCCGCGCTCGGACACCACCACGCGGTGCGGGACGCCGATCAGTTCCATATCGGCGAACATCGCGCCCGGACGCAGGCCGCGATCGTCGAGCGCGGCATCGACGCCGGCCGCCAGCAGCTCCCGGTACAGGGCCTGGGCCGCTTCGGTGACCGCGGCGTCGTTCTTGGGGTTGATCATGCACACCACCGCCTGCCACGGCGCCATCGCCTCGGGCCAGGCGATGCCGGCGTCGTCATGGTTCTGCTCGATCGCCGCGGCGACGATGCGCGACACGCCGATGCCGTAGCAGCCCATCGCCGGCGTGGCGGCTTTGCCGGTTTCGTCGAGCACGGTCAGCTTCATCGCTTCGGCGTACTTGCGGCCGAGCTGGAACACGTGGCCGACCTCGATGCCGCGGGCGATGCCGAGCGTGCCCTGGCCATCGGGCGAGGGGTCGCCGGCGACGGCGTTGCGGATGTCGGCGACTTCATCGGGCTCGGCCAGGTCGCGGCCCCAGTTGACGCCGGCCAGGTGGTAGCCGTTTTCGTTGGCGCCGACCACGAAGTCGTGCATCGCCGCGACGCTGCGGTCGGCGATCACGCGGATGGTCTTTACCGGCTTGAGCGGGCCCAGGAAGCCCGGCTGCGCGCCGAGGTGTTCGAGGATCTCGGCTTCGGTGGCGAGGCGGTATTCGGCCAGGCCGGCGAGCTTGGACAGCTTGATCTCGTTGACCACATGGTCGCCGCGCACCAGCGCCAGGACGAACTGCGGCTTGCCTTCGCCGTCGGCGCCGACGATCGCGACCGACTTGACCGTGCGCGCCAGGGCGATGCCCATCAGCACGGCGACGTCTTCGCAGGTCTTCTGGGTCGGCGTGTCGATCTTGCGCAGCGCTTCGGCGGCCGCGCCGCGCGCGTGCGGCGCCACCGCCTCGGCGAGTTCGACGTTGGCGGCGTAGTCCGAACCGTCCGAGAAGGCGATCGCGTCCTCGCCCGAGTCGGCCAGCACGTGGAACTCGTGCGAGGCACTGCCGCCGATCGCGCCGGTGTCGGCGAATACGGCGCGGAACTTCAGGCCCAGGCGGGTGAAGATGCGGCTGTAGGTGTCGTACATGTTGCGGTATTCGCGATCCAGGTCCTGGTCGCTCAGATGGAAGGAGTAGGCGTCCTTCATCAGGAACTCGCGTGCGCGCATCACCCCGAAACGCGGGCGGATCTCGTCGCGGAACTTGGTCTGGATCTGGAAGAAGTTGACCGGCAACTGCTTGTAGCTGGCCAGCTCGTTGCGGGCGAAATCGGTGATGACTTCCTCGTGGGTCGGGCCGTAGCAGTACCAGGCTTCCTTGCGGTCCTGGATCTTCAGCAGCTGACCGCCGAATTTCTCCCAGCGCCCGGTCTCTTCCCACAGTTCCTTCGGCTGTACCGACGGCATCAGCACTTCGATCGCGCCGGCGGCGTTCATCTCCTCGCGCACCGCGCGCTCGACCTTGCGCAGCACGCGCAGGCCCAGCGGCGACCAGGTGTACAGGCCGGCGGCGAGCTTGCGGATCATGCCGGCCTTGAGCATCAGCTTGTGGCTGACGATTTCGGCTTCGGCGGGCGTTTCCTTGCTGGTGTGGAGATGGAATTGCGACAGACGCATCGGCTGGGGTTCGCGTACATGGAAAGCGAACAGTTTGCCATGCCGAGGCGGTGGCTCCGTCCGCCGGGGTGGGTCGGGCCGGTCCCCGGAGCGGCGGGGGCCGGTCCGGGGCGGGAGAGGCGGCCTGGTCGGCCGCCGGGGGCATCAGGCCTGGATCAGGCGTCGCCCTGCTTGGCGGTCGACGGACGCGTCGCTGCCGGTGCCACGGCGGGAGCCGCCGGCTGCATGCAATAGGCCTTGACGGCCGATTCGGCGAGCTGGACCTGGGCCGCGCGCTGCTGCGCGTCGAGGATGTTGTCGGGCTTGCCGTCCTTGTTGGCGTCGACGCCGACCGAGGCCGAGCTCTGTAACTGCTTGAGGTTGCCGCGCGCGGTCGTGCACTGGGCGTTCTCGGCCGGGCTGTCCTGGGTGGCCGACTGGGCCGAGGTGGCGGTGCCGGATTTGTTCTTGATCACGCGGTTCTTGACCCCGCCCTGGTTCGGCGGCGGCGAATCGGAGTAGTGGGTGACGCCGTTGGCGTCCTTCCACTGGTACAGCTCGGTGGCAGCCGCCGGCGCGGCCAGCAGGGCGATCAGGACGGCGCTGGCGGCGAGCGCCGGAAAGGCGCGAAATAGCGAGTGGCGGGACGGGCAGGGCATAGCGAAGCTCCGAGGCAGGCAAACGGAACGGACGGCGTAAAGCCGGTCGAGCGGGGGAAGCGACGATTGCAGCATCCTGCCGAGGCACAGGCAAGCGCTACACTTCCCAGTTATGGAACCCCATCACACGCCCCGCCCGCGCGGACGCGGCATTTACCTGCTGCCCAACCTGTTCACCACCGGCGGCCTGTTCGCCGGCTTCTACGCGATCATCGCCGCCACCCAGGGGCGCTTCGACGAGGCCTGCATGGCGATCTTCATCGCCGCCATCCTCGACGGCGTCGACGGCCGGGTCGCGCGCCTGACCAACACCCAGAGCGAATTCGGGGTCCAGTACGACTCGCTGGCCGACCTGATCAGCTTCGGCCTGGCGCCGGCCCTGGTCATGTACCACTGGGCCCTGGAGTCGACCAAGCTCGACGGCGTGATCCCCGGCAAGATCGGCTGGATCGGCGCCTTCCTGTATGCCGCCTGCGCCGCGCTGCGCCTGGCCCGCTTCAATTCCCAGGTCGGCCAGGTCGACAAGCGCTGGTTCATCGGCCTGGCCAGCCCGGCCGCGGCCGGACTGGTGGCGAGCTTCGTCTGGACCTGCCACAGCTTCGACCTGGTCGGCGAGCAATTGCGCTATGCCGCGCTGACTCTGACCGTGGTGGCCGGCCTGCTGATGGTCAGCCGCATGCGCTATTTCAGCTTCAAGGGCAGCGGCCCGCGCAACGACCGGGTGCCGTTCCTGGCGATCCTGGTCGTGGTGGTGGTGGTGATCGCGATCGCGATCGACCCGCCGCGCGTGCTGCTGGCGATCTTCGCCCCGTACGCGCTGTCCGGCCCGGTCTACGCGGCCTATCGCCGCCTGCGCCGCATGCCGCCGGCTGAGGCCGGCCCGCCATGAGCGCGCTGTGGAGCGCCGAGCAGCGCGAATGGCTGCAGGCGATGGGCCACTCGGTGATGGCGCTGGCTTCCGACAAGGTCGAGGAGCCGGCGGTCGTTGCTCGAGAGGTGTCTGTGCCGGCGGCGCGCGCTGCGTCGACGGAAGCGGTCGCGACGGCGCCG
>NZ_CP013141.1:2065289-2239205 GCF_001442535.1 Lysobacter antibioticus | reverse complement strand
TGGTCCAGGATTCGGACGGGAAGGCGATGCCGTCGAGAACGCGGTCCTGCTCCGGCTTGCCGGTGCCCGACAGCAGTTGCGAGGTCGCCACGCGCGGCTTGTCGGCCAGGCCGACCAGGGCGAGCTTCGGAATCAGGGTGCGTGCGGCGCTGCCCTTGGTCGCCAGGAACACGGCGTCGACGCCGCCTTCCTTGGCCACGAACGGCGCCAGGTCGGCGGTGCCTTCGCCGACGGTGTCGGTGACCTGGGCGCCGCGTGCGGCCAGGCGCTCCTTGAGGGCGGCGATCGCACGGCGCTGGCCTTCGTCGGCGCCGCCGATGGCGAGCACGCGCACGACCTTGCGCTCGAGCAGGTAGTCGGCCGCGGCGATGCCTTCGTCCTCGGGCGTCAGCGAGAAGCTGACGTTGCCGCTGGGCGGGGCGACGTTGCCGCGATTGAGCGCGAGCACCGGCACCGGCAGGGCGGTCTTGCCGAACAGGGCGCTGACTTCGTCGCGGCCGAGCGGGCCGATCACGAAATCGTTGCCCGCGGCGGCGGCCTTGTCGTACGCGGCCAGGGTGCCGCCGGCGGTACCGGAGGTGTCGTAGAAGACGATTTCGGGGCGACGACGGCTTTCGCCGTAATAGCCGGCGAGCAGACCGTCGCGCACCGGCGCCGAAGCGGTCGCGAGCGCGCCGGTCAGCGGCAGCAGTACCGCGAGCTTGACCGGCGGTCGGTAACCATCGCTTTCGGCCGGCGGACGCTGGCCGGCGCCGCTGAAGCTCCAGTTCGAGGTCTGGTCGAACGGCCGCGGCAAGGGCAGGCCGCGCTGCATCAGCTGGCGGCCGAGGTAGTTGTAGAGCGGATCGCCGACCGGCACGGCATCGGCTTCGCGCGCCAGGGCGGCGTTGTCGAGCTGCGACAGCAAGCGTTCGATCTGTTGTTCGTTCTCGGTCCGCGCCGCGCCGCTGAGGCTGGCGTTGTTGCGGGCGAGGTGGGCCGCCTGGGCGATCAGCGGGTTGGCCGCGTTGATCGCGGCGACCGGGCGGGTTTCGACCGTGGCGCAGCCGCCGAGCAGGGCGGTTGCGGCCAGAAGGCTGAACATCCATGTCATCGCGGGCCGGTTTTTCTTTTGATTCATCGGCTTGCATCCGCCGTCCAGCGGCGTTCCTGTGGGACCGGTTAGGATTCTACCCGCCCTTACCGTAACCGTACGATGCAGACCTCCGGCACCCTTCATATTGTGGCAACCCCGATCGGCAACCTCGGCGATCTGTCGCCGCGCGCGCTCGACACCTTGCGCACGGTCGCGGCGATCTGCGCCGAGGACACGCGCCACACTCGCCAATTGTTGGCGCATTTCGGTCTGGAACGGCCGTTATTGGCGCTGCATCAGCACAATGAGGAACAGCAGGCGGCGCAGTTGGTCGCGCGTCTGCAGGCGGGCGAATCGCTGGCCTTGGTGTCCGATGCGGGCACCCCGCTGGTCAGCGATCCGGGCTTCCGCCTGGTGCGCGCGGCGCGCGCGGCCGGCATACGCGTCTCGCCGGTACCCGGCGCCTGCGCCGCCATCGCCGCGCTCAGTGTCGCCGGTCTGGCCTCGGATCGGTTCAGTTTCGAGGGTTTCCTGCCGGCCAAGGGTGCGGCCCGGCGCGAACGCCTGACCCGGCTCGCCGCCGAACCGCAGACCTTATTGTTCTACGAGTCCTCGCATCGGATCGAGGAAACGCTGGACGACATGGTCAACGTGTTCGGCTTCGAGCGGCGGGCGGTGCTGGCGCGCGAGCTGACCAAGTTGTTCGAGACCGTGCTCGACGGCTCGCTCGGCGAACTCGCCGCGCGGGTCAAGGCCGACCCGAACCAGCGCAAGGGCGAGTTCGTGGTGATGGTCGAGGGCGCCGGCGACGATGCCGACGCCAAGGTCGTCGAGGGTCTGCGCCTGTACGCCAAGCTCAAAGAGCATCTGCCGCCGTCGACCGCGGCGAAGGTGGCGGCGGAACTCAGCGGGGCGCCGCGCAAGGCCTTGTACGGCAGCGGCGACTAAGGCGTCGCTATGTCTGGCGACGCTGCGCGCTGACGTTCGAGCGCGGCGACCAGTGCGGCCATCAGTTCGGCACCGGCCCGCACCTGGAAGTTCCAGATGTCTTCCGAGACGAAGATCGGCTGGCCGTTGAGTTGCAGGACGCGTTCGCCGCCGTCGATGCCGCCACAGCGCTCCAGTTCGGTCTCGGTTACGCGGATCGCGCGATAGGCGGGCCAGAAGGCCTCGCGCAATTCGCTTTCGCTCCATGAGGGCAGGCGCTCGGCCAAGTCCTGAGCGTCGGCCAGCCCATGTCGGCGCAGCATGCCCAATGGATACAGCGGGTAATGATCTGCGGGGTCGTCGTTTTGCATGAGCTTGGCCGATCCTTGCCGTGGATGAGGTCGTTTCCGTCGATTCAGGCGCGCGCCGGCGATTCGGCCCGGCGCGTGCGACAATGCCGGCGCGGAGTCGGCCAGGCAGTCGCGTCATCGGATCGCAAGATCCGGTGCCGAGGAAAGTCCGGGCTCCACAGGGCACGGTGCCAGGTAACGCCTGGGCGGCGCAAGCCGACGGAAAGTGCAACAGAGAGTAGACCGCCGAACGGCCCGCAAGGGTGCGTGGTAAGGGTGAAACGGTGCGGTAAGAGCGCACCGCGAGTCTGGCAACAGACCGGCACGGCAAACCCCACCGGGAGCAAAACCAAATAGGGAGACTATGTCGCGGCCCGCGATGTCTCCGGGTAGGTTGCTTGAGCGTAACGGTGACGTTGCGCCTAGAGGAATGACTGTCCACGACAGAACCCGGCTTATCGGCCGGCTTCGCGCTTCTTGGCTACGCCAAGAAGCCCCAAAATTTGCGTTGCAAATTTCGGGCCCCGCTATGTGCGTCCAAATCCCCGCCCCTCCGGGGCGCCCCCTTTACTAAAGGGGGCTCTCGGTACCGAGGGGGTGGCCGGAGTTGTTGTCTCGAAATTTTGGCTTGGCTCCCTCTCCCGCTGGCGGGAGAGGGGCGGGCGAGGGCGGGCGTTCTTCGGGCGCTTTTCCAGGCTTCGCCCTGAACCCCAAAGTTTGCTGCGCAAACTTCGGGCCCCGCTATGCATCTCCAAATCCCCGCCCCGTTGGGGCGCCCCCTTTACTAAAGGGGGCTCTCGACATCGGGGCTTTGTCTGGGGGCTGGTTGCTTGGTGTGGTTGCTGCGGTCGCAACGACCACGGCGGCTTGGCTCCCTCTTCCGCGTGCGGGAGAGGGGGGGAGGGCGGGCGTTCTTCGGGCTCGGCCGCGCTTCCGGATCCCCTCTCTTTGGTACCCGGTGTTGGGCAGGGCGGTTGAGCATCGGGGTCCGCTCGGCACGATCGCATGCCAGTCCGCACGGTGTCGGCCGGGTGCCGGAGCGCGGCAGTCATCGGCGATCCATTCGCTTGCGCATGTTCCGATAGTTGCCGCCGATCGTGCGGGCAAATCCGACCTTCTGCGCTGATCGACACAGGTTGCTGCTTCGCAACAGGACTTTAACAACTGTGACGGCCATCGCGTGAGGGTCACTTTGTGACGTGCTGAGTCTCAAAATGTGAGACGAAACAAAGGTTAGTGGATAAGTCTTGAATAAGACTCTGAAGTCCGCCGCAAGCCATTGATGTGCTTGATGAAATTTGCCCCGGAAAGTTGTTGACAACCCTGTGCACCCTGCTAATGTGGACATCCGAGGGAAAACCTGGGTTTTCGTGGGTTTTCGAGGCCAGCCGTCCAACCGGGCGAATGAACGAGGTGACCCGTCCGGTAGAGACGGGAACCGCAAAGGTGCGCAATGTTCCAGGGCGAAACCGCCATCACGATCGATGACAAGGGACGGCTGGCGGTACCTACCGCCTACCGCGACGTCGTCGCGCGTGAATGCGGCAACCGCCTGGTCATCACCTACAACCCGTTCGAGTCGGGCTCTCTCTATCTGTATCCGCTGTCGATCTGGGAACGCGTCCGCGACCAGGTCAACAAGCTGCCCAAGGCCAAGAAGGTCAACCGCAACATGCAGCTCAAGCTGGTCGGCGCGGCCGCCTTCGTCGAACTCGACGGCAACGGCCGCATCACCCTGCCGGGCAGCCATCGCGCCGCGGTCGGCATCGAGAAGAAAGCCGTCTTGCTGGGCATGGGCGACAAATTCGAGTTATGGAGCGAGCAAGCGCATCACGCGCAGATCCGTCAGACGATCACCGACGACGATCTGAGCGACGAGCTGCTCGACCTGCAGCTATGACGGGCGGTGGCATGGAACGCACGCACGCGCGATCCGGCCACCTTCCCGTGATGTACCGGCAGGCGCTGGATGGCCTGCGGGTGCTCGGGGACGGTGCCTATCTCGACGGCACGTTCGGACGCGGCGGGCATGCCCGCGGCGTACTTGAGCTTTTGCAAGCGCGAGGCCGGCTGCTGGTGATGGACAAGGACCCGGAAGCGATCGCCGTGGCCGAACGCGAGTTCGGTGGCGATCCGCGCGTGTCGATCTATCGCGGCAGCTTCGCCGACCTGGCCCACTGGGACGAAACCGCCGCCGGTCTCGACGGCGTGTTGCTGGACCTGGGCGTGTCCTCGCCGCAGCTCGACGTCGCCGAGCGCGGCTTCAGCTTCGGCAAGGACGGTCCGCTCGACATGCGCATGGACCCGGACAGCGGCCAGAGCGCGGCGCAGTGGCTGGCCACGGCGTCGGAGAAAGAGATCGCCGACGTGCTGTGGACCTATGGCGAAGAGCGCCAGAGCCGCAAGATCGCCCGCACCATCGTCGCCCGCCGCAGCGAGCAGCCCTTGCTGCGCACCGCCCAGTTGGCTGATCTGATCGCCTCGGTGATGCCGCGCGGCGACAACAAGATCCACCCGGCGACCCGCAGCTTCCAGGCGATCCGCATCTTCATCAACCGCGAACTGGCCGATCTAGAAGCCGGCCTCGACGCCGCGCTGGCCCGCCTCAAGCCCGGCGGCCGCCTGGCGGTGATCAGCTTCCACTCGCTCGAAGACCGCATCGTCAAGCAGTTCATCGCCCGCCACTCGAAGGCGCCGCCGGCCAACCGGCGCATGCCGATCGAGCTGGCGTTCACCCCGACCCTGCTGGCGATCGGCGGTGCGCAGAAGGCCTTCGACGAAGAGACCGCGAGCAACCCGCGTGCGCGCAGCGCGGTGCTGCGGGTGGCCGAGAAGCTGGGAGACGGCGCTCAGGGAGGCGCAGCATGATGCGTCTGCTGCTTGCCCTGCTGATCGTCGCCAACGTGGTCTCTGCCCTGTTGGTGGTGTTCGCACGCCACGAGCATCGCCAGTTGTTCGTGCAACTCAACAAGCTTCAACGCGAGCGCGACGAACTCAACATCGAGTTCGGCCGCCTGCAGCTGGAACAGGCGACCTGGGCGGAGAGCAACCGCATCGACCAGGTCGCGCGCGAGCGCATCGGGATGAAGTTCCCGGAAGGCGCCGAAACCGTGGTGATCCGGCCATGACCGGTCGCAAGTCGCATCGCCCCACCCGTAGCGGGCCGCTCGATCGCGTGCTCGGCGACCGCGGCCGCGGCGGCGGTTTCGACCGTCTGGTCGAAGGCATCGGCGAGCGCTTCGCCCGTGCCCGCGAAGATCGCGGCTCGCGCGGCAACAAGCCACGCGGTCGCGTCGCCCAGTTCAACTTGCGCAACCGCCTGATCCTGGTCGGCGGCTCGCTGGGCCTGTGCGCGATCGCTCTGGTCGGGCGCGCGCTCGATCTGCAAGTCATCAGCAACGATTTCTATCGCCAGCAAGGCGACGCGCGCTCGCTGCGCGAGATCCCGATCCCGACCTCGCGCGGCATGATCACCGACCGCAACGGCGAGCCGCTGGCGGTGTCGACGCCGGTCGAGTCGATCTGGGGCAATCCCAAGGAGCTCGCCAAGAACCCCGAGCGTCTGCCGGAGCTGGCCAAGGCGCTGGGCGTGTCGCGCGACGAGTTGACCCGCAAGTTGGCCCAGCGCGCGGGCAAGGAGTTCATGTACCTCAAGCGCCGGATCAATCCGGACGAGGCGCGCAAGATCCTGGCGCACAAGGTGCCGGGGGTGTTTTCGCAGCGCGAGTTCCGCCGCTTCTACCCGCAGGGCGAGGCGATGGCGCACGTGTTGGGCTTCACCAACATCGACGACCGCGGTCAGGAAGGTCTGGAACTGGCGTTCGACCACGAACTGCGCGGTAAGCCCGGCACCAAGCGGGTGATCCGCGACGGCGCCGGCCGCATCGTCGAGAACGTCGATCTGGTGCAGTCGGCCGAGCCGGGCAAGGACCTGACCCTGACCCTCGACCGCCGCATCCAGTACCTGACCTACCGCGAGTTGCGTCGTGCGCTGGTCGAAACCGGCGCCAGCAGCGCCTCGGCGGTCGTGCTCGACATCGAGACCGGCGAGGTGCTGGCGATGGCCAACCTGCCGACCTACAACCCGAACCTGCTCAGCGCCGGCAACCGCGATACCCACCGTAACCGTGCGGTCACCGACGTGGTCGAACCGGGTTCGACGATGAAGCCGATCACCGTCGCCGCCGCCCTCAATGCCGGCGCGGTCAAGCCCACGACCCTGGTCAACACCACGCCGGGCTGGATGCCCAACGGCCGCTATCGCATCACCGACACCCACAACAACGGCGTGCTGACCGTTACGGGCGTGATCACCAAGAGCTCCAACGTCGGCGCGGCCAAGCTCGCCCTGCCGTTGCCGAACGACTACTACTACAACTTCATCCGCGGTTTCGGTTACGGGCAGAAGCCCAACAGCGGCTTCCCGGGCGAGTCCTCGGGTCTGCTGGCGCCGCCGTCGCGCTGGAGCGGCACCACCAAGGCGACCATGTCCTACGGCTATGGCCTGTCGGCCACGCCGGTGCAGATCGCCATGGCCTATGCCGCGATGGCCAACGGCGGCAAGTTGATCCAGCCGACCTTCGTCAAGGGTCAGCGCAACGAAGCGCGGCAGGTGCTGGAGCCGGCGGTGGCCGGCGAGATCATGCGCATGATGCAGACCGTGACCGAGCCGGGCGGCACCGCCAAGCAGGCGGCGATCCTCGGCTATCACGTCGCCGGCAAGACCGGCACCACCCGCAAGTTCAGCGCCACCGGCGGTTACTCGCGCAAGTACGTGTCCTTGTTCGCCGGCGTGGTGCCGGTGGAGAAGCCGCGCTTCTCGATGGTGGTGGTGGTCAGCGAGCCGGACCCGACCAAGCGCGGCTACTACGGCGGCTCGGTGTCGGGCCCGGTGTTCCGCAACGTCATGGACGGCGCGTTGCGCCTGATGGACGTGGCGCCCGACGACATCGAAACCTGGCTGGCGGTGCAGGCCGCGGCCGAAGCCAAGCGCCTCAAGCAGAACGGTGGCAAGCCGAGCGGCCCGGTGGTTCCGGTGGCGACGCAGACCGTCGCTTCGCCGCCGCCGATCGCGGCGAGTGCGTTGGTCCAGGGGGGGGCGCGATGAGTCGCTTGATGCCCTTGGCCGAACTGTTGCCCGACATCGCCGGCATCCCCGGCGATCTGCGTATCACCGGCCTGGTGATGGACAGCCGCGCGGTGCGTCCCGGCAATGCCTTCGTCGCGATCGCCGGCTTCGGCGCCCACGGCCTGGGTTTCGTCGAGCAGGCGCGCGCCAACGGCGCCAGCGCGATCCTGTTCGAGCCGCCCGCGCCCGATGAACTGCCGGCCCCGGCCGATGCGATCGCCGTGCCCGGCCTGCGTGCGCGCCTGGGTGAGATGGGCGACCGCTTCCACGGCCGCGCCACCGAAGCGATGACCGTGGTCGGCGTGACCGGCACCAACGGCAAGACCTCGACCGTGCAGCTGATCGCGCAGGCCTGGGCTCTGCGCGGCATCCGCTGCGGCACCGTCGGTACCCTCGGCGCCGGCCTGTACGGCGAAATCGTCCCGACCGGTTTCACCACCCCGCTGGTGTTGCAGTTGCACGAATTGCTCGCCGACATGCACGACGCCGGCGCGACCGCGATCGCGATGGAAGTCAGCTCGCACGCGCTCGATCAGGGCCGCGTCGCCGGCGTGCATTTCGACGTCGGCGTGTTCACTAATCTGACCCGCGATCATCTCGACTACCACGGCGACATGGCGAGCTACGGTGCAGCCAAGGCGCGCCTGTTCGCATGGTCCGGACTCAAGGCCGCGGCGATCAATCTCGACGACGAGTTCGGCCGCGAACTGATCGCCAAGCTGCCCAAGTCGGTGCGCGCGGTGGGCCTGAGCTCGCGCGATCGCGATAACGCCGTCGTTCGCGCCGAGACCCTGAGCTTCGACAATCGCGGCATCGGCTTCGACCTGGTCGTCGACGGCCAGACCCACGCGGTGGTGTCGCCGCTGCTGGGCCGGTTCAACGTCGACAACCTGCTGGCGGTGGCCGGCACCCTGTACGCGCTCGGCGACCAGCCGGCGCGGATCGCCGAAACCCTGTCGCAGTTGCAGCCGATCCACGGGCGCATGAACCGCCTCGGCGGCGACGGTGTCGCGCCGTTGGTGGTGATCGACTATGCGCACACGCCCGACGCGCTGGAACAGGCGCTGGCGTCGTTGCGCTCGCATGCCGGCGCGCGCCTGATCTGCGTGTTCGGCTGCGGCGGCGAGCGCGACCGCGGCAAGCGCCCGCAGATGGCGGCGATCGCCGAGTACGGCGCCGACCTGGTCATCGTCACCGACGACAATCCGCGCGGCGAAGACGGCGACGTCATCGTCGCCGACATCATGGCCGGCTTGCGCGATCCGCAGCGTGCGTTGGTCCTGCGCGATCGCCGCGCGGCCATCGACCACGCCATCGCCCAGGCCGATGCCGACGACATCGTGTTGATCGCCGGCAAGGGGCACGAGCCTTATCAGGAGATCCATGGCGTGCGCCATGCCTTCGACGACACCGACGTAGCCCGTGCGGCGCTGGAGGCTCGCGCACCGCACATGGATGCGCAAGCGTCGCGGGCCCAGGATGGGCAGGAGCGACCATGAAGAGCCTGCTGCTGTCCGAAATCGCGCGCATGACCGGCGGCCGCCTGCGCGGCGCCGATGCGGCGATCGACCTGGTCGTCACCGACACCCGCGCGCTGCCCGAGACAGGCGCGGCGCTGTTTGTCGCGCTCAAGGGCGAACGCTTCGACGGCCACGACCATGTCGCCAAGCTCGCCGGCAGCGCGGTGGTCGGTGCCCTGGTCGCGCGCGAGATCGATGCCCGGGTCGCCCAGGTGGTGGTCGCCGACACCGAGCGCGCGCTCGCCGACCTCGCCGCCGCAGTGCAGGCGCAGCGCAGCGGCAGCACCGTGGTCGCTATCACCGGCAGCAACGGCAAGACCAGCGTCAAGACCCTGACCGCGGCGATCCTCGAACGCGCCGGCCGTACCTATGCGACGCCGGGCAACCGCAACAACGAGATCGGCCTGCCGCTGGCGGTGCTCGACGCACCGGAAGACGCGCAGTTCGCGATCTACGAAATGGGCGCCGGCAAGCCCGGCGACATCGCTTACCTGGTGCGCGTGGCGCGCCCGCAAGTGGCCCTGGTCAACAACATCGCCCCGGCGCATCTGGAACGCATGGGCAGCCTGCTCGGCATCGCCGACACCAAGGCGGCGATCTACGACGCTTTGCCGGCGGACGGCGTGGCGGTGATCAATGCCGACGACGCCTTCGCTCCGTACTTCGGCGAACGTGCAGCCGGGCGCCGGGTGATCCGCTTCGGCCTGGACGCCAGCGCCGAGGTCACCGCGCACGACGTCCGCCTCGGCACCGAAGGCTCGACCTTCGCACTCGTCGCGCCGCAGGGGCGGGCGGAAATCGCGCTGCAGTTGGTCGGGCGCCACAACGTGCGCAACGCGCTTGCCGCGGCCTCGCTGGCGCTCGCCGCCGGCGCCGGCTTCGACGCGGTCGTTGCCGGCCTGAACGCCGCGCGCCCGGTCGAGGGACGCCTGATCACCCACCGCCTCGACAACGGCGCGGTGTTGATCGACGACAGCTACAACGCCAACCCCGGCTCGACCGCGGCGGCGATCGATGCGCTGGCCGAGATCGGCGGCGAGAACTGGCTGGTGCTCGGCGACATGCGTGAGATCGGCAACGACGAAATCGCGATGCATGTCGAGATCGGCCGCCGCGCCAAGGCTTCCGGCATCCGCCGTCTGTACGCGCTCGGCGCGCTCAGCAGCGCAGCGGCCCAGGCTTTCGGCGAGGGCGGCAGCGTGCACGAAAGCCATGCCGCGCTCGCGCAGACGCTGGCCGCCGACTTGCGCGACGGCGTGCGGGTGTTGGTCAAAGGTTCGCACAGCAGTGCGATGGATCGGATCGTGACGGCGTTGCTGTCCGCGCAGAAGCCCGAACAGGGGAAGGGGACGTCGCATGTTGCTTGAATTGACTCGCTGGCTCGAACAACTGCAGAGCCTGTTCGGCTTGTTCGGCTACCTCACCTTCCGCGGCATCCTCAGCGCGCTGACCGCGCTGGCGCTGTCGTTGTGGTGGGGGCCGGCGGTGATCCGCAAGCTTGCCCAGTACAAGGGCGGCCAGCCGATCCGCCAGGACGGCCCGCAGACGCATTTCTCCAAGGCCGGCACGCCGACCATGGGCGGCGCGCTGATCCTGGTCA
This sequence comes from Lysobacter antibioticus, assembly GCF_001442535.1. NCBI lineage: Bacteria > Pseudomonadati > Pseudomonadota > Gammaproteobacteria > Lysobacterales > Lysobacteraceae > Lysobacter > Lysobacter antibioticus. The sequence continues at coordinate 2,228,605 of NZ_CP013141.1, read as the reverse complement.
CGGTGCTGGCTTCGGTGCTGCTGTGGGGCGACCTGCGCAACCGCTATGTCTGGCTGGTGTTGGCGGTGATGCTGGCGTTCGGCGCGATCGGTTGGTACGACGACTGGATCAAGATCGTCCACCGCGACCCCAACGGCCTGAAGTCGCGCTGGAAGTACCTGCTGCAGTCGATCTTCGGCCTGGCCGCGGGTGCGTTCCTGTACTTCACCGCCGATCCGGCCACCGCCGCCAGCACGACCTTCTACGTGCCGCTGATCAAGGCCATCGCGATCCCGCTCGGCGCCGGCCTGATCGTGGTCGCCTATTTCTGGATCGTCGGCTTCTCCAACGCGGTCAACCTGACCGACGGCCTCGACGGCCTGGCGATCATGCCGACCGTGCTGGTCGCCTGCGCGCTGGGCGTGTTCGCCTATGCCTCCGGCCACGCCGAGTTCTCCAAGTACCTGCAGATCCCGCAGGTGCCCGGGGCCGGCGAGCTGGTGATCATCTGCGCGGCGATCGCCGGCGCGGGTCTCGGCTTCCTCTGGTTCAACACCTATCCGGCGATGGTGTTCATGGGCGACATCGGCGCGCTCGCGCTCGGCGCGGTGCTCGGCACCATCGCCGTGATCGTCCGCCAGGAACTGGTGCTGGTGATCATGGGCGGCGTGTTCGTCATCGAGACCTTGTCGGTGATGATCCAGGTCGCCTCGTTCAAGCTCACCGGCAAGCGCGTGTTCCGCATGGCGCCGATCCATCACCACTTCGAACTCAAGGGCTGGCCCGAGCCGCGCGTGATCGTGCGCTTCTGGATCATCTCGGTGGTGTTGGTGCTGGTCGGTCTGGCCACCCTCAAGGTCCGTTGATGGAAAATTCCGCACGCCAGGCAACGCGACTCGACGCCATCCACGGGCGCTACGACCCGTGGTTGCTCGCCGTGTCCGCGGCGCTGGCCTGCGCGGGCGTGATCATGGTCGGCTCGGCCTCGCTCGGCGTCGCCGCGACCCATGCCGTCGATCCGTTCTACTTCCTGACCCGCCACCTGATCTTCCTGTCGGTCGGCCTGGGCCTGGGCTTCTGGCTGATGCGCACCGAGCTCAAGACCATCGAGCAGCACAACCAGTGGTTGCTCTTGGTCTGCGTGGTGTTGCTGCTGCTGGTGTTCGTGCCGGTGATCGGCAAGCAGGTCAACGGCGCCAAGCGCTGGATCAACCTCGGCCCGGCCAGTTTCCAGGCGGTCGAGGCGGTCAAGCTGCTCTATATCGTCTGGCTGGCGAGCTACCTCAAGCGCTTCAGCGAAGACATCTCGGCCACCTGGGGCGCGATGCTCAAGCCGATCGGCGTGGCCGTGGTGCTGGTCGCCTTGTTATTGATGCAGCCCGACTTCGGTTCGTCGTCGCTGCTGCTGGCGATCACCGCCGGCATGCTCGTGCTCGGCGGCGTCAACATGCCGCGGATGTTCGGCCCGGTGCTGATCGGCCTGCCGGTGCTGGCGATCATCGCCATCGCCGAGCCCTACCGCGTTACCCGCCTGACCTCGTTCCTCAACCCCTGGGTCGATCCGTTCGGCACCGGCTATCAGCTGACCAACGCGTTGATGGCGGTCGGCCGCGGCGAGTGGACTGGGGTCGGCCTTGGCGCGTCGGTGCAGAAGCTGTCCTATCTGCCCGAAGCGCACACCGACTTCATCATGGCGGTGATCGGCGAGGAGTTCGGTTTCGCCGGCGTCTGCACCGTGGTCGGCCTGTACGTGCTGTTGGCCGGGCGCGCACTGTGGATCGGTCTGAAGTGCGTCGAGATGCGCCGCCACTTCTCGGGCTACGTCGCCTTCGGCATCGCCCTGTGGATGGGGCTGCAGAGCTTCGTCTCGATCGGCGTGAACCTGGGCTTGCTGCCGACCAAGGGCCTGACTCTGCCGATGATTTCCTACGGCGGCTCGAGCGTGCTGATGAGCTGCGCCGCGCTCGGCGTGCTGTTGCGTGTGTCCTACGAACTCGACCGCGCCCAGCGCCAGGTTGCGCGTTTGCGCGGCGAAGCCGGGCAAGGGCAGGGCGCGGCGCCACCGGCAGCGGCAGCGTCGAATACCGGTCCGGCAGCGTCGGCCAATACGCGCAGCCACGACAACGCGCGCGGCACCAGTCGCCTGCGCCAGCGGGTCGAACCCTCGCTCGGGAGGTCCGCATGAGCGAGCTTCGTTCGAGCGAACGCCCGGTGATGATTCTCGCCGGCGGCACCGGTGGCCATATCTTCCCGGGGCTTGCGGTGGCCAAGGCCTTGCGCGGCCGCAATGTTCCGGTGTGTTGGCTCGGCGCCGACGGCGGCATGGAAACGCGCCTGGTGCCGCAGCACGACGTCGCCATCGACACCATCGCGATCAGCGCCGTGCGCGGCAAGGGCCTGGCCACGTTGCTGCGCGCACCGTTCCGCCTGCTGTCCTCGGTGCGCGCGGCGCAGCGCGTGCTGCGCCAGCGTCAGCCGCGCGCAGTGGTGAGTTTCGGCGGTTACGCGGCCGGCCCCGGCGGCCTGGCCGCGCGCCTGGCCGGCGTGCCGTTGATCGTGCACGAACAGAACCGCGCGCCGGGCATGACCAACCGCGTGCTGTCGCGTTTCGCGCGCCATGTGCTGACCGGCTTTCCGGACACCTTTCCGGGCGGGCACGAAGAAGTGGTCGGCAACCCGGTGCGCGCCGAGATCGCGGCCATCGAGGCGCCGGCGCAACGTTTCGCCGAACGCAGCGGCCCGCTGCGCCTGCTCGTGCTCGGTGGCAGCCAGGGCGCGCGCGCGCTCAACACCGGTGTGCCGGCGGCGATCGCCGGTTTGCGCGGTCGCGTGCCTTGCCAGGTGCGGCACCAGTGCGGCGAGAAGCTGCGCGAGGAAGCCGAGCGCGCCTATGCCGCAGCCGGCGTGGTCGCTTCGGTCGAACCTTTCATCGCCGACATGGCCGCCGCCTACGCCTGGGCCGACCTGGTGGTCTGCCGCGCCGGTGCGCTGACCCTGGCCGAGCTGTGCGCGGCCGGTGTCGGCAGCGTGTTGGTGCCGTTCCCGCAGGCGGTCGACGACCATCAGACCAAGAACGCGCGTTTCCTGGTCGATCGCGGCGCGGCGCAGTTGCTGCCGCAGGCCGGCGACCTCGCCGAACGCCTGTCGGCGACCATCGAAATCCTGGCCGAGCGCGGCGTGCTGTTGCAGATGGCCAACGCCGCGCGCGCCCTGGCCAAACCCGACGCCGCCGAACGCGTCGCCGATGCGGTGCTGGAGGCGGGGCGATGAACGCTGTGAATCGGGAACGGGGAATCGGCAATCGGCGCGCGAGCGTCGTCCGTTCGCCGTCTGTGCAGAGTTGTTTCCTCATTCGTATTTGCAACCGTGGTCGTAGCTGCTTGAACCGATTCCCCATTCCCCATTCCCCATTCCCGGCGAGAGTCAAAGCATGAGCACCGCACTTCGCCGCCGCCTTCAACACACCGGCGACTTGGCCAAGGCCTTTCCGCGCGTGCATTTCGTCGGCATCGGCGGCACCGGCATGAGCGGGATAGCGGAAGTCATGTGCACGCTCGGCTACCAGGTGTCCGGTTCGGACATGGCCGACAACGCGGTGACCCGCCGGCTCGAGGCGATGGGCGTCAGCGTCCACCGCGGCCACGCCGCGGCCAACGTGCTGGGCACCGACTGCGTGGTGGTGTCGAGCGCGATCAAGCACGACAACCCCGAACTGATGGAGGCGCGCGCCCAGCGCATTCCGGTGGTGCCGCGCGCCGAGATGCTGGCCGAGCTGATGCGCTTCCGCCGCGGCATCGCCGTGGCCGGTACCCACGGCAAGACCACCACCACCTCGCTGACCGCCAGCGTGCTGGCCGAAGGCGGGATCGACCCGACCTTCGTGATCGGCGGCAAGCTGCTCGCCGCCGGCGCCAATGCCGGCCTCGGCGGCGGCCAGTGGCTGGTCGCCGAAGCCGACGAGAGCGACGGCAGCTTCCTGCGCCTGAACCCGCAGATCGCCATCGTCACCAACATCGACGCCGATCACCTGGAAAACTACGGCGGCGATTTCGCCAAGGTCCAGGCCGCGTTCGAGGAATTCCTGCATCGCCTGCCGTTCTACGGCCTGGCCGTGCTGTGCATCGACGACGCCAACGTCGCCCGGCTCGCCGCCGAGACGCCGCGCCACGTCATGACCTACGGTTTCGACGAAACCGCCGACGTGCGCGCCGAGGACGTCAGCCAGCGCGGTGGCGCGATGTATTTCACCCTGTGCCTGCCGGACGCCTCGCGCACCGCGGTGACCCTGGCGTTGCCGGGCCGTCACAACGTGCTCAACTCGCTCGCCGCCGCTTCGGTGGCCTGGCAGCTCGGCGTGCAGCCCGACGCGATCGCGCGCGCCTTGGAGAAATTCGAAGGCATCGGCCGCCGCTTCAACCTGCTCGCCGAACTGCGCACCGACAAGGGCGCGGTGGTGCAACTGGTCGACGACTACGGCCATCACCCGAAGGAACTCGAAGCGGTGTTCGCCGCGGCGCGCGGCGGCTGGCCCGACAAGCGCCTGGTGGTGGCCTTCCAGCCGCACCGCTACAGCCGTACCCGCGATCTGTTCGACGACTTCGCCGCGGTGCTGTCCTCGGTCGATGCGCTGGTGCTGACCGAGGTCTATCCGGCCGGCGAAGCGCCGATCGCCGGCGCCGACGCCAAGTCGCTGGCGCGCGCGATCCGCGCGCGCGGCCGCATCGATCCGGTCGTGGTCAGCGGCGCCGGCGATCTCGCCGGGGTCCTGCCCGACGTACTCAACGACGGCGATCTGTTGTTGCTGATGGGCGCCGGCGACATCGGCGCGGCCGCGCAGCAGCTCGCCAGCCATGGTTTCCAGGGAGAATCGAAGTGAGCGTGGTGAGTCCGCAGTTCGCGCCGTTGCGCGTCACCGACCCGGCCGTGTTCGGCCGCGTCGCCGTGCTCATGGGCGGCACCAGCGCCGAGCGCGAAGTGTCGCTGGACTCCGGGCGCGGCGTGCTGGAAGCGCTGCGTTCGCGCGGGGTCGATGCGTTCGCGGTCGACGGCATCCCGGCGCTGATGGAGACCATCCGCAGCGGCGGCGTCGACCGCGTCTTCAACATCCTCCACGGCAACAAGGGCGGCGGCGAAGACGGTGTGCTGCAGGGCGTGCTGGAAGCCCTGGGCGTGCCGTATACCGGTTCGGACGTGCTCGGCTCGGCGCTGGCGATGGACAAGATCCGCACCAAGCAGGTGTGGATGTCGACCGGCCTGCCGACCCCGCGCTACAAGCGCATCGCCAAGGGCGACGACGTCCACGCGGCGGCGCGCGAGATCGGCTTGCCGGTGATCATCAAGCCCTCCAGCGAAGGCTCCAGCGTCGGCGTGTCGCGCGTGCTCAAGGACGCCGACATCGACGAGGCGGTGGCCTTGGCCGCGCGCTATCCGGGCGAGATGCTGATGGAGCAGATGGTGATCGGCGACGAGCTGACCGTGGCCGTGCTGGTCAACGGCGAGGGCTACAGCGCGCTGCCGTCGATCCGCATCGTGCCCAAGGGCGAGTGGTACGACTACCACGCCAAGTACATCGCCGACGACACCCAGTACCTGTGCCCGGGCCTGGACGGCGCCGACGAAGCCGAGATCCGCCGGTTGGCGATGGAAGCCTTCGTCGCCGCGGGTTGCAAGGGCTGGGGCCGGGTCGACGTGATGCGCGACCGCAGCAGCGGCCAGCTGTATCTGATCGAGGTCAACACCGCGCCGGGCATGACCAGCCACTCGCTGGTGCCGAAGGCCGCGCGCCAGGTCGGCATCGAGTACGACGAGCTGTGCTGGCGCGTGCTCGAGGCGACCGTGGTCGCGCCGCCCGCCGTAGGAGGTGACGCGGCGTGAACGCCATGCTCCGCCTCGTCGGTTGGTTGCTTGCGCTGGCCTTGGTCGCGCTGCCGGTCGTAGCCGTGCTCAACGGCTGGGTCGGCGCGAACCAGTGGCCGCTCAAGCGCCTGCGTGTGACCGGCGAGTTCGAGCGGGTGGATGCGGTGTCGTTGCGCAAGACCTTGCTGCCGTATGCCCAGCGCGGCTTCTTCGCGGTGGATCTGGCGGCCGCGCAGGATTCGGTGGCCAAGCTGCCGTGGGTCGAGCATGCCGAAGTGCGTAAGCGCTGGCCCGACGTGCTGGAAGTCAGCGTGATCGAACACAAGCCGTTCGCGCGCTGGGGCAAGGACCAGTTGTTGTCGGAGCAAGGACGCCTGTTTCCGGTCGACGGCATCCAGGTGCCGGACGGTCTGCCGCAGTTCGGCGGACCCGATGCGCGGGTCGCCGACGTGGTCGCGCTCTACAACGAATCGCGCGAGCTGTTCGCCCCGGTCGGCATGGACGTGAGGCAGGTCGAGGTGGACCAGCGCGGCAGTTGGACGCTCGGTCTGGGCAACGGCGCGCAGATCGTGGTCGGGCGCAGCGAAGCGCGCGCCCGCCTGGGCCGCTTCGTCAGGTTGTTGCCGCAGTTGTTGGCCCAGCGCGTGCAAGTGCTCGCGCGCGCCGATCTTCGTTACACCAATGGTTTTTCGCTGTCCTGGGCGCCCGTGCAGGCACCCGAGGCGGCACCGAAACAGCAGCAAGGACAGTCATGAACCGCAAAGGCGACAAGTCGCTGATCGTAGGCCTCGACATCGGCACCTCCAAGGTGGTGGCGCTGGTGGGCGAGTACACGCCTTCGGACGGCCGGCCCGGCACTCCGATCGAAGTCATCGGCATCGGCTCGCACGAATCGCGCGGTCTCAAGCGCGGCGTCGTGGTCGACATCGAATCGACGGTGCAGTCGATCCAGCGGGCGATCGAGGAAGCCGAGCTGATGGCCGGCTGCGAGATCCGCTCGGTCTACGCTTCGATCTCCGGCAACCACATCCAGTGCCGCAACTCGCAGGGCATCGCCCCGATCCGCGACGGCGAGGTTACCTACGGCGATCTCGACCGCGTGCTGGAAGCGGCCAAGGCGGTGGCGATCCCGGCCGACCAGAAGATCCTGCACGCGATCCCGCGCGACTACGTGCTCGACGATTCGCAGGAAGGCATCCGCAACCCGGTCGGCATGACCGGCGTGCGCCTGGAAGTGCACGCGCACCTGGTCGTGTGCGCGCAGTCGGCCGCGGCCAACATCAGCAAGTGCGTGCAGCGTTGCGGCCTGCAGGTCGACGACCTGATCCTCGGCGTGCTCGCCTCGAGCAATGCCGTGCTGACCAGCGACGAGCGCGAGCTCGGCGTGGTCCTGGTCGACATCGGCGCCGGCACCACCGACATCGCGGTGTTCGTGCAGGGAGCGATCGCGCACAGCGCGAGCCTGCCGATCGCCGGCGACAAGGTCACCGAAGACATCGCCCACATGCTGCGCACGCCGACCCCGGAAGCCGAGCAGATCAAGGTCCGCTACGCCTGCGCCTTGGCGCAGATGGCGACGGCCGAGGAATCGATCCAGGTGCCGAGCGTCGGCGACCGCCCGCCGCGGCGCATGCCGCGTCACTCGCTGGCGCAGGCGGTGCAGGCGCGCTACGAGGAAATCTTCGAAATGATCCAGGCCGAACTGCGCCGCTCGGGTTTCGAGCACCACGTGCGCGCCGGCATGGTCCTGACCGGCGGCGCCTCGAAGATGGAAGGCGTGGTCGAGCTGGCCGAGGAAATGCTGCAGATGCCGGTGCGGGTGGGCATTCCGCAGCACGTCACCGGCCTGGGCGAAGTGGTCGGCAACCCGGTTCATGCGACCGGCGTGGGCCTGCTGCTGATGGGCAGCCAGATCGAGAACCCGCGCCGCCCGGTGATCTCCACCGGTCGCGCCGGCAGCTTCTTCAACAAGATCAAGAACTGGTATCGCGGCGAGTTCTGACTGCCGGGATTCGGGCGCCGGGATTCGGGATTGGTAAGAGCAACAGCAATAAGCACGAGCAACAGCACTGGCAGGTTGTGGCAACGGCAGTAAACGGCAGTACCAGCAGTCAAAAACCAAAAACGTCGTAGAGGAAGGCATCGAGATCAGGGCTTCGCATTTGCGACTCCCGAATCCCGATTCCCGAATCCCGGCACTAATAAGAGGACGAGGACATGGCACATTTCGAACTGGTTGAAAAAATGGCCCCGAACGCGGTCATCAAGGTCGTTGGCGTGGGTGGCGGCGGCGGCAACGCCGTGGCGCACATGGTCAGCGGCAACGTCGACGGCGTGGAGTTCATCACCGCCAACACCGACGCGCAGGCGATCAAGAACTGCGGCGCCAAGCTGCAGCTGCAGCTCGGCAGCAACGTCACCAAGGGCCTGGGCGCAGGCGCGAATCCGGAGGTCGGTCGTCAGGCCGCCTTGGAAGATCGCGAACGCATCATGGACGCGCTGACCGGCGCCGACATGGTCTTCATCACCGCCGGCATGGGCGGCGGCACCGGCACCGGCGCGGCGCCGGTGGTGGCCCAGCTCGCCAAGGAGATGGGCATCCTGACCGTCGCGGTCGTCACCAAGCCGTTCCCGTTCGAAGGCCGCCGCCGTATGCAGGTCGCGCTGAAGGGCATCGAGGAGCTGTCGCACCACTGCGATTCGCTGATCACCATCCCGAACGAGAAGCTGATCACCGTGCTGGGCCGCAACGCCACCATGATCCAGGCCTTCCGTGCCGCCAACGACGTGCTGCTCGGCGCCGTGCAGGGCATCGCCGACCTGATCGTGCGTCCGGGCCTGATCAACGTCGACTTCGCCGACGTGCGCACGGTCATGAGCGAGATGGGTCTGGCGATGATGGGCACCGGCGCCGCTCGCGGCGACGACCGCGCCCAGGCCGCGGCCGAGTCGGCGATCCAGAACCCGCTGCTCGACGACGTCAACCTGGCCGGCGCCAACGGCATCCTGGTCAACATCACCGCCGGTCCGGACTTCACCATGGCCGAGTTCGACGAAGTCGGCCGCACCATCGAGAACTTCGCTTCCGAAGACGCGACCGTGGTCATCGGCACCGTGCTCGACCCGGACATGCAGGACGAGGTCAGGGTCACCGTGGTCGCCACCGGCCTCAACCGCGTCGCCGCCAAGCAGTCGGTGCGCGGTCACGGCCACGACCGCGAATCGCAGCGCGCGCCGATTCAACTGGTGCGCAACGCGACCACCGGCCAGCCGGAGTTCTCGGCGATGGACGACGTCGGCCATGCGCCGATGCCGAGCTTCGGCGGCAGCCTGCGCGGCAGCTCGCGCCAGGAACCGACCGGCCCGGCCGTGGCGGACTTCGGCAGCGACAACAGCTACCTGGACATCCCGGCGTTCCTGCGCCGCCAGGCGGACTGAAAATCAGGAATGAGCGCGCAGCAGTGAGAAACGAGTAGGAGCGGTTGCTCCCACTCACTCCTCACTTTTCTGAACTCGTTCCTGCCGTAAAGCACCAAGGGCCGGACTCGTCCCCGGCCCGAGGCATCTTGCCCCGGCGTAAGCGCGGGGCCTTGGGCCGGTCGGCCCCACCCCTCGGGGCGGCCGACCGGTCAGTTTGACGAGCGCTGTTGACAACGGCGGGACAGTGTGTCCTTTCCGTTCAGGTTCAGGGTTGCGCATGCTAATCTTGCGCGGCTTCGTTTCACCCCCATCCAGTGGTCGGTCCCCTTCGCGTCCGCAGGCTTTGCGGACCGATGCCGACACCATCACTCCATGTCCGCGGAAGTCTCCCCACGACCATGCTGCGTCAGCGCACCCTCAAGAATGTGATCCGCGCCACCGGCGTGGGCCTGCACAGCGGCGAGAAGGTCTTTCTCACCCTGCGCCCGGCGCCGACCGATACCGGCATCGTGTTCCGCCGCGTCGATCTCGACCCGGTGGTGGAACTGCCTGCGCGCGCCGACCTGGTGACCGAGACTACCTTGTGCACGGGCCTGACCTACGGCGCCGGCAAGGTCATGACGGTCGAGCATCTGCTGTCGGCGATGGCCGGGCTCGGCATCGACAATTGCTATGTCGAACTGTCGGCACCGGAAGTGCCGATCATGGACGGCTCGGCCGGTCCGTTCGTGTTCCTGCTGCAGTCGGCGGGCATCGCCGAGCAGGACGCGCCCAAGCGTTTCATCCGCATCAAGCATCCGGTCGAAGTGCGCGACGGCGACAAGGTCGCCCGTTTCGAGCCCTTCGACGGTTTCCGCCTGGGTTTCACCGTGGTCTTCGACCATCCGGCGATTCCGGCGGCGCAGTCGCGCGCGCAAGTCGAGTTCTCGACCGAGAACTACATCCGCGAAGTCAGCCGCGCCCGTACCTTCGGTTTCATGCGTGACCTGGAATACATGCGCGAGCGCAATCTCGGCCTCGGCGGCTCGATGGACAATGCGATCGTGCTCGACGAATTCCGCGTCCTCAACGACGACGGCCTGCGTTACGCCGACGAATTCGTTCGTCACAAGATCCTCGACGCCGTCGGCGATCTCTACCTCGCCGGCCACGCCATCATCGGCGCCTACGAGGGTTACAAGTCCGGCCACGCGCTCAACAACAAGCTCGTGCGTGCCCTGCTGGCCGAACGCTCGGCCTGGGAGCAGGTCACCTATACCGGCGCAGAGCCGACTCCGGTGGCCTACGGCGAGCCCATTCCGGCCTGATCCGGCCTGATCGGGAACCCGAATCGGCCCAAGCGGCCGAGTGCGGATGCCGGCGAACGGCGCGCAAAACTGAATGCGCGACCCGCCTCCGGGCCGGAAAATCAAGAACGTTAACGCGGTCACACTCGTGAACGGCGCGTGACGCCTTAACTAATTTCTAACGAAACCTTTCTGAAATGCTTCCGGCTCTTTAACAAAGCCGAGGGGTAGGGCCAGTAGGATTCCCCGACCCCGGCTCTCGGACCCCCGCCGGTTTGCGTCGACGACGCGGACCGCCCCGAGTGTCAGCCGGCGTCGCTGGGCCCTGACGGATCAGGTTTCTTCAGCGATGCCAGCGCGGCTTGCAGCGCTTCTTGCGTCGCGGCCGACATGGGTTTGGCCTTCCTCACCGGCGCTGCCGCCGGCATGGGAATCGTCGTCTTGACGACGAATTCGGCCGCTTCCAGCCCGACGGATCGGGCTGCGTCGAGCAGTTCCGGAGCCGCGAGCCTGAGTTTGGCGCGCCACACCGGAGCATCGACGACATACACGAGCCTGCCGCGTTCGAAGTTGGCCAACCGCGCGTGCGCGGCGAGCGAAGGCGGCAGGTAGGGGCGTAACCGACGGTCCAGTTCGTCGAGCCACAGGGCTCGGCGGATCGGGTTGCCAGCGGGGTCTTCGAGCAGTGCATCCAGGGCGATGCGCGGCTTACAGGGGCCGCGCGACGGCGGCTTGGGCTTGGAATAAGACATCGGACACATGACCTATAAAACCATCGTAGACAACACACGAGCCAGGCTGGGCGAGTTCTTCCAGCAGGCCGGACGGATCGGCTCCCGCCGTCCGGCGCTCGCCATCGCATTGCTGCTTGGCACCGGCGTCAGCATCGGTGCCGGTGCGGGCATCGCCGACAACCGCATGCTACGCGCGCAGTTGACCCAGCAGCAGGCCCAGATCACCGCGACGCGCCGCGACGCGCAGCGCGAGATCAACGCCCTCGCCGCACGCATGGGCGAATTGCAGGCCGAAGCCAACCGTCTCAACGCGCTCGGCGAGCGCCTGACCCGGATCGGCCAGTTGCAGGACGGCGAGTTCGATTTCGAAAAGCCGGTCGGCGTCGGTGGCGCCGGTCCGGTGCGCGACATGGCCAAGCCCGAGCTCGACGCCGGCATGGACCTGCTCGATCGCCAGTTCAAGGCCTCCGGCGAACAGCTCTCGGTGCTCGAGTCGCTGTTGTTCAATCGCCAGATCGACATGAATGCGGTGCCCTCGCGTGCACCGATCGCCAACAGCTATATCACCTCCGGCTTCGGCGGCCGCGCCGACCCGTTCAACGGCGGTGCCGCGTTCCACAAGGGCATCGATTTCGAGGCCGATGTGGGCGACCCGGTGCTGGCCGTGGCCGACGGCGTGGTCAGCTACTCCGGCGTGCGTTCGGGCTACGGCAATGTGATCGAGATCGACCACGGCAACGGCTACGTGACGCGTTATGCGCACAACTCCAGCCTGCTGCTCAAGGTCGGCGAGCTGGTCCGCGCCGGCCAGGAGATCGCCAAGGCCGGCTCCAGCGGCCGCTCCACCGGCGCTCACGTGCATTTCGAAGTCTGGGAAGGCGGTCGGGTCGTGAACCCGCTCAAGTTCCTCAACCAGCAATCCCCGTTGAGGGGGTGAACCAAGCCCGCTCGCGAGCCACTGGCTCGCGGGCTTGGTGAACGCCCGCCGCGCTGCGGCGGGCCGGGAGCGCAAAACCAAGCGGGAGCACCCGCTCACCGCTGGCTGATCAGCTGCCGAACAGCGCACCGCTCGCGAGCCACTGGCTCGCGGGCTTGGTGAACGCCCGCCGCGCTGCGGCGGGCCGGGCGAGCAAAGTCGAGCGCGAGGCATTGGGGCCCGGAGCTTGACGAGACCCGCCGAATAGCGCGCCGCTCGCGAGCCACTGGCTGGCGAGCCCGTCGAGCGCCCGCCGCGCCGACCCTCTACGAGCCTCGTCTCACCGCCCGACCGCGCCCCGCCAGTGGGCCCACCCCGGCGCCCTGGGAATTCGCCGAACTGTGGAATCGGGCAAAGTCCCACATTCGATCGGCGCACATCCCCCTTGATACCGTTCAGGTCGCCCCCCACGCTAGAATGCGTGTGGCCAAAGACCAGGCTCGATTCGATCGGGGGCGCGCGGCGCCTCCGATTGCGTTTTCGGGATGCCGAAACGCAAGGACAGGCTGGTCGTCTGGATTCCTGGGGAACTTGCCGGCGGCGGCGCGCTCTTAAACCGTCCCGCCTGTGCCACCCCGTTCGCTTTACACGGACCCGTTCATGCTCAACAGCTTGCTTACCCGCGTTTTCGGCAGCCGCAACGATCGTCTGCTGCGTCAACTGCAACGATCCGTCGTCAGGATCAATGCGCTCGAGCCGGAGATGCAGAAGCTCTCCGACGCACAGCTGCAGGCCAAGACGCCGGAGTTCCAGAAGCGCATCGCCGACGGCGAGTCGCTCGACAAGCTGCTGCCGGAGGCGTTCGCGGTCTGCCGCGAGGCCTCCAGGCGCGTGCTCGGCATGCGTCACTACGACGTCCAGCTGATCGGCGGCATGGTCCTGCATCTGGGCAAGATCGCCGAGATGCGCACCGGCGAAGGCAAGACCCTGGTCGGCACGCTGCCGGTCTATCTCAACGCGCTGGAAGGCCAGGGCGTGCACGTGGTCACGGTCAACGACTACCTCGCACGCCGCGACTCGGCGTGGATGGGCAAGCTCTACAACTGGCTCGGCCTGAGCGTCGGCGTGGTCTATCCGGGCATGCAGCACAGCGACAAGCATGCCGCCTACGCCAGCGACATCACTTACGGCACCAACAACGAATTCGGCTTCGACTACCTGCGCGACAACATGGCGCTGTCGAAGGAAGACCGCTATCAGCGCGGCCTGCATTACGCGATCGTCGACGAAGTCGACTCGATCCTGATCGACGAGGCGCGCACGCCCCTGATCATCTCCGGCCCGGCCGACGAGTCGCCGGAGCTGTATATCAAGGTCAACCGCATCGTGCCGTCGCTGATCCGCCAGGAGAAGGAAGACGGCGAGGGCGACTACTGGGTCGACGAGAAGGGCAAGCAGGTGCACCTGTCCGAAGCCGGTCAGGAACATGCCGAAGACTTGCTGCGCAAGGCCGGCATCCTGCAGGAAGACGAGGACTCGCTGTACGCCGGCCACAACATCAGTGTGGTCCATCACCTCAATGCCGCGCTGCGCGCGCATGCGATCTACCAGCGCGACGTGGACTACATCGTCCGCGACGGCGAGGTGGTGATCGTCGACGAGTTCACCGGCCGCACCCTGCAGGGCCGGCGCTGGTCGGACGGCCTGCACCAGGCGGTCGAGGCGAAGGAAGGCGTGCCGGTCCAGCGCGAGAACCAGACGCTGGCCTCGATCACCTTCCAGAATCTGTTCCGCATGTACAAGAAGCTGTCCGGCATGACCGGTACGGCGGACACCGAGGCTTACGAATTCCAGAGCATCTACGGCCTGGAAGTGATCGTGATCCCGACCAACCGGCCGATGCAGCGCAAGGATCACTCCGATCAGGTCTTCCTCAATCGCGCCGGCAAGTACCGCGCGGTGCTCGGCGAGATCAAGGCGGCGCACGAGCGCGGCCAGCCGGTGCTGGTGGGTACCACCTCGATCGAAGTCTCCGAGATGCTGAGCCAGCAGCTCACCGAGGCCGGCGTGGCGCACGAAGTGCTCAACGCCAAGCAGCACGAACGCGAAGCGAACATCATCGCCCAGGCCGGCCGCCCGGGCGCGATCACCATCGCCACCAACATGGCCGGCCGCGGTACCGACATCGTGCTCGGCGGTTCGCTGGAAGCCGAATTGGCCGACCTGGCCGCGCAGAACGGCGGCGAGCCGGTCGATGAGGTGACCCACCAGCGTCTCAAGACGGCCTGGCAGGAGCGTCACGACCAGGTCAAGGCCTCCGGTGGCCTGCACATCGTCGGCACCGAACGCCACGAATCGCGCCGTATCGACAACCAGCTGCGCGGCCGTGCCGGTCGCCAGGGCGACCCGGGTTCTTCGCGCTTCTATCTGTCGCTCGAAGACAATCTGATGCGCATCTTCGCGGCCGACTGGGTCCAGCGCGTGATGGCGCGCATGGGCCTGAAGGAAGACGACATCATCGAAAGCCCGTTGGTGACCAAACAGATCGCCAACGCGCAGCGCAAGGTCGAGGCCCACAACTTCGACATCCGCAAGAACCTGCTCGACTTCGACGACGTCAACAACGACCAGCGCAAGGTCATCTACGGCCAGCGCGACGAACTGCTCGAAGCCGAAAGCGTGCAGGACAACGTGGTGGGCATCCGCGGCGACGTGGTCGCCGACATGGTCCAGCGCTACGTGCCGGCCAATTCGGTCGACGAGCAATGGGACCTGCCGGGCCTGGAAGCGACGATCGCGCAGGAGTTCAACGTGCAGGTGCCGCTGGTCGAGACCGCGCGCACGGCCGAAGAGCTCGATGCCGAGACGGTCGCCCAGAACGTGCAGGACGCAGTCGAGGCGCATTTCACGACCCGCGAGAGTCAGGTCGGCGCCGAGACCATGCGCATGCTCGAGAAGCACATCATGCTCAACGTGCTCGACCAGAACTGGAAGGAGCATCTGGCGCGCATGGACTATCTGCGCCAGGGCATCCATCTGCGCGGTTACGCGCAGAAGCAGCCCAAGCAGGAATACAAGAAGGAAGCCTTCGAGCTGTTCTCGGAGATGCTCGACAAGGTCAAGCGCGAGGTGGTGACAATCCTGGCCCGCGTGCGCATCCAGAGCGAGCAGGAAGTCGCCGAGATGGAAGCGCTCGAACGCGCCCAGGCCGAAGCGCAGGCGCGGCAAATGCAGTTCCAGCATGCTTCCGCCGGCGGCTTCGGTGCCGACGAGGAAGCCGCGCAGGTGTCCGAGGAAGCCTTCGCCAACGCCGGTCGGAACGATCCTTGCCCCTGCGGCAGCGGCAAGAAGTTCAAGCACTGTCATGGGCAGTTGGGCTGAATCCGGGAATCGGGAGTCGGGAATCGGGAATCGCAAAGCAGAGCCTGATCCGGCTCCCGCCGACGCGGTTTCGGCCGCGACGGCCGCCCCCGATTCCCCATCGCCCTCTCCCCGGTCCCGGCTGGTCGAGGTCGTTGCCGGGGTGATTCGCGATGCACGTGGGCGGGTCCTGCTTGCGCGCCGGACCGAGGGTCGCGATCTGGCCGGCCTGTGGGAATTCCCGGGCGGCAAGCGCGAGTCTGGCGAGACGCCCGAGGCGGCGCTCGCCCGCGAGTTGCACGAAGAACTGGGCATCGAGGCCGAAGTCGGCGCGGCGGTGATCCGCGTGCCGCAGGCTTACCCGGACAAGCGCCTGGTCCTGGACGTGCGCGAGATCCGTCAGTGGCGCGGCAGCGCGCGCGGTCGCGAAGGTCAGGCTCTGGTCTGGGTGCCGCCGCACAAACTGGCCAGCTATGCCATGCCGCCGGCGGATCGCCCGGTCGTCGCCGCATTGCAGCAACCCGAACACTATCTGGTGACCCCCGAACCGGGCGAGAGCGACGAGGCCTGGCTCGATGGCCTGTCGCGCTCGCTGTCGGCCGGCGTACGCCGGGTGCAGCTGCGTCTGCGCACTGTCGCGGCCGACCGCGCGCAGCGGCTGGCCGCGGCCGCCGTGGCGCGTTGCCGGGCGGTCCAGGCCGAAGCGCTGATCAATGGCGACGCCGCCCTGGCCAATGCGCTGGGCGTCGGCCTGCATCTGCGCGCCGTGCAACTGCGCGAGCTGGCCGAACGGCCGGTCCCGGCGGGGGCGCCCCTGGCGGCCTCCTGCCACGACGCGGACGAGCTGCTGGCCGCCCAAGCCCTGGGCTGCGACTTCGCCGTGGTCGGCTCGATCAAGCCGACGCCGAGCCATCCCGGCGTGCTGGGCATCGGCTGGGAGGCGTTCGCGGCCTTGCGCGAGTCGGTCTCGCTGCCGATCTATGCGATAGGCGGCCTGGTCCCGGACGAACTGCCCGAAGCGCGCCGCTACGGCGCGCAAGGCATTGCCGCCATCCGGGGCCTTTGGGTCGCGAGTTAGTTCCCGGCCGTCGGTCCGGATCGGTCCGGATCATCCGCACCGCGGCGGGTTCAACCGGTCGCGCGGCTCGAAGCCAAGGCCCGATAGCGGCGGTCGAGGGCTGCGACCTGGGCCGCCAGGGCCTCGATCGGGCCATCGTTGACGATGACGTCGTCGGCAATCGCGAGCCGCTCGCCGCGGCTCGCCTGGGCCGCGATCATGCGCAGGGCGAGGTCGGCGTCGATGCGATCGCGCTGCATCACCCGAGCCTGCTGGATATCGACCGGCACATCCACCACCAGTACGCGGTCCAACCACGGATAGGCTTCGCGCCCGCCGCCTTCGGCCAGCAGAGGAATCGCCGCGATGGCGTAGGGGCCGGGCGCGTCTGCGCATTGGGTACGCAGCATCGAGCGCACCAGCGGGTGGATGATGGCTTCCAGGCGTTTGCGCGCGCCGTCGTCGCCGAACACGAGCTTGCGCATGGCGGCGCGATCGAGCGCGCCTTGAGCGTCCAAGACGGCCGCGCCGAACTCCGCGACGACTTCAGCCAGCCCGGCGCTGCCGGCTGCGACCGCCGCGCGCGCGGCCAGATCCGCATCGGCCACGGCGATGCCCAGTGTCTCGAAATGCCGGGTGACTTCGCTTTTCCCCGAAGCCACGCCGCCGGTGACGCCGACGCAGAACGCCGTCATGGCTCAGGCGAGGCCGGAGAACTGCAGATAGGCCTGGAGCAGGGACTCGCCCCAGAAGAAGGTGAGCCAGCCGGCGATGGCCAAGTACGGGCCGAACGGAATCGGAATGCCCATGTCGCGGCCCTTGACCGCCAGCCAGATCGAACCGATCACGGCGCCGACGAAGGACGACAACAGGATCGTCGGCAGGACACCCTTGAGGCCGACCCAGGCGCCGATCGCGGCGAGCAGCTTGAAGTCGCCGTGGCCCATGCCCTCGTGCGGGTCTTTGACCCGTCTGACCACCACCTGGTACTGCTTGTAGATCCAGTTGACCAGCCACAGGCTCATGTAGCCGGCGATCGCGCCGAGCACCGCCGGCTTGGTCTGGAAATACAGGTTGTCGCTGCTGGCGACGATGCCCAGCCACATCAGCGGCAGGGTCAGTTGATCGGGTAGCAGTTGGGTCTTGAAGTCGATGCCCGACATCGCGATCAGGAAGCCGGTGAAGACCATCGCGCCGAAGCCCTGCCAGCCGAAGCCGAAGCGCCACACGCAGGCCACCATCAGCAACATGGTCAGCAGCTCGACCGCCGGGTACTGGATCGAGATCGGGGTCTTGCAGCTGCGGCAGCGCCCGCGCAGGACCAGGTAGCTGAGCACCGGGATGTTCTCGTACCAGGACAGTTGGTGCTTGCAGTGCGGGCAATGCGAGCGCTCGACCACGATCCCGGGCGGCGGCGGGTCGTAGACCTCCGGCAGCTCCAGGATTTCGCGCGCGTCTTTCTTCCACTGCCACATCAGCCGCTTGGGCAGGCGCAGGATGACGACGTTGAGGAAGCTGCCGAGTAGCAGCCCGAAGCCGGCCGCGAGGGGATACCCGAGGCCGGGGTTCTGATCTAGGAATGCCATGTGGAAAGGATACGTCCCCGATCAGATCGTCGCAGCAAGTTTGAAGATCGGCAGGTACATCGCGACCACCATGCCGCCGACGACGACGCCCAGGATGATCATGATCAACGGTTCCAACAGGCTCGACAGCGCGTCGACGGCGTTGTTGACCTCCTGCTCGTAGAACTCAGCGACCTTCACCAACATGGTGTCGAGGGCGCCGGCCTCTTCGCCGATGGCGGTCATCTGCACCACCATGTGCGGGAACAGGTTGACCTGCTTCATCGCCATGTTGACTTGGTAGCCGACCGAGACGTCGTCGCGGATCCGGTACACGGCCTTCTCGTAGACCACGTTGCCGGTCGCGCCCGCGACCGTGTCGAGGGCCTCGACCAGAGGCACGCCGGCGCGGAAGGTGACGGCGAGGGTGCGGGCGAAGCGGGCGATCGCGGCGTTGTGCAGGATCTGCCCGATCACCGGGATCTTGAGCATGACCCGGTCGAGGAAATGGGCGAACGCCGGCGAACGGTTCTTGGCCATGATGAAGGCCACGCCGGCGCCGATCGTGAGCAGCAGGATCGCCCACCACCACTGGATCATAAAATCGCTGGCACCGATGACCATCAAAGTGAACGCCGGCAGGTCGGCGCCGAAGCTCTTGAAGGTGGCCTGGAACTGCGGCACGACGAAGATCAGCAGGATCGCGCTGACCAGGATCGCGACGGCCACGACGGTGGCCGGATAGAACAGGGCCTTCTTGATCTTGCCCTTGAGGGTTTCGATGTTTTCCTTGTAACTCGCGATCGTATCCAGCACGGTCTCGAGCACACCGGCGGATTCGCCGGCCTTGACCAGGTTGCGGTACAGCTCGTCGAACTGGACCGGGTGCTTGGACAGCGACTCGTGCAGCGACGAACCGCTTTCGATGTCGGCGCGCACGGCATTAAGCAAGGTCTTCATGCGCGGGTTCTTGTGACCTTCGCCGATGATTTCGAGCGAGGTCACGATCGGCACGCCCGACTTCATCATGGTGGCGATCTGGCGGCTGAAGATCGCGATCTCGCCCGGTGTAATGCGTTTGCCGCTCGCCCCGAACAGGGGTTTGCCCTTCAGCTTGACGACCGTTGGGGTGATGCCCTGGCGGCGCAGTTCGGCGCGCAGCAGGTTGGCGTTCTTCGCCGGCTGCTCGCCCTTCATGACGATGCCGCGCTTGTCGGTGCCCTGCCAGACGAACATGTCCAGCGGGTTGGCGCGGCGTACCGCGGGGGCTTGTTTGGCTGCGGTACGGGTGGCGGGTCGGGTCGCGGACATGATTTAGTCCTTGGTTACGCGGTTGATTTCGGCCAGGCCGGTGACGCCGTTCATCACCTTGATCAGTGCGGAGCGGCGCAAGTCGTTGACGCCGGACTTGATGGCGGCGGCCGCGATCTGCATCGCGTTGCCGCCCTCCAGCACGATGGCCTGGATTTCGTCGGTCATGGGCATGACCTGGTAGATGCCGGTACGTCCCTTGTAGCCTTCGGTGCAGTCCGGGCATCCCGCCGGCTCGTACAACTTGAACCCGGACGCGATCTCTTCCGCGGTGAAGCCTTCGGCGAGCAGAGCGTGTTCGGGCAGATGCACCTCGCGCTTGCAGTCATGCAGACGGCGGGCGAGGCGCTGGGCGATGACCAGGGTCACCGAGGAAGTGATGTTGTAGGGCGCGACGCCCATGTTCATCAGGCGGGCGATGGTCTGCGGCGCATCGTTGGTGTGCAGGGTCGACAGCACCATGTGGCCGGTCTGGGCGGCCTTGATCGCGATCTCGGCGGTTTCGAGGTCGCGGATTTCGCCGACCATGATCACGTCCGGATCCTGACGCAGGAAGCTGCGCAGCGCCGCGGCGAAGGTCATGCCGCGTTTGACGTTCATCTGCACCTGGTTGATGCCGGGTACGCGGATTTCGACCGGGTCTTCGACCGTGGAGATGTTGCGCTGCTCGTCGTTAAGGATGTTCAAGGCGGTGTACAGCGAGACCGTCTTGCCCGAGCCGGTCGGACCGGTCACGAGCACCATACCGTAGGGCTTGGCCACGGCATTGATGAACAATTCCTTCTGGTAATCCTCGTAGCCGAGCTTTTCGATACCGAGCTTCGCCGCGCTGCCATCGAGGATACGCAACACGATCTTCTCGCCGAACAGGGTCGGCAAGGTGCTCATGCGGAAGTCGATCTGCTTGGTCTTGGACAGGTTGAGCTTGATGCGGCCGTCCTGCGGCACGCGCTTCTCGGCGATGTCGAGCTGCGCCATGACCTTCAGGCGCGCGGCGATGCGCGAGTGCAGCTTGTTCGGGACCTTGGCGACCTGCTTGAGCAGGCCGTCGATGCGCAGGCGCACCCGATAATCGGTCTCGTAAGGTTCGAAGTGGATGTCCGAGGCGCCGCGGCGGATGGCGTCGACCAGAACCTTGTTGATGAACTTTACGACCGGGGTATCGTCGCCCTTGGCGTCGATGCCACTGTCGCTTGTCGTGCTGAGATCGTCGTCCTTGCCGATCTCCAGGGTGTCGAGGCCGTCGCTATCGCCGACTGCGTTGGCGAGGGCGTCGGAGTTCTCCAGCCAGCGGTCCAGGGTCCGCCGGATCAGCTCGTCGTCGACCAGGATGGCTTCGACCGCGGCATTGGTCTGGAACTTGATCTCGTCCAGGGCGGCGGTATTGGTCGGATCGGCCAAGCCGATGAACAGCTTGTTGCCGCGTTTGAACAACGGCAGCGCGCTGTGTTTGCGGATCAGTTCCTCGCTGATCGCCCGGACCGCAGACTGGCTGGGGTCCAGCGAGCTCGGGTCGAACAGCGGCACGCCGAATTCGATCGAGTTGGCGGCGGCCAGTTGGGCGGAGGTGGCCAGGCGATGTTCGGCGAGGTAGGTAGCCAGTGGCTTGCGCTCGGCGGTGGCCGCGGCCATGGCTTCGCGCGCCTTGACCTCGTCCAAAGCTCCATCCAAAACCAAACGCCGGGCAATGCCGGTGATACCCACCAAGTTGGCGGTTGCGACGCTGGACATTTCAGCCCTCAGTTTTCCCCACCCTGACTTTACCTCAATCTCCGGGCTCGGTGAGCTGACCGCCGTCGCTTTTCTGGAGTGGGGCAGTTCAGGCGCCGGTGCGGACAGGGTATTCTGCCCCCTCGGGGAGATGACATGCGCGTATCTGTAGTGTTGCCGGCCAAGAATGAGTCGGAGGGGCTGGGCCGGACCCTGCCTGCGTTGCAACAAGCGATGCCCGGGGCGGAGGTAATCGTGGTCGACGATGGCTCTTCCGACGACACCGTCGCGATAGCGGTCAAATTCGGTGCGCTGGTACTTTCGTCGCCCTACTCCATGGGTAACGGCGCAGCGATCAAGCGTGGGGCCCGGGCCGCAACCGGCGACGTTATCGTCTTTATGGATGCCGATGGTCAACACGATCCCGCCGATATTCCATCCCTGCTCGCGCAACTGCAGGCTGGGTTCGACATGGCAGTGGGTGCGCGGAATGGAGCAGGACAAGCCAGCGTTGGCCGAGGCGTCGCTAACGCGCTGTACAATCGTCTCGCCAGTTGGATGACCGGGCATCGAATCCAGGATTTGACATCGGGTTTCCGCGCCGTGCGCACCTCCAGGTTCCTGGAGTTTCTGCATTTGCTGCCGAATGGCTTCAGCTACCCTACGACCAGCACGATGGCGTTCTTCCGTAGCGCCTACCCAGTGGCCTATGTGCCGATCCAGGTCTCCCGCAGGGTCGGGACGAACAGCCACATCCGCCCGCTCCGCGACGGAGTTCGCTTTCTGCTCATCATCTTCAAGATCGCCACGCTCTATTCGCCCCTGAAACTGTTCGCGCCGGCCGCAGTAAGTTTTGCCGTGTTGGGCCTAAGTCATTACGCATGGACGTTTGCGACCCAAGGGCGCTTCACCAACATGAGTGCATTACTGCTGAGTGCCTCGGTGATCGTGTTTTTGATCGGACTGGTGTCCGAACAGATTACTTCGTTGACTTATCAGCGCGCCGATAGGCTATGAATAGACTGCGTGCGCTCGCCGCGCCGCTCTCACGAACTCCGCTGCATCCACAGTGGTTGTTAGGTGGCCGCAAAGCTCCGCTGGGAGTCGGGGCCGTTGTGGGCCGAGTGCTCGATGTGGGAGCGGGCGATCGATGGATCGCCGCGAACCTTGGGCCACGCAGCGAATACATCGCCTTGGATTATCCGGCGACGGGGCGCGATCTATATCGGGCCAAGCCCGATGTATTTGCTGACGCGGCAAGTTTGCCGTTCGCCGATGGTACTTTCGATGCGGTCATCTGCTTGGAAGTTCTTGAGCACGTGCGCAATCCTCAAGGCGTGCTCGACGAGATAAGTCGAGTATTGCGGGCGGATGGTGTCGCCTGGCTGTCGATGCCGTTTCTTTATCCGATCCACGACGCACCGCACGACTATCAGCGGTTCACCGCCCATGGGCTGAAACGCAGCGTCGAAGCGTCTGGTCTGTCGCTTTGCGAGATCGAAAAGACGCAGCATGCGCTGCGCACGGTCGGGTTGTTGGCCAATCTCGGCATTGCTGGGGCGATCCAGGATTCAGAGCGCTGGAAGAGGCCTGTATTAATCCCAATCGCGATGGTAGCAGTCGTCAGCATCAATCTCGGGAGCTGGCTGGCAAGCAAGTTGTGGCCGGATTGGGGGGCATTGACGGCAGGTTACGTGCTCAGGGTCACGAAACGATGAGTGCCGGCGATACCGTCCTGCTGATTACGACGTCCTATGCGCAGACCGGAGACGGCAGTGAGGCCGCAGGTGCCTTCATCGCCGATTTGGCGGAGGAGCTATCGGGCTCGGTATCGATTCGTGTCGTTGCGCCGGGAAGCATGGAGGCCAAGAGTAGACACGGAAGAGTCGAGGTCTGGTCCTTCCAAGCGCCGGGCAAGCCCCTGTCGTTGTTATCGCCGGCCAATCCGAGTAACTGGCTCTCTATCCTGCGCACCTTGCGTTCGCTGAGGCGCGTCGTGCTGGCGGCCGGCGCGGATGGGCGAGTATCCCATGCGCTCGCTTTTTGGGTTCTGCCTTCGGGATGGGCGGCCCAAACGCTTCGACGCAAAAGAGGCGTTCCATACAGCGTCTGGGCACTGGGCAGTGACATATGGTCGCTGGGGAGGATTCCTGTGGTGCGCAGCTTTCTCGGAAGAGTCGCGCGCAATGCGGACTTCGCCTATGCCGACGGCATGCGGTTGGGCGAAGACGCGGCTCGGATCAGCGGGCGCGCTTTCGAGTTCCTTCCCAGTACACGGAAACTGGCGGCGACGCGCCTTAGGCCCGTTGCGCGGAACCCGCCTTATCGCTTGCTGTTCCTGGGAAGGTGGCATCCGAACAAGGGTGTGGACCTGTTGATAGAGGCGCTCGGTCTTCTCAACGATGAGGACTGGTCACGCATAGCTGAGATACATATTGCCGGCGGAGGGCCGCTACAGGAACTCGTGGAGCAGGGAGTTACGAATCTTAAAGCTGCTGGACGACCGATTCGCCTTGACGGCTACCTGGATCGCGGAAGGGCCGCGCAGGCTTTCGGCGAGGCGGACCGCTTGCTTCTGCCGTCACGAGTGGAGAGTATTCCTGTCGTCTTCTCCGATGCGATGAAGTTTTCGATACCGGTAATTTCGATGCCCGTGGGCGATTTGCCGGCTTTGATCGGGGGCGGAACGGGATGGTTGGCGAAGAGTGTCGACGCGAGCGCGTTTGCGAACGCGATCAGAGCATCACTATTGTCCGGGCATGACGATGCCTCCATCCGGACGATGAATGATCGCTTCGCTATCGAGAAGATCGCTCGGCGAATAGTGTCTGCGACGCAGAAGGCGGGAACTACAGCCAGTGATTGATTTTGATTCCGATCATTGGGTCCGGGCCCTGACGCAGGGGCTTGGTGCGCAAGTGGTGCGGCCGACAGCGCCGGAGGCCGGCCTCGTAGCGTGCTTCCGTGCCGGCCCTTTCAGGGTGGCCTATCCTGATTTCCTGATCGGCTCCCAGCGTCTGGATGAAGCGATCTTGTCTCCCCAGATCGATGGTGCGCGGCATCTCAAGGCAGACCTTGTGCGCATTCAGGCGGCGGACGCATTCAAGGGGCCTCAGGTCCTGGCCGAGCATCGGCTGGGGAGTGTCGCCATTTCCGATATGCAGGATTGGAGCGAGCGCAATTGGGAAAAGGCGCGGCGTGCTGCGAATCGCAATGCGAGGTCCTCGCTGGAGGTGAGGCCCGGACGCGCGGGAGATGGAACGCATCTGCATCGCTTGTATCTTTCGACTTTGCGCAGGCATAGAGGTGCGGTGCGTTATACCGAGGGTTACTTCGAAGCAATCGCGCCACATGCCGCTTTAGTCGCCGTGCTGGATGGGACCCTATGCGGCTTTGTTTGTGTGGGGTTTCGTGGAGCCGCTGCTTGCTACATGCATGGCGCACACCTTCCGGAGGCGCGTACCCACTACCCATCGGATCAGTTGTTCTCGGCCATGCTCCGTTCTGCGCGGGAAGCGGGCATGGCCAGTTTCGATTTCCTCCCGTCGCCTTCATCGCAGAACAGTCTGGCGTCTTACAAACGTGCCTGGGGCGGGGAGGATGTCCCGTTGGTCGTCAGCGACCTGGCGTTGCATCCCCTGCGTGCACGTGCCTTCTCGTTTGCGCTTGGGCTATCGCGAACCGTCGGATCAATGCGCCGAACTTGGGTGGGCGGCTAAGATATCGGCCAATCTCGCGGCATCGAACCGAATGCCGCGGAGATATCGGCTGCGGTGGTCGTATAGATTGTCGAAGCCCAGGATGTAGACTCCGGGCAGGTCCCGAATCTCGAACTGCCGATTAATAGGCACGCCGAAGTCGTCGAGGTCGATCGAGTCCGGCAGAAGTTCCAGGGTTGCGCGATATCCGGTTGCCATGATTACGGCAGCGGCACGACGCCGTGTCCCATCGCTGAAGATAAGGTGCCCATCTTCAATCTTGTCGAACATCGGCAAGGTAGCAATCTGGCCGCTTTCTATCAGGGACCGGGTGCGCCCGCCCTCCATCACCGGATAGGAGGGGCGTCTTATCCTGGGCTGCAATCTCGACTGCAGTTCTTCCCAGAAAAAATATGCAGTCTCGCGCAGGGAGGCAACGAAGCCGTGCCGGCGATATTCGACCGGGGAGCGAAGACTCAATGCGCAGGGAATGCCCAGTGAATGCAGTTGGATAATCAATTGACCGGCGGTTACTCGACGCCCGACCACGATGACTGGATCTTCGTTTGCGCGAAGCTCTTCAAGTTGCTCGTAATTACGGATCTCGGCCGCATGAAGGACGCGGATCGAACCGTCGCTGGCCGGGCTCGGGGAGGGCCATGCCGGAGAAAAGAAGTAGCCTGTGGCTAACACCACCGCCGAATATGGGCCATGCATGCCATGCTGGGTATGCAGACACCAAAGTCCCCGTTCGTTTCTGATCAGGCCGGTTACCTTGCAGGATTCGCGTACGTTTCCGCGCAATCGACTGGCTATGTGCAGAAGGTGTGTGAAGTATTCGCTCGCGGGCGGCTTGCGAAACGGATTTCCGCGCAGTGCTTCCCCCGCTGAAAGCGCGTTTGTCCACCACGGGCTCAAGACCCGCAGATCTGGCGGTGCGGCCTTCCAGGTCGCTCCAATCTCCCGTGCCTCGAATAGCTCGTACCCGATTCGCTGCCGATCAAGGCATGTGCCTAGCGCAATACCCGAGGGGCCTCCGCCGATGATTGCGATCATGCGCGTGCCTCGAATAGGACTTCCGCATAGTCCCAAGGTAGAACACCCGTGACGCTTGCGATTCGGATTTCCAGCAGGCGAGCGTAGGGCCAAGCCCAGCGCGGAATCAGACCGGCCGCGATCAGGGGCGTGGAAGGAAAACGGCCGTGGCGAAGAATTGAAGATCGGTCGATGGTGAACCCGGCCGACCTCAGTAGGGCGAGCCATTCCTGCCGCGATCGATGCAGTTTCAGGCCCTGCTCGGCCACGCGTCTGCTGGTGCGGGTCTGTTCAATCATGATGAGTGGCGCGCCGGGTTTGAGCGCCTGGCGGATATCTGCCAGCAAGTTCTTCGCCTGTTCGTCATCGGCGATGTAGCTTAGGACGACGTAAACGACGGTTGCGTCGAGTGCGTCGTCTGCGACGGGTAAATGTTTTCCATCGGTTGCTACGAATAAGCAGGATCGACCGCTGCATCTGCTTTGGGCGTGTCTTAGCAGGCCGGTGGAGATATCGATACCGAGCACGGAGTGTCCCGCGTCGAGCAAAGACGAGGTAGCGCTGGCGCTTCCGCAGCCTAGGTCGAGCAACTTGCCTTTACTCACTGCATAGCGTGCCAGGCTTTCGCGAAAGGCTGCGTCGCGGATACTGGCCAGGTACGTATTTTTCCGCCCGATACGGTCATTCGGATCGATGACCGCCGCCTCCGGGTCGATCTTAGAGAGCGCATCCCAATGCGCTCGTTGCCTGGGGTCAGCGCCGCTCATGTCGAGCCCATAAGGTCAGTATGCTGGCGAGCGTGGCAGCAGCAATTTCCGCCCCGAGAAATACCAATCTCGCAAGTGCGGCGGTTACGGCCAAAGTGGCTGCATCGATCCCGATTAGATTAGGAGCAGCCACGAAGATGGCTTCGCGTACAGCGAGTCCGGCGGGTACCACGAAGGCGGCGAGTGCGAGCAGGGAAGCGGCGCCGTACCATGTGCCCAGCAGCAGCCGCTCGGGGAGCCATGCCAACCCGTGCAGCATTACCGCGAAAACGAGAAAGTAGAAAATCCATTCGCTGCATAGGAGGATCGTGCCGGTCCAGGGCATCGGCGGCAGCGGCTTGTTGGCGGCCAGCGGAACCAGGCGCGGAAGGAATCTACTCAGTTGCCGGAGCCCCCATGATTCGATGGCGGGATGGCGATGCAACCATTCTACCGAGGCAATGACGGGTACTAGCAGGAACAACCAGGCGTGCGAATAGCGAAACGCCAGCAGCAAGCTGATTATGAGCCCGGCCGAAAGCGCGTTGGTCATGGCCATTTGCCAGAGATTCGCGATTACGATTTCACTGGGGCTGTGGGTGCCGGACATGCGCCGCGTCTGGTATACGACACCCCATATCTTGCCGGGCAGGTAACGCACGATCTGCGCCTGCAGGTAGATCGGCAGGTCGACGTGACGGGCGCTAGGAGTCGCGTTGATGCGGTCGAGAAGGCTGAGATGGTACCAACCCTTAAGTACAAACATCGGGATGGCGGCCAGCACGGCGAAGGCGATCTGTTGCCAGCGGATCGCTGCCAACGATAGGCGCATTGCCGCGATCTCGGGGGCTAGCATCCGTACCAGAAATGCGAGTGCCGCAATTACCAGCAGGCCGGTCAGAGCTCGCCGGGTTCTCTTCCTTGCGCTGCCATGTCCGTCGCCGGCTGGTGCCGATGCGCGGGCATCGCTATCGGGAGGGCCGAGAGTCATGATCGTGAGGCGCGGATGGCCGTTTCAGCACGCAAGAGCCTGAGTCACCGCTTCCGCGACGCGTTGCAGCTCAGAGTCGGTTAATCTCGACGAGATAGGCAAGCTTACTGTTTGCTGGCCGATCGCCCTCGCATTCGGCCATTGGTCGGGATCCCAGCCGAATCGTTCGCGATAGTAGGGATGTTCGGCGACGGACTGATAGTGCACGCCGGTGCCGATGCCGAGAGCATTCATGTTGTCCAGAAACGTATCCCGATCGGGGCTTGTGCCGGTGTTGCCGATGCGTACGGTGTAAAGATGAAGCGCGTGCCTTGTTTGGGGTTCGGGAGGCGTGGGCAGGACCAATGGCAGTCCTGAGAGCGCCTGCCCATACATTTCCCAAAGCGCGCGCCGGCGCAACCAATTCTGCTCCACCCGAGCCAGTTGGTGCAGCCCGATGGCTGCCTGCAGATCCATCATATTGTATTTGAAGCCGCACTCGACGACTTGGTAATGCTTATAGCCCTTGTCGCTGAAACGATGCCAAGCGTCCTTGCTCATCCCATGCAAGGCCAGGGTACGCGCGCGGGCTACCAGTTCGGCATCGCGCCCAACGATCATCCCGCCTTCGCCTGCCACTACGTTCTTGGTTACATAGAAGCTGAAACAGCCGAAATCTCCGAATGTCCCCGCTTTGATGCCGCGATACTCAGTTTCTACGGCATGCGCGCAATCTTCGATGACCATCAGCTGATGCTTGCGCGCAATCGCCATGATGCGGTCCATATCGCAAGGGCGTCCTGCGAAATGCACCGGCAAGATGGCACGCGTCCTGGGTGTGATCGCCGCTTCGATCGCTTCCGGGGCGATGTTCTGCGTGGCGGGGTCGACGTCGGCCAGAACCGGTACCAGATCCGCATGGAGAATCGAATTAATGGTCGCGCAGAAGGTTAATGGCGTGGTGATAACTTCGCTGCCAGGCTCGAGCCCGGCAGCAACCATGCTCACATGCAGGGCCGCGGTGCAGGAGTTCAAACCTGCCGCTTGTGTCGCATCGAGCCCCTTGTAAGCGGCAAAATCGGATTCGAAGCGAGCGACTCTCGGCCCGGTGCCCAGCCAGCCCGACCTAAGGCAAGCTTCCACTTCCTTGATTTCTGCCTCTTGGATGTCAGGTGCGGCAAAGACGAGGAACGGCGGTTTCGTGGCGGATGGGTTCATGACGGTACTACCGTGGATGGGGCTGCCGATTGGCATTGGGCGAAATCGCCGAGCGCGTTGCATCCAGCATGGCTTGGCTCCGTTTGTCCCGACTATCGATGCGCAATTGCAAGTCGCTCAACAGGCGCTCAGCCTCTTGCTGGCGACCATTGTGTGCGAGGGCTCGTGCCAGCAATCCGCCTACTTCGGGTGTCGACGGCGGCTGCCAAGCAAGTTGGGCTTGCCCCAGGGCCTCCGACCAATGCTCTGCGCGACTGTAGACCAATGCGGCAGCGTAACGCAGCTGCCACTTGGGCAGTATGTCGTCGGACTGCGAGGTCGCTTTGTCAGCGATCGCGGCGATCGTGTCTGCGACGCGTCGTTGCCCCAGGGATGCGCAGCGTCCTTTGTTGGTGGCTTGAACCAGCAATCCGACGGCTTGTATTTCGGCTATCGTCAATTTCGGCCGCGCGTCCGCAACGGCCTGGTCGAGCCATTTCGGATCGGTACCGCTGCCGCGCAGGCAGCTGATCGAAATCAGGTCGAGGTGAGCCAACGATCGAGTGCGGCGATCTCCGCTCTTTGCGAGTGGTAGCAGAAGATCCGATGCGTGGTCGTAGAGCCCCTTGTTGATCGCCAGGATGGCCTTGGCTTGGACCGCGCGAACCGAACTTGGCTGGTTGGCGACAGCGTGTTCGATGATGGCTTCCTTGTCCCGCCAGACCCGTGCCTGCTGATAAGTCACGCTGCCGAGGGCGGTGGCGCCGGCCAGCAGAGCCACGCCGATTGCGCCGTGAAACCTTTTATTGCTCCGGAGCTCGATCGGTAGCAGGCTCAATAATCCAGCGAGTGCCAGCGTTAAGCCGATCGCCGGCAGATAATTCCGGTGCTCATAGTAGAGCTCGAGAGGTAGAATGCTGGACTCCACCGCGTGGGCTGCTAGAAAGAAGAACCAACCGGCAAAGAGACTCGGTGACGTGCGGCGCAGGACGATGACGATGCCGCTAACGGCGATCAGAGCCAGAATCGACAGCAGCGTGGTAATGGGAGATAACAGCCCCGCCGATGCCGCGAAGCCGTCGGTATAGAGACCGAGTTCGGCGCTGCGAGGAAACAGCAACATTCCGAGATAGGACATAAGCGCCCGCGATTGCGAAAGCAAACGTTCGAGCATATCGAAGTCTCTGATCTCGTATCCTGCCAGCAGCAGATCCGGTCGGAGCAGCAGGACAGCGAGCGCACCCAATGCGGGCAGTGCCAGCGTTAGCGAGTAGAAACCCGTGAGCACGCGTCGAGTTGCTTGGTTTCGCGAGAAGTAGGCGACCTCGATCACCAGACAGAGCGCAGAGGCGACGGCTGCGTTCTCCTTGCTGAGCAGACCCAGTAGCCAGAGGGCAGGCATTGCGAGGAAGAGCCATGCGATCGCCGGTGCGCGAGCCCCGCGTTCCAGGCGAACCCGGCCGGCGACGTAGGCCAACAGCGATGCCAGGACGAACAAGGTGCTCAACTGAGCCATGCGTTGCACGACATAGAGGACCGTGCTCACATGCAAAGGGTGTATCAGCCACACCGTCGTGGCCGCGGCCGCGGCCGGCCAAGCCCAGTGCTGAAGCCGTGAATCTCTCGACATCAGGCGGCGTAGCAAAGCGAAACACAGAACGCCGCAAGCGAGATGAACTAGGAGGTTGCCCAGCTTGAAATGGTAGGCGTAGGAACCGCCGGCCCATGCGCTGAACAAGAACGACGCCATCGAAACAGGGCGGCCCAAGGGGCCTGAGATATTGCCGAATACGGCCTCCTGCCAACCGATCTCGCCCGCAAGCCAGGGCTTGAGCGGGGCGAGATTGAAATTGTCGTCGAACAGGAAAGGGCCAGTGAGGCCAACGCTATAGATGAGAAAGGTGGCGGCAAAAACGAGGTAGAGCGCCATCTTGAGATGCGTTGTGTACTTGCTCATCCACCACGTCGCTTAAGCGTTATCGGGCGTCGCGGAGGCGCTCTCTACCGAGAGATTACTCAGCGCGACATTCTGCCGGTACGAGCACCGGATTGGTCGTCACAGGAACACTGCAATTCCAGTCGAGGCCGCCTTGGGTTGCGACCGGGGTCAGAGTGAAAGTTACCGCGCCTGATCCTGTCAATGTCGGTGCGGTGATGACGCCGTTGTCACCGACTTCGATCGCGTCGCAGTACTCAGTGGCGCTGGAGACATAGCCGGTGTTGGTTGCGTTAACCAGTGAGAGCGAACCGCGGTCCTGGGCAGTCTCTGCGACCGACAACTTGGCAGCGGCAGCGAGGTTCAAGCACTCGCTGTTCTTGGTGCGCATTACGTAGTCGAGATAAAGCGGTAGTGCGATGGCGGTGAGTATGCTGACGATCGCTATCACGATCATCAGTTCGATCAAGGTAAAGCCACGCTGGCGTTTCATTGGACCCCCCTGGGCGGACTGCGCTTCTTCTGAATTTGTGCCGGCTTCGGGGGAAAAACCGGATCGGGCTGGATGCGTCCAATGCACCTAGAAGAAGCCCCGGCACGCGGGCCGGGGCTTCTGGTACGCGTTCAACAAACAACGGTACTTAATTACGGGGTGCGGCATTCCGCCGGGATCTGCGCGTCATTCTGCTGGCCGGTAGCCGTGCAGGTCCAGTCGAGACGGCCGCCGGCCGAAGCCGGGGTCAGGGTGAAGGTTACGGCGTCGCCACCGGTGTTGGCGCTGACCGCGGTGATCGCACCACCGTCTTCGATATCGACGCTGGCGCAGTAGTCGCTGGCGGTGAAGGTGTAGCCGGTGAGGGCCTCGGTGATGGTGGCCAACGTGCCGCGATCGTGAGCCGTTTCAGCGACCGACAGCTTGGCGGCGGCGGCGACGTTCAGGCACTCGGCGTTCTTGGTGCGGATGGTGTAGTTCTGATACGCCGGCAGAGCGATGGCGATCAGGATGCCGAGGATGGCGATGACGATCATCAGTTCGATGAGGGTAAAGCCTTGCTGCTTCTTCATGGTATTTCCCCTAGGAGTGATTGAGTTGCTTCACGTGCCTGCAGGCTCGATTGCTCGGTCCTTCGGCAGCCGTGCGTGCCGCACGTGCATAGAGGAATACGCACATCCCATGCCAACCTCCCTAGTCATGAACCCGGGGATCGAAAGTGATAGTCAGGTCACGTAAAGCGAGTTCGAGGCGATGGATAGGGTGACGCAGAAGGTCAGTCGGAGGGTTGTGATGGTGACCTAATGCGTCATGTTGCACATTGATTGACCGGAACTGAGGTGCCCGTCACGCAAGGCTTGGCCGGTGCCGGAGCCACGGCAGATGAGCAGGAAAAGCGAATCGGCGGTGCGCTTCGCGGCGCCCTGCAGCGGCCTTATTTCGTCGATGGCCGGGCCGAGCGACGGGTCGATGCGATCGCCGTATGGATGTGTGTTCGGTGCGGGCGGGCGTGGCATTGCATGCATGAGCACGACGCCACGATCGCGGTTGCGCGCGCTGCGGTGAGTTTCGCTTCGTTGACGGCGGGGCGAGTCGCGTCGGTGGGACTACGCGGAAACGCATGCTCGGTAGCCGGGAGGGGCTGGTGGCGGCAGTCTGCGACAGGCGACGCGCTGGGGGCGTCGGGTATGCATCGTTCGCGGCGCTACTGCCGATGTGGGCGGCACGCTCGACCGAACGATGACGTCGTTCGGCCGAGCGTTCGTCGGGTCAGTCGATCCCGAGCTTCTTGAGCTTGTAGCGCAGCGCGCGGAAGGTGATGCCGAGTGCGGCCGCAGTGCGGGTCTTGTTGTAGCGGTTTTCCTGCAGGGCCTGCTGGATCGCGGCGCGCTCGATCTCTTCTATATAAGAAGGCAGGGCGCTGGTCGCGGTGTCGCGCGGGTTGAGGGTGCGCGGGTCGACGGCGCCGGCCGCTTGCTGCGGCGCTGCGCCTGCGTTCTGCAGTTCGTTCAAAGGGGCCTGGGTGGCCAGGCGCGGCAGGCGCAGGTCGCTGGCGTTGAGGACTTCGCCTTCGGCCAATGCGAGCGCGCGTTCGAGAATGTTCTCGAGCTCGCGCACGTTGCCCGGGAAGCCGTAGGCGCGCAGCGCCTCCTGGGCGTCCTCGCCGAGGCGCGGCACCGGACGGCCCTGGCTGCCGGCGAGGCGGTGCAGGATCTTCGCGGCCAGGCCGGGCAGGTCGTCGAGGCGTTCGCGCAACGGCGGCACGCGCAGCTCGATGACGTTGATGCGGTAGTACAAGTCCTGGCGGAAGCGGCCTTCGGCGACCAGCGCGGCGAGGTCCTTGTGGGTCGCCGACAGAATGCGCACGTCGACGACGAGCTCGGCCTGGGCGCCGACCGGACGAATGGATTTTTCCTGGATCGCGCGCAGCAGCTTGACCTGCATCGGCAGCGGCAGCTCGGCGACTTCGTCCAGGAACAAGGTGCCGCCGTCGGCGGCCTGGAACAGGCCGGGCTTGTCGACGTGGGCGCCGGTGAAGCTGCCCTTCTTGTGGCCGAAGAACTCGCTCTCCATCAGCTCGGCCGGAATCGCGCCGCAGTTGACCGGCACGAACGGGCCGTCGGCGCGGCCGCCTTCGGAATGGATGGTGCGCGCGACCAGTTCCTTGCCGACGCCGGACTCGCCGGCGATATACACCGGGGCCTGGCTGCGGGCGACCTTGCCGATGGTCTGGCGCAGCTTGATCATCGCCGGCGATTCGCCGTACAGGCGCGAGCCGACCGCCTCGCTGGCGCTGCGGCGGGTGTCGTTGAGTTCGAGCGCGTGGCGCACGAGATCGCGCAGCACCGCCAGGTCGACCGGCTTGGCGACGAAATCGAAGGCGCCGGCCTTGAGCGCGTCGACCGCGGCTTCGACGTTGCCGAAGGCGGTGATCATCGCGACCGGGGTATTGGGGTATTTCTGGCTGATCTCGGCGACCAGGTCCATGCCCGAGCCGTCGGGCAGGCGCATGTCGGTCAGGCACAGGTCGTAACGATTGCGCAGCAGTTGGCTGCGCGCCTCGCCGAGGCCCGATGCGGTGTCGCAACGCAGGCCCATGCGGCCCAAGGTCATGACGAGGAGCTCGCGAATATCGCGCTCGTCATCGACCACCAATGCACTACGAGTTTCTGCCATTGCGCCCTCCACCGCCCACGATAGCTTAACGAGGCCGTCGCGGCCAAGACGCACAGGATCGGGAATCCCAGGTCGGGAATCCGCTCGCGCAAGTATGGCTCAGACCAGGGACAGCGCGCTCGCTCCGGCGAGCCGGATGCGGAAGCAGCCGCCGCCGCCGGGCACCGGCACGAAGTCGAGCGAGGCCTGATTGGCCCGGCAAAGCTCGCGTGCGATGTACAGCCCCAGGCCGGTGCCGTGGCTGGAGGTGGTGAAGAACGGGCGGAACAGGCGCTCGGCGACCGACTCGGGAATGCCGGGGCCGCGGTCGAGCACGTCGATCGCGGGCAGGCCGACTTCATCGAAGTACACGTGCACGGTGACCCGCGCCGGCTGGCCGGGAATGCGGCCGTAGGTCAGGGCGTTGTGCACCAACACGGTCAGGGCCTGGTGCAACTGTCTGGGGTCGACCAGGGCTTCGACCTGGCTGCGCGGTCCGGTCGCGCGCAGGGTGTCTTGTTCGATCGGATGGCTGGTGCGGTATTCGTCGACGAACTGGCGTACGAAGCCCATCAGTTCGACGTGCTCGGGCTTGGCCGGTTCGCGTCGTGCCATGCCGAGGACGTTCTCGACGATGCCGTTCATGCGCGAGCCCTGCTGGCGCACGATCTCGAGCAGGCGGCGGTCGGAAATCGCGATGTCGTGCGATTCCTCCAGCAACTGCACGGCGTAGTTGATCGCGGCGAGCGGATTGCGGATCTCGTGGGCGAGGCTGGCCGAGAAGCGGCCGAGCGCGGCCAGGGTGATCGACTCGGCATGGCGCGACACCAGCGAGGTGTCGTCGAGGAAGATCAGGGTCTGGTCGCTGCCGGCGAGCAGGCGGGTGAAGCGCGGCACCACCTCGGGCAGGTCGGGGGCGAGTTGCAGCGGGCTTTCGTCGGGCCGGCCTTCGGTGCGCCAGCGGCTCAGGCGGCGCGCCAGTTCCGGCGAGGCGATCGCCAACACGCGATGGCCGTGGCGTTGGCCATCGTACTCGCCGGAATCGCCGAGCAGCAGCATGGCCGCCTCGTTGGCCAGGCGCAGGCGGCCTTCGCCGTCGACCAGCAACACGCCGGTGCGCATGCGGCGGATGATGAGTTCGTTGATCTCGGCGTAGTTGGCGGCCTCGGCGCCGCGGCGCTCGGCCAGGTCCTGGGTTTCGCGCATCTGCCGGCCGAGGGCGTTGGTCAGCAAGGCGATCGAGAGGTAGCCCAGGGCGAACATGATCGGTTCGGCGACGGTCCGGCCGAGGCTTTCGCCACCGATTTCGTTCCAGATCCATTCGCCGATCAGGCCGATGCAGGCCAGGACCGCCGCGCCGATGCCGTAGCGGGCGCGCAGCAGCAGGGCCGCGGCGCCGACGTTGAACATCAGCATCAGGGCGATGCCGGTGCCGGCGCGCGGCAAGGCATGGATGGCCAGGATGCCGAAGAACAGGTCGCTGGCGATGCCGGCGAAGACCTGGCTGCGCAGCTCGCCGCGCCGGCTGAACAGAAACAGCAGGCCCGCGATGAACAGATAGGCCAGGGCCAGCGAGCGCGCGAACAGGTCGTGGCGGGGCGCTCCGATCAGGTCCGCCACCGGGCCGAACAGGAAGAACACCAGCAGGGCGGCTTCCAGCAGGCGGTACAGGGTGAAGAAATAGAGTTCGCGGCGCAGCGCGAGGTCGGCATCGGCCGGACTGACGGGGGCGAGACCTGACGGCAAGCGGGGTTTCCCTGCGCGGGCGGAGTATTGATCAGTATAGGGCGACTGGCTTGTCTCGGCCTGCGCCGATCGCAGGGCGCGGCCGGGAGGGGCGGGAAGGGGCCGGGCGGGAAGGGGGCCGGCTCGGCCCGGGGCGGCCGGGTGGCCGGAATGGCGGGGTTTTGCTTCGGCCCGCCCCGATCGGCGACAATGCGGCCCCCTCGCGCGTGCTCCGGCTTCCGGCCGCATGCACCTGCGGGACGTCTTTCACTCCCCTCGGTGACGCATGAATTTTCACGAATATCAGGCAAAGCAGCTGTTTGCCGACTACGGCATCGCAGTGCCGGCCGGGCGCGTTGCGCGCACTCCGGAAGAGGCCGTCGCGGCCGCCAAAGCCATTCCCGGCGACCTGTGGGTGGTCAAGGCCCAGATCCACGCCGGTGGCCGCGGCAAGGCCGGCGGCGTCAAGCTGGCCAAGAGCTACGACGAAGTGAAGCAGTACGCCCAGGCCATGCTCGGCACCAAGATGGAGACCTACCAGTCGGCCGGCGTCGCCCTGCCGATCGATACGGTGCTGATCTCCGAAGGCACCGACATCGCCAAGGAACTGTATCTGTCGGTATTGGTGGATCGCTCGACCCAGTCGGTCACCTTCATCGCTTCGGCCGAAGGCGGCGTGGAAATCGAGAAGGTCGCCGAGGAAACTCCGGACGCGATCAAGACCGTGCACGTCAACTACGTGCAGGGCCTGCAGGCCTACCAGTGCCGCGAGCTCGCCTTCGACCTGGGCCTCAACGCCAAGCAGGCCGGCCAGCTGACCACGATCATGCTGGGCCTGTACAAGCTGTTCAACGAGAAAGACCTGGCGCTGGTCGAACTGAACCCGTTGGCGATCCTCACCAACGGCAACCTGGCCGTGCTCGACGGCAAGGTCAACAGCGACGACAACGCCACGTTCCGCCACAAGGACCTGGCCGCGATGCGCGACATCCGCCAGGAAGACGAGACCGAGGTGCTGGCCAGCCAGCACGACCTCAACTACGTCACCATGGACGGCAATATCGGCTGCATGGTCAACGGCGCCGGCCTGGCGATGGCGACCATGGACGTCATCCAGCTGGAAGGCGGCTCGCCGGCCAACTTCCTCGACGTCGGCGGCGGCGCCACCAAGGAGCGCGTGACCGAGGCGTTCAAGCTCATCCTGAGCTCGGACAAGGTCAAGGCGATCTTCGTCAACATCTTCGGCGGCATCGTCCGCTGCGACATGATCGCCGAGGGCATCATCGCCGCGGTCAAGGAAGTCGACGTCAAGGTGCCGGTGATCGTGCGTCTGGAAGGCACCAATGTGGAAGCCGGCAAGGAACTGCTGAAGAACTCGGGTCTGGCCATCACTGCGGCGGACAACATCAACGACGGTGCCAAGAAGGCGGTTGCCGCCGTCGCCGGCAAGTGAGGCAGGACTGACATGAGCGTTTTGATCAACAAGAACACCAAGGTGATCGTGCAGGGCTTCACCGGCTCGCAGGGCACCTTCCACGCCGAACAGATGCTCGAGTACGGCACCAAGGTCGTCGGCGGCGTGACCCCGGGCAAGGGCGGCACCCAGCATCTGGGCCTGCCGGTCTTCAACACCGTGCGCGACGCGGTCGACGAGACCGGCGCCGACGCGTCGGTGATCTACGTGCCGCCGCCGTTCGCGGCCGACGCGATCCTGGAAGCCGCCGCTGCCGGCATCAAGGTCATCGTGTGCATCACCGAAGGCATTCCGGTGCTGGACATGCTGCGCGTCAAGAACACCCTCAACGGTTACGACGACGTGGTCCTGGTCGGCCCGAACTGCCCGGGCGTGATCACGCCGGGCGAGTGCAAGATCGGCATCATGCCGGGCCACATCCACATGCCGGGCAAGATCGGCATCGTCTCGCGTTCGGGCACGCTGACCTATGAAGCGGTCAAGCAGACCACCGACGTGGGCCTGGGCCAGTCGACCTGCATCGGCATCGGCGGCGACCCGATCAACGGCACCAACTTCATCGATGCGCTGAAGTGGTTCCAGGACGACCCGCAGACCGAAGGCATCATCATGGTCGGCGAGATCGGCGGTTCGGCCGAGGAAGAAGCGGCCGAGTTCATCAGCCAGTACGTGACCAAGCCGGTGGTCGGCTTCATCGCCGGCGCTTCGGCGCCGAAGGGCAAGCGCATGGGCCACGCCGGTGCGATCGCCTCGGGCGGTTCGGGCACGGCCGAAGGCAAGTTCGCGGCGATGGAAAAGGCCGGCGTCACCACGGTGAAGTCGCCCGGCGACCTCGGCGCGGCGATCGCCAAGCGTCTGGCCAAGTAAGCGGCCGGACAGGCCGGCCGACGAGTCCGTCTCGGCGGTCGGAACGCAAAAAAGCCGCCTTAGGGCGGCTTTTTTGTCTGTAGCACCGATGTGCTACATTCGCCTGGCTACCTTTCGTTTGCCAAGGACGCCCATGTCCACCACCACCATCCGCTTGACCGAAGAACTCAAGGCGCGCATCGCCCGCGCCGCCGAGCGCAGCGGTACCACGCCGCACGGCTTCATCCTCGGGGCGCTTGAGGAGAAGGTCGACGAAGCCGAGCGTCGGCGCGACTTCATCGGCGAGGCCGAGCGCCGTTGGCAGAGCTTTGTTGCGGACGGGCAGGTGATCGCCTGGGGCGACATGCGTGAGTATCTCGCGCGCCGCGCACGCGGCGAAAGTCCGGAGCCGCCGGCCAAGAAGACCTTCGGGCGCGAATCGTGACCCGAATCGTCCTCTCGCCCGGCTCGGCGGAGGACTTCGCTCGGATTCTCGATCATCTGGACCGGCATGAGGTCGACCAGCGCGAACCGCGCATCGAGGGCATCCTGCATGCCATCGACGTATTGGCCGACAATCCTCTGATCGGGCGCGTGCTCGAGCAGGATCTGCGCGAATTGGTCATCGGCCGCGACGCCCAGGGATACGTCGCTCTGTATCGCTATCTCGGCGAGTTCGACACCGTTTTCATCATCGCCATTCGCGTCCAGCGCGAGGCTGGCTACACCCACGACTGACTGGTCGTTACGAGAATCGCCGAATGTCCAAGACCCTGCGCATCGCCCTGGCCCAGTTCGACTTCCCGGTCGGTGCGGTTGAAAAGAACGCCGAACGCATCGCGGCGATGATCGTCGAGGCCCGCGACCGGCACGGCGCCGACGTGGTGCTGTTTCCCGAGCTCGCGGTCAGCGGCTATCCGCCGGAAGACCTGCTGTTGCGGCCGAGTTTTCTCGCCGATTGCGAAGCCGCGCTGCAACGGATCGCCGGCACCGTGCGCGGCATCGTCGCCGTCGTCGGCTGGCCGCAGGCCGCCGGCGCGGTGGTCTACAACGCCGCCAGCGTGTTGCGCGAAGGGCGGGTGGAAAGCACTTACCGCAAGCGCGAACTGCCCAACTACGCGGTGTTCGACGAGCGCCGCTACTTCGACGTCGACCCCGACGGCGAGGCCTGCGTGTTCGAGGTCGAGGGGGTTTCGGTCGGCGTGGTGATCTGCGAAGACCTGTGGTTCGCCGAGCCGCTCGCCGCGACCGCGGCCGCCGGCGCCCGCCTGGTGCTGGTGCCGAATGCCTCTCCGTTCGAGCGCGACAAGCACGCCCAGCGCGACGCGCTGATGGAAGTGCGGGCGAAGGAAACCGGTGTGGCGCTGGTCTATCTCAATGTGGTCGGCGGCCAGGATGCCCTGGTGTTCGACGGCGCCTCGGTGCTTGCCGACGGCGACGGCCACGTCCATCCGGCCGCGACCGCGTTCGAGGATCATTGGCTGGTCGCCGACTATCGCGACGAAGACCGCAGCTTCGTGCCCGTGGCTTGGCCGACCGAGCAGGACGAAGGCCGCGACTCGTTGGCCTGGCGCGCGGTGGTGCGCGGCACCCGCGACTACTGTCGCAAGAACGGCTTCGACAAGGTCTGGCTGGGGCTGTCGGGCGGCA
The DNA here is from genome assembly GCF_001442535.1 of Lysobacter antibioticus. Lineage (NCBI taxonomy): Bacteria > Pseudomonadati > Pseudomonadota > Gammaproteobacteria > Lysobacterales > Lysobacteraceae > Lysobacter > Lysobacter antibioticus. The sequence goes on along the minus strand of NZ_CP013141.1, from coordinate 2,188,986 downwards.
TCGATTCCTCGCTGGTGATGGCGATCGCGGTCGATGCGCTCGGCCCGGAGAACGTCGTCGCAGTGCGCATGCCCTCGCGCTACACCGCCGATCTGTCCAACGACCTGGCCGCCGAGCAATGCGCGAGCCAGGGCGTGCGCCTGCTGGCCTTGCCGATCGAGAAGCCGTTCCAGGGCTATCTGGACACCCTGGCCGAAGTCTTCGCCGCCAAGGCGGTCGACGTCACCGAGGAAAACCTGCAGTCGCGTACCCGCGGCGCGCTGTTGATGGCGATGAGCAACAAGTTCGGCGGCCTGCTGCTGACCACCGGCAACAAGAGCGAGTACGCAGTCGGCTACGCCACCATCTACGGCGACATGTGCGGCGGTTATGCGCCGATCAAGGACCTATACAAGAGCGAGGTGTTCGCGCTCGCGCGCTGGCGCAACGCGATCGCCGGGGCGCCGGTGATCCCGTGGGCGGTGATCGATCGCCCGCCCTCGGCCGAGCTGCGCGAGAACCAGAAGGACCAGGATTCGTTGCCGCCCTACGACGTGCTCGACGCGATCCTGTTGCGCCATGTCGACCAGGAGCAGTCGCGCGACGAGATCGTCTCGGTCGGCTTCGACCCGGCGACGGTCGACAAGGTGCTGCGCCTGGTGCGCATCAGCGAATGGAAGCGGCACCAGGCCGCGCCGGGGCCGAAGGTCTCGCGGCGGGCGTTCGGTCGCGAGCGTCGCTATCCGATCACGAACGGTTACGTCGGTTGATCGCGTAGCGTTCTGGTAGGAGCGGCGCGAGCCGCGACCAACCGAAGCGATCGATACCACGCCCCAACCCGAAGCCCGGTCCTCCACCGCGCGAAACCGCGCTTGCGTCGTTACCGCGGTAGCGCGGTCGCGGCTCACGCCGCTCCTACAGGGGGAGCGGCGGCGCCCGGGAAGCGATCGATACCACGCCCCAACCCGAAGCCCGGTCCTCCACCGCGCGAAACCGCGCTTGCGTCGTTACCGCGGTAGCGCGGTCGCGGCTTGCGCCGCTCCTACAGGGGGAGCGACGGCGCCCGGGCAGCACTCGACCCGCCACAAAAAACGCCGCCCGAGGGCGGCGTTTTCTTTCCTGCTGCTGCGAAGCGGGCGCTTACTGCTTGCGCTTTTCTTCGTCGCGGTCGCGGTTGTCGACCGCCGACTTCTCGCCCGCGAACGGGTTGAGCTTGCGCAGGTTGCTCGGGTAGTCCGGCCAGTCTTCCGACAGCGCCGGGTGGGTCGCGTCGTTCTGCTGCAGCACGCGCTTGGCGTCGGCGGCGAGGGTCTGGTTGCCCAGGCCTTCGTAGGCCTTCATCAGCACCGCGACCGCATCGTTCTGGTAGCGGCTCTGCGGATAGGTCTCGAGCAGGTACTTGGCGCGGTCGGCCGAGGCCACGAAGGCGGTGCGGCGCAGGTAGTACAGGGACACGTCGAGTTCGTGGCGGGCGAAGGTGTCGCGCAGGGCGAGCATGCGCTTGCGTGCGTCCTCGGCGTAGCGGCTGTTGGGGTAGCGCTCGACCACGATCAGGAAGTCGTTATAGGCCTGCATCGGCGTCGACAGGTCGCGGCGGCTCACGTCCAGGCGCCAGACGCGCTGCAGGAACACCGTGTCGCGGCTGGAGTTCACCAACCCGCGCAGGTAGTACAGGTAAGCGACGTTGCGGTGGGTCGGGTAGGTGCGGATGAAGCGGTCGATGCTGCTGATCGCGTCGTCGTGCTTGCCCGACTTGTACTGGGCGTAGGCCGTCTCGACCAGGGCCTGCTCGGTGTAGGGGCCGTAGGGGTACTGCGCGACCAGGCGCTTGAAGCTCGCCTCGCCCGAGGCCCAGTTGCCGTTGACCATCGAGCCGTGGGCCTTCTTATAGATGGCCTCGACCGGCTGGCCTTCGTCCGCGTCCTTGTCCTTTTTGAACATCTTGCCGACGCGGCTGCAGCCGGAGGCAGCGAAAACCACGATCAGCAGCAAGCAAAACAGGCGAACAAGTCCGCGGGAAGAGGCAAAACGTACAGTCATGGCAGGCATCGACGGGCGCCGGAGGCACGAAGCGCCGATAATAGCAGTCCGCGGGTCGTGCCCCTTAACCGATCCCGTCTCCCCGCCGCCGTATAGACCCCTCCGATGACCGAGCTCCGCCAGACCCTCACCGCCACCGTGCCCGACAGCGCCGCCGGGCGCCGCTTCGATGCGGTTCTGGCCGAACTGTTCCCCGATTACTCGCGCTCGCGCCTGGCCACCTGGATCAAGTCCGGCGACGCCCGCCTGAACGGCCGCGAGGTGCGGCCGCGCGATCCGGTCCAGGGCGGGGAGTCGGTCGAGCTGACCGTCGTCCTCGACATCCAGACCCGCGCCGAGGCCGAGGACATCGCCCTGGACGTGCTGTACGAGGATGCCGACGTGATCGTCCTCGACAAGCCGGCCGGGCTGGTCGTCCACCCGGGCGCCGGCAACCACGCCGGCACCCTGGTCAACGCCCTGCTGCACCGCGATCCCGGCCTGGCGACCCTGCCGCGGGCGGGCATCGTCCACCGCCTCGACAAGGACACCTCCGGGGTCATGGTCGTGGCCCGCACCCTGCCGGCGCATACCTCGCTGGTCGAACAGCTGTCGGCCCGCGAAGTGCACCGCCAGTACCTCGCGGTCGTGGTCGGGGCGCTGGTCTCCGGCGGCACCGCCAACGCGCCGATCGACCGCCACCCGCGCGACCGCCTGCGCATGGCGGTGCGCGAAGACGGCCGCGATGCGGTCACCCATTACCGCCTGCGCGAGCGTTTCCGCGCCCACACCTTGCTGGAGTGCCGCCTGGAAACCGGGCGCACCCACCAGATCCGCGTGCACATGGCGCATCTGAAGCATCCGATCGTGGGCGACCCGCTGTACGGCGGCCCGCTCAAGCTGCCCAAGGGCGCGACCGACGGTCTGGTCGAAGCCCTGCGCGGCTTCAAGCGCCAGGCCCTGCACGCCGAGACCCTGGAGTTCGTCCATCCGGTCAGCGGCGAGCCGATCCGCTGCACCGCGCCGGTGCCGGCTGACCTGCGCCATCTGGTCGCCGAGCTGGGCGCCGACACCCGCGCCGCCGCCGAGGCCGGCCGATGACCTCGGACGCCGCGCCGTGGATCGATGCGCAGTGGCCGATGGCCGCGTCCGTGCACGGCTTCACTACCCTGCGCGGCGGTCTCGGCGTCTCGCAGGCGCCGTTCGATCGCTTCAATCTCGGCACGCGCTACGGCAGCGACCGCGACGATCCGGACGCGGTGACGCGTAATCGCGAGCTGTTGATCGAACGTGCGGGCTTGCCGTCGCCGCCGCGTTGGCTGCACCAGGTGCATGGCGTCGAGGTGGTGCGATTCGATGGCCGCAGCGACGCCGGCGACGAACCGGTCGGCGATGCCTCGGTGACCTCCAGCCCCGGTACCGTGCTGGCGATCCTCACCGCCGATTGCCTGCCGGTGTTGTTCGCCGCCGAAGACGGTAGCGAGGTCGGCGCCGCCCATGCGGGCTGGCGCGGCCTGGCCGCCGGTGTGCTCGAAGCGACGGTCGCGGCCATGCGTACCACGCCCGGCCGTCTGCGCGCCTGGCTTGGGCCGGCGGCAGGGCCGCGGCACTACGAAATCGGCGAGGAAGTGCACGATGCCTTTGTTGCGCACGACGCCGAGGCGGCCTCGGCCTTCGTCGCCACCCGGCCGCAGCATTGGCGCGTCGATCTGTATGCCCTGGCGCGGATGCGTCTGGCGCAGGCCGGCCTGGCGGCCGATCATATCCATGGCGGCGGGTTGTGCACGATCTCCGAACCCGACCGCTTCTACTCCCATCGTCGCGACCGCCGCACCGGCCGCATGGCGACCCTCATCTGGATGCAATGATGACTCTCTTGGCCCAACGGACGGTCCTGTCCCTGTCTTTGTCTCTCACTGCGCTGCTCTGCGCCGACGCCGCGGCGGCTGATTGCCAGTCGCGCGTTTACGACCTGCTGCGGGCCGCCTATCCCGGCAGCGTCGGCGAAACCGGCGACGAGGGCGAACTGCTGCGCACCGCCGGCTCGCCCACGCGTTGGATCAATCTCGGCGAGGTGGCCTGCAAAGTCTGGCCGGCCTCGCCGGACAAGACTCTGTTGACGGTGCGGTTGCGCCACCAGGCCGCGTCCGGCATCGACAGCGACACCGCCGACCTGGAAGTGCTGGTCGCCGATTCGGCGCGCCCGCGCATTCTGCAGCGTTACCGCGAGGACGACGCGCTGCAGTCGGATGCGGTGCGGATCAGTTCGGTGACCCTGGACACCGCGCGCTACCGCCTTAACGAGAACACCACGGCCTTCGGCGTGCGCATCGGCTACACCGGTTCCTCGCGCGCCAATCCTTACGGCAGCACGGTGATGAACCTGTACGTGGCCGACGGCGCCAAGCTGCGGCCGGTGCTGAGCAAGCTGGAAGTGTCGAAAGAACGCGGCGAATGGGACACCAACTGCGCCGGCGAATTCGAGAACGTGCAGCGCACCGTCGCGATCGACGCCAAGCGCGACCATGGCTATGCCGGCCTGCGCATCAACAGCGTCGAGGAAAGCAGCCGCAACGTGGCCGACGACAAGGACTGCGACGAAGTGCCGGGTCCGACCAAAAAGAGCAGCGTGCGCCTGGCCTACGACGGCCGCGAGTACGCGGTGCCGGACGATCTGCGCGGGCTGTAAATGCGAAATCAGGCAGTAAAGCAGGCGCCGGAGCGGGATGCGGCGCGGGATGTGGTGAGGCTGGGCGCGCGCGAGGGGCTGTATCCGCGCGCGCTCGGGGTGCGTTTCGTCTACCTGCCGCGGACCTTGCGGCTGCTGCACGGCCAGGGCGGGCGCCGGACCTATCGCGGCGAGGCCCAGGTCGAACGCGGCCGCGGGCTGTGCTCGCGGGCGTTCGCGCGCATCGCCGGATTGCCCCGGGCCCATGCCGGGCCGATCGAAGTCGAGATCGACGCCAACGCGCGCGGCGAAACCTGGACCCGGCGCTTCGGCAAGTCGGCGATGCGCTCGCGCCTGGTCGAGCGCGACGGTCTGGTGTTCGAACGCTTGGGGCCGATGCGGTTCGCATTCGCCCTGGACCTGGCCGGCGAGTTGCCCGATGCGGCGGCGTCGGGCGTGATGTCGCTCGGCGCCGCCCAGGTGACGGTGTCGTCCGCGGTAATGCCCGCCCAGTTGGCCGACGAGCCGGCGGGCGCAGCGGATGGCGAAGCCGGGCCGGGCGCGAACGAGCCCGGCCTGTCGTGGCGGCTGGTGCGGGTGCGCGCGCTCGGCCTGCCGTTGCCGTCGGGCTGGTTCGCGGGCGTGCGCGCGCGCGAGTTCGAGCGCGACGGGCGCTATCACTTCGAGGTCGCCGCGCAGTTGCCGATCGTGGGTTTGCTGGTGCGTTATCGCGGCTGGCTGGACGTAGAGGGCTGAGCCGCCGCCCCACCCGTGGCGGCGATGTTTCGCCCCTGCGTCGACGGTATGAGCCGATAACTCATCCTCCTCCTTCGCACCGCCCCAAGCCGGCCGATTGGCGGCACACTCTCTAGTGCGAACGGATCGCAAGCCCGCCGGCACGGAAGCGCCCATTCCCGCATCCCGAGTAGCTTCCATGAGTGTCATGAGCCCCATCCCGTCAGCGTTATGTTGCGATTTCGCCGCCGTGCGGTCGCCGGTCCTTTTTCCTCGGGCGACATGGGCCGGCGGCGCGGGGGATAGGGGGCGCGGGTGGCTGGCTTTGGTGGTTGATCGCGCGGTCCTCGCTGGTGGTACGAACGGGGGGCCCGGCCGGTGAACGTCGATACTTCACGTAAGCAGCGCCCGTGGTTCGTAGCGGGCGATCTCAACGGTTTCTTCGGCCTGGTCGTCGACAACCTGTCGATCCTCGGTTTCATTTCCGCGGCGCTGATCGGCATCTTCGGTTTTCCGGCCGAGGTCATCTATACGCGGATGTTTCCCGGCACTGCGTTCGGCGTGCTGGTCGGCAATCTGATCTATACCTTCATGGCGCGCCGTTTGGCGGCGAAGACCGGTCGCGACGACGTCACCGCGATGCCGCTGGGCCTGGATGCGCCGACCAGCATCGGCATGGCCTTGCTGGTGCTCGGCCCGGCCTTCGTCGGGTTCAAGCAGCAGGGCATGGACGAACAGGCCGCCGCGATCGCCACCTGGCAGTTGGGCATGGCTTCGCTGGTGGTGATGGGCGTGCTCAAGTTCGTGCTGTCGTTCGCCGGCGACACCGTCACCCGTTTGATCCCGCGCGCCGGCCTGCTCGGCTCGATCGCCGGCGTCGCCCTGGTGCTGATGGGCTTCCTGCCGCTGATCGAGACCCTGCGTTCGCCGATGGTGGGTTTCATCACCTTGGGGTTGTTGTTGTATGTGTTGATCGCGAAGGGGCGCTTGCCGGTCAAGTTGCCGGGGGTGTTCTTGGCGTTCGTGTTCGGCACCGTGTTGTATTACGGGTTTGGGGCGGTGGGGTTGGGAGCTCCTGGCTTCGAGTGGCCCGAACCGTCGCCGCTGCGTTTCGTGCTGCCGTGGCCGAGCTTGGGCTTCATCGAAGGCCTGGCCTACACCCAAGCTTATCTGCCGCTGCTGTTGCCGTTCGGCCTGCTGATGGTGGTCGGCGGCATCAACGTCAGCGAAAGCGCGCGCGCCGCCGGCGACGATTACCGCACCCGCGACATCCTGCTGGCCGAGGCGTTCTCGACCCTGGTCGCCGGTTTCTGCGGCGGCGTGGCCCAGACCACGCCCTACATCGGCCAGCCTGCCTACAAGCACATGGGCGCGCGCAGCGGCTACACCTTGCTGACCGGATTGTTCATCGGCGTGGGCGGCATTCTCGGCATCGTTTCCGGCTTGGTGCAGTGGCTGCCGTTGGCGGTGCTCGCGCCGATCATCGTCTACGTCGCGCTCGACATCACCACCCAGGCGTTCCAGGCCACGCCGAGCAAGCACGCCACCGCGATGGTGTTCGGCTTCCTGCCGTCGGTGGCCTATATGTTGGCGATCAAGACCGGCAATCCGGGCTGGATCGCCCCGGACCACCACGCTCAGCTAATGAACGCCCTCGATGGCCACGGCCTGCCGGAACTCGCGGTGATCGTGACCCTCGGCAACGGCTTCATCATGACCTCGATGATCTGGACCTCGGCGGTCGCGGCGATGGTCGACGGCCGCCTGCGCCGCGCGGCGGCGTTCCTGCTGGTCGGCGCGGCATTGAGCCTGTTCGGCATCATCCACTCGGTCGACCCGCGCGGCGGTATCTACCTGCCGTGGGCGCTGGAGGGGCTGCAGCGCACCATCGCCCTGCAATTCATCGGCGCCTACGTGGGCCTGGCGGTTTTGCTGGGCTTGCTGTCTTTGCAGCGCGATGCCGTGCCGGCCGAAACGCAGGCTTGATCGCGGCCGGGTTTGCCCGCAAATCCTTTAGACCTCTTTGAATCGGCCCCCGCCATGTCCCTGCAGAACGAACTCGACGCCGTCCCCGGCGTGACCGCGCGCCCGGAAGCCGCCACCCACGGCTTCGTCTTCAACCACACCATGTTGCGGGTGAAAGACCCGCGCCAGTCGCTCGATTTCTATACCCGCGTGCTCGGCTTCACCCTGGTGCGCAAGCGCGACTTCGCCGAAGCCAAGTTCAGCCTGTACTTCCTGGTGTTGGTGGCCGACCCCGCGCAAATCCCGGCCGAAGAGCCCGCGCGGGGCGAATGGCTGCTGAGCCAGCGCGGCGTGCTCGAACTGACCCACAACCACGGCACCGAGGACGACGCGGACTTCGCCTACCACGACGGCAACAGCGACCCGCGCGGCTTCGGCCACATCTGCGTGTCGGTGCCCGACATCGAAGCCGCCTGCGCGCGCTTCGAGCAACTCGGCGTCGCCTTCCAGAAACGCCTCAGCGACGGCCGCATGAAGAACATCGCCTTCATCAAGGACCCGGACGGGTATTGGGTCGAGATCCTGCAGCCGAACAGCCTGGTCTGATCCGCGGTTCCAGGCCGCTTTCTGTCGAATCCCCCGGAACACCGCGCAAGCGGTTCTCCCCTTTGAAAAAGGGGGCAGGGGGATTTGCTCCTGCGCTCAGCGCGGTGATGCGCGGCCAAGAGCAAATCCCCCGCGCTGCCGCGCCGATCAGTTCTCCGGCCAGCGCCGGGCGCTCGCCCCCTTTTCCTAAGGGGACGCCGGTCGGAGCGAGTGTCGGTGACAGTAAGCGTCGGTCAGCGCGCCTTGCTCCGCCCCCGGAAGTCCCGTCCCGCCTTGAATCGCCCCGTCCAGCCCGCATTAACAGGTCATTCGCGGCCGCGGCGCGACACTCGCGCTCCGGGCCGTCATACCTTCGGAGAGACCCCCCATGCGGATGGACAAGCTTACTTCGCGCTTCCAGCAGGCTCTGTCGGACGCGCAATCGCTCGCGGTCGGGCGCGACCACAGCGTCATCGAACCGGCGCATCTGCTGACCGCGTTGCTCGAGCAGAGCGGCGGCAGCACGCGCCCGCTGCTGGCCCAGGCCGGCGTCAACGTGCCGCTGTTGCGCGAGCGCCTCGGCGAGGCGCTGGAGAAACTGCCCAAGGTGTCGGGCCAGGCCGGGCAAGTCTCGGTCGGCAACGACCTGGCGCGCCTGCTCAATGTCACCGACAAGCTGGCGCAGCAGCGTAACGATGCTTTTATCGCCAGCGAGTTGTTCCTGCTGGCCGCGCTCGACGACGGCGGCGAAGTCGGCCGCGCGTTGAAGGCGGCCGGAGCGACCAAGGCCAAGCTCGAACCGGCCATCGACAAACTGCGCGGGGGCGAAAGCGTGCAATCGGAAAACGCCGAAGAACAGCGGCAGGCGCTGGAGAAATACTGCATCGACCTGACCGCGCGCGCCGAGTCCGGCAAGCTCGATCCGGTGGTCGGCCGCGACGAAGAGATCCGCCGCACCATCCAGGTGCTGCAACGCCGGACCAAGAACAACCCGGTGTTGATCGGCGAACCCGGCGTCGGCAAGACCGCCATCGTCGAGGGCCTGGCCCAGCGCATCATCAACAACGAAGTACCCGAGGGCCTGCGCGGCAAGCGCGTGCTGTCGCTCGACATGGGCGCGCTGATCGCCGGCGCCAAGTTCCGGGGCGAGTTCGAGGAGCGGCTCAAGGCCGTGCTCAACGACCTGGCCAAGAACGAAGGCCAGGTGATCTTGTTCATCGATGAGCTGCACACCATGGTCGGCGCCGGCAAGGCCGAGGGCGCGATGGACGCCGGCAACATGCTCAAGCCCGCGCTCGCGCGCGGCGAGCTGCATTGCATCGGCGCGACCACGCTCGACGAGTACCGCAAGTACGTCGAGAAAGACGCCGCGCTCGAACGCCGCTTCCAGAAAGTGTTCGTCGGCGAGCCGACGGTCGAGGATACGATCGCGATCCTGCGCGGCCTCAAGGAGCGCTACGCGGTGCACCACGGCGTCGAGATCACCGACCCCGCGATCGTCGCTGCGGCGACCCTGTCGCATCGCTACATCGCCGACCGCCAGCTGCCCGACAAGGCCATCGACCTGATGGACGAAGCCGCCTCGCGCATCCGCATGGAGATCGACTCCAAACCCGAGGAACTCGATCGCAAGGAACGCCGCCTGATCCAGCTCAAGATCCAGCGCGAGGCGCTGAAGAAGGAGAAGGACGCCGAGTCCAAGCAGCGCCTGGCCGACCTCGAAGCCGAGATCGCCACGCTAGAGCGCGAGTTCAACGACCTCGAGGAAATCTGGAAGGCCGAAAAGGCGACCCTGCAGGGCGCGACCAAGATCAAGGAGCAGATCGAGCAGGCCAAGCTCGACCTGGAAGCCGCCCAGCGCACTCAGGACTATGCGCGCATGAGCGAAATCCAGTACGGCAAGCTGCCGGAGCTGGAGAAGCAGCTCAAGGCCGCGCAGGAAGCCGAGACCCAGGGCTTCAAGCTGCTGCAGGACAAAGTCACCGCCGAAGAGATCGCCGAAGTGGTCGCGCGTTGGACCGGCATCCCGGTGGCGAAGATGCTCGAAGGCGAACGCGACAAACTTCTGAAGATGGAGCAGGCCCTGCACGCGCGCGTGGTCGGCCAGGACGAAGCGGTGCGGGTGGTGTCCGACGCGGTGCGGCGTTCGCGCGCCGGCCTGTCCGACCCGAATCGCCCGAGCGGTTCGTTCTTGTTCCTCGGCCCGACCGGCGTCGGCAAGACCGAGCTGTGCAAGGCGCTGGCCGAGTTCCTGTTCGACTCGGCCGACGCGATGATCCGCATCGATATGAGCGAGTTCATGGAGAAGCACGCGGTCAGCCGTCTGGTCGGTGCGCCTCCGGGCTATGTCGGCTACGAAGAGGGAGGCTATCTGACCGAGGCCGTGCGTCGCCGTCCCTACAGCGTGATCCTGCTCGACGAGGTCGAGAAGGCGCATCCGGACGTGTTCAATATCCTGTTGCAGGTGCTCGACGACGGTCGCCTGACCGATGGCCAGGGCCGCACCGTCGATTTCCGCAACACGGTGATCGTGATGACCTCGAACCTGGGCTCGCAGATGATCCAGGAGATGAATTCCGACGACACGCCCGAGGGCTATACGCAGATGAAGGCGGCGGTGATGGGCGTGGTGCAGGCGCACTTCCGTCCCGAGTTCATCAACCGCCTCGACGACATCGTCGTGTTCCATCCGCTCGACAAGAGCCAGATCCGCGAGATCGCCAAGATCCAGCTGCACGGTCTGGAAAAGCGCCTCGCCGAGCGCGGCCTCAAGTTGGCGCTGTCGGATGCCGGCCTGGCCTTGATCGGGAATGTCGGCTTCGATCCGGTCTACGGCGCGCGTCCGCTCAAGCGTGCGGTGCAGCAGCAGTTGGAGAACCCGCTCGCGCAGAAGATCCTCAGCGGCGAGTTCGTCAGCGGCGACACCATCCGTGTGGATGCGCAGGGTGGGCATCTGGTGTTCGGCAAGGATTGAGCGACGCAACGGACGTCGCATGACCCGCAGGGGCCCGCGATTCGCGGGCCTTTGTTTTCGTCGTGATCTTGTCTTTTCGTGGTCGCGACTCACCTCGCTCCTGCAGATGGAGCATTTGCGGTTTCTTGGGCGGCGCGATGTTGCGAATCGGTCACTGTAGGAGCGGCGTGAGCCGCGACCGCGCCGTTTCGTTCTCGCGGCGAATTACTCAAGCAAGATCAAGATCAAACGATAAGAGCTTCCGCCACTAAAGCGGCGGGTTACTTTCTTTTGTCATAAGCAACAAAAGAAAGGTAACCAAAGAAAAATGCTTTGTTTTGAGTCACAAGCCCGCACGAGCGGTGCCTCCGCAGGGATTTTTCATACGGGACATCCCTGTCCCGATGAAAAACGGCCCGCATCCATGCGGGCCGCCCTCCGGGTCTTCGATTGCCTTCGCGAGTGCCAATCGACGCACAGCAACAGCAGAATCTTTACGGCAACGGCAACGGCAACGGCAACGGCAACGGCAACGGCAACGGCAACGGCAATGCTGTCATGCTGAGAGGTGGCGGCGAGGTCGCTCAGTTCGTCGCCACAGCAGCTTCCTTGCGCGGCATGATGCCGAGCGCGCGCTCGATTTGCGCTGGGTCGTAGCGCTTGCCGCCCTTGAACACGGCGTCGACCTTGCGGATGTCGTTCATGTCCTGGAGCGGGTCGCCGTCGATCAGCACCAGGTCGGCGAGCTTGCCCGGGGCGATCACGCCGCGGTCCTTGTCGACGCCGAGTACTTGCGCCGGGGTCAGTGTCGCCAGGCGCAGTACTTCGGCGTTGGCGATGCCGGCGCGGGCGTACAGGATCAGCTCGGAGTGCAGCATGTAGCCGGCCAGGGCGTCGGTGCCGGGCAGGATCGTCACACCGGCATCGTGCAGGGCCTTGAGCACGCGCAGCATGGTCGGGAAGGATTGCGCATAGGCGTGTTCTTCGCCCTTGGGCACCTTCAACGAACCCCAGCTCAAGTTGCGCTGGGCTTGCGGCGGCAGTCGCGGCGCGACCGTCTTCAAGCCGGGCGGGATCTTGCTCTGCGGGTCGCCGGCGAACAGGTCTTCGGCGATGCCCATGGTCGGGTCGAGCACGGTGTGGGTGCGCTTGAGGAAGGCGATGAAATCGCGGACCTCGGCGCGTTCCGGCGGGAACTCGGCGGCATGCGCCGCCGGTTCGGTCAGGCGCGCCATGGTGCGGGTTTCCTGGACGCGCGGGTAAAGGAAGTTGAGCTCGACGAACAGGATGTGCTGCAACTCGTCGGCGCCGGCCTCGATGAACTGGCGCGCCGACATGAAGGCCGGTACATGCCCGCTGTAACGCAGGCCGCGGGCGTGGGCGCGGTCGGCGATCACCGGCACCAGCTCGGGTTTCAGCGAGGAATAGCTCTTGATCTGCATATAGCCGTGGTCGGCGTACCAATCGACCGCCTTGATCGCTTCCTCGGGCGTGTCGACCAACATCTTGGTCGGACCGGCATACGGCCCAGGGCCGTCGATGAAGCCGGCGGCGAGCACGCGCGGGCCGATCTCGGTGCCGGCGTCGAAGCGCTTGACTTTGTCGAGGAAGGCGTCGGTATTGTTGGCGACATCGCGGCTGCTGGTGACGCCGTTGGCGATGTCCATCGCGCCGTCGGAATCGCCGTAGTGCTTGTGCACGTCCCACAGGCCGGGCATCAGGAAGCGACCGCCGGCGTCGAGGATCTCGGCGTTGGCCGGGGCCTTCAATGCAGCGTCGGCGGCGACGCGGACGATGCGCTCGCCTTCGACCAGGACGCTGGTGTTCGGCGTCACCGACAGGTCGCGCGGATCGTAGAGGCGCGCGTTGCGGATCAGCAACGGGCCTTTCGGTGTGTGGGTCAGTTCGCGCGCTAGTTTCAGCGACCATTCGGCGCCGGCGTGTTCCTGGAATTCGATCAGTTTGGCGAGCGAATCCTTATATTCCGGGGAGAGGATTGAGACCCAGCCCGAGGCCATGATCAGCGCCGCGGTATTGCCTTCGGCATCGAGCCAGACCGAGCCGGGCGTGTAGTCGAGCCCGGACACGCGGTACAGCGACAGGGTCGCCGGCCCCTTGGCCGTAGGCACTTCGAGCGTGCCGGCGCTGTCGAGCCGCGCTTCGCCGGCGGGCAACAGCGCGAGCTTGCGCTCGGGGGCCTTCAGTAGCGCGCGCACCAGCACGCCCTGGATTTCCGGAGTCGCGTTGAGCGGCAGGAAAAAGGCCGGTGCGCTCAGGGCCCGCTCGCCTTGCTCGCTGTCGTTCTTCCAGTGCGCCTTGCCGTCGCGCACGCTGAAGCTCTCTTCGACCGGGACTTTCAGATAATTGTGGCCGCTGCCGCGGTATTCGACCGGAATGCCGGCCGCGTCGAGCGTCCACTCGGTCTTGAGGTGGTCGCCGCGGCCGCGATCACTGTATTGGTACTCGACCCGGGTGCTGCCGTCGCCCGCGGTTTCCACGATCTGCTGGCCGGCGGGTTTGCCTTGCAGCAGCATGATCTGTTCGCGCTTGGCGGGCGCGGCGATGACGTTCGAAATCGCCAGGGACAGCAACAGCGCAACGGTCGAACGCATGGCGGGCACCTCGGGCATTCGCGGCGGGGCCGCTGAGCTGGGCCGATGGCGGGCGCCCGTAGCGGCAAGGCCCTCTTTATAGCCGATCCGCCGATCCGCGGAATGTACTGTGGTCGACGAAAAACGACGGCCCGGATGGTCCGGGCCGTTGTGGTGCATGCCGCATTCCCTTTTTTCAAGTAAGAGCAAAGCTCCAACCCTCTAGGAGCGACGTCCTATTGGATTTCCTTCGGTCATAAGCCGCGACCACGGGATGGGCAGACCTCGCAGCGCCTGCGTCGCTCATCGAAGCCATGAACTATCGCAGGGTAGGAGCGACGCAAGTCGCGACCGCGCGGTCTCCGGTTGCGGCGCTTCTTGCCGCAGGGTGGAGAAGCAACACGAATAGCAAAGCTTCCGCCCCCCTAAAGGGGGCGGGTTACTTTCTTTTGCTAAGCCCAAAAGTCCGTCTGGATTCCCTTCGGTCAAAGCTAACCAAAGAAAAGGGCTCTCCTTGCAAGGGCACAAGCCCGCACGATCGATGCCAACGCAGGGATGCTCCAGACAGGCCATCCATGGCCTGCTTGCGCACGGCCCGCATCCATGCGGGCCGCCCTACGGGTCTTCTCTTGGCCGGCAAAGCCGCAAAGCCAAGCAACTCAATCACTGCAAGTGCGTGTCGCCAGCTCTCACCACTTATAGCCGACCTTGATGTAGCCGAAGGCGCCGTTGAAACCGAACGGCGAGGCGGTGTTGTAGGGCAGGTAGTTGCGGGTGCCGCGCACCAGCTTGGACTCGTCCGGATAAGCGTCGAGGACGTTGTCGCCGCCGATGGTGAAGTCCCAGCTGTTGAGGCGATACGTCGCGGCCAGGTCCAGGGTCCACTCGTCGCCGAAGGTCTGGTCCTGACGTGGATCGGTCGCGTGCAGCTCGGTGAACTCGCCGTAACGGGTGGCGGTGGCGGTGAAGTTCCAGTTGCCGGTCTTCCAGTCGCCGGCGAGGAAGAACTTGTCGCGCGGCGCGCCCTTGGTGATGCGGCCGATCTCGGTGCGGCCGATACGCACCGCGGCCGGGTCGATCGCGGCCAGGCGTGGCGGGTTCGGGGCGATCTTGTCGATCTCGGTCTTGGAGTAGTTGTAACCGGCGGTCAGGTTGAGCTTGCCCGAGCCGACGTCCCAACCGTAGGTGGCGATGATGTCCACGCCCTTGGTGTCGGTGTCGACGGCGTTGGTGAAGTAGCGGCCGCCGCCGATGCCGGGATAGCCGTTGGCGTTGAGGTAGTTGCGCACCGCGGCGCTGGTCAGGTTTTCCGACAGCAGGATGCGGTCCTTCACCTGGATGTTGTAAGCGTCGATGGTGATGTAGAGCTGGTCGGCCGGCTGCAGCACCAGGCCCAGGCTGTAGTTGGTCGATTCTTCCGCCTTCAGCGCTTCCGAGCCCAGGGCGATGGCGGCCGGGTTGTCGACGCGGAAGGTGCCGATTTCATACGGGATGCCGCTGATGAAGTTGGTGGCGATCGACTGGAAGAACTGCTGCTGCAGCGACGGCGCGCGGAAGCCGGTCGAGGCGGTGGCGCGCAGGGCGACCTTGTCGGTGAAGGCGTAGCGGCCGGACAGCTTGCCCGAGGTGGTTTCGCCGAAATCGCTGTAGGTCTCGTAGCGCGCGGCGGCGCCGAGCGAGAACTTGTCGGTCAGGTCGGCTTCGGCGTCGATGTAGACCGAGTAGCTGTGGCGGTCGAAGTCGCCGGCATCGCTGGCGCGGAAGCCGGAGAACACCTGCGCACCCGGGATGATCTGGCCGTTCGGGGCGGCCACGCCGCCGTTGGCGTAGGACAGCGGCTCGCCGGCGCGTTCGGAGAACTCCTCGCCGCGCCATTCCGCGCCCCAGGCGAAGGTCACCGGGTACTGCCAGCCGAAGTCGACCGACTTGGTGAAGTCGAGGTTGAGCACGTGCTGGGTGACTTCCAGCGCGCCGGCGTAGAACTGGGTCGGCGAGGTCGGGCCGAGGCTGCGGTTAAGGGTGTTTTCGATGTCGAAAGTCAGGCCGTTGTGGCCGTAGTTGTAGCTCAGGTCGATCTGGGTGCCGCCGGCGGTCTCGCTGCGCAGGCCGAACACCGCGGCGCGGTCCTTGCTGACGTTGTGGATCTGCGGCAGGAAGCCGTTCGGATAAATCGACGGGATGTTGCGCGGGTCGCCGGCGAAGCGGAAATAACCGTTCGACAGCACGTCGCGTTCGCTGTAGCTGCCGAACGAATAGAAGCTCAGGTAGTCGGTCGGGTTGTATTCGCCGTTATAGGAGAACGCGCCCTGGTCGATCTCGGGATCGCCGTAGCGCTGCTCGACGCGGCCCTGGAACGGGCGCGCGCGGTTGGTCTGGTCCTGGTGCCCGCCCTGCGCGGCCAGGTGCAGCCAGCCGTTCTCGCCGAGTTTGATGCCGGTGTCGCCGGAGAGCTGGTACTGCTTGCCGTCGCCGGCGCTGTACTGGCCGTAGCGCGCGGCGATGCTGCCGCCCGTGCCGCTGCCCTTGAGTACGACGTTGATGACGCCGGCGATCGCGTCGGAGCCGTACTGCGCCGAGGCGCCGTCGCGCAGCACTTCGACGCGTTCGATCGCGGCGATCGGAATGGCGTTGAGGTCGACCGGCGAGGAGCCGCGGCCCTGGCTGCCGTTGAGGTTGATCAGGGCGGTGGTGTGGCGGCGCTTGCCGTTGACCAGCACCAGCACCTGGTCGGGGGCGAGGCCGCGCAGCTGAGCCGGGCGCACTGCGTCGGTGCCGTCGGTGATGGCGGGGCGCGGGAAATTCAGCGAGGGCAGGGCGCGCGACAGGGCGGTGGCCAGCTCGACGGTGCCGGTGGCCTCCAGGGTTTCGGGGGTGATGATGTCGATCGGCGCGGTGGACTCGGCGACGGTGCGGTCGCTGACGCGGGTGCCGGTGACGATGACCTGGTCCAGGGTCTTGGGGTCGCTTTGCGGCGCGTCTTGCGCGTGGACCGGCGCGGCGAGCGCTACCAGGAGGCCGAGGGCCAGAGGGTGACGTGAACCGGCGAAGGTGCGGCGGACGTGCATGACGACTCCTTGATGGGGATGACAGCGATGTCATTCGGATTTAACACGAACGTAACAACCGGTCAATGAAGCGGCCAAATATTGCCTAACGCAAGTAGTCAAAAAGTGGTAGAAGCACACTCTTTGCGGAATCCGGCGGCGGATGGCCGGCCGCTGCGCCTGGCCTGGTGGGGGCTTTCTGGCCCTCATCCCGTTAGGCCCTCATCTCTGCCAGCCCTGATTTCCTCCTCAAGTCGTCGTCCCCGCGAAGGCGGGGATCCACCGGATTTTCGTGCGAGAACGCCTGAGGTCTCTATCGCCCGGCCAGGGCGCGCAGCACCCTGGCGTTCACGGATGCGCGAGCCGGTGGCTCGCAAGCGCATCCATTCACCCCGGCCTGCGCGGGGATGACGATTTCAGCGCTAGGGGAGGCCGCGAGGTCCGTCCAGGAAAGCAAAGGCCGCGGATGGGCCCTGATCGGCGAGTCACGCGCATTTTCCTCCTCCGTACCCTGGCGTCCCGACCTCGCTCGACTGCTAAGATGCGCGCGCTCAAGGTGATCGCCGACACACAATCGGCGATTGAAACGGGAATCCGGTCCCCGCTTCTGGCATTCGCCAGGTCGGTCAATCCGGAGCTGCCCCCGCAACGGTAAGCGAGTACACGCACCGCACGACGCCACTGTGTTCCGACACGGGAAGGCGCGGTACGGGAGACCCGGTCCGATCTCGGACCGCCTCCGCTCGCAAGCCCGGAGACCGGCCCGGAGCGCGAACCGACAGGCGGAGGGCCGTGTCTCGGGGCATCGGCGCGCGCGCCGTCTCTCCGTTCCGCCATCCCCCTGTCACGACCTGATCTAGACCGCGCGGGTGAGGCGCGGCCATGGAGAGCCGACCGTGACGTTCCGTTTTTCCGCTGTTCCGCGCCTTGCGCGCATCCCCGCGCGCTGCGCTTTCGTATTCGCCGGTTCCGCATTCGCCGCCTCCGCAGTCGCGGCGCCGGCGGTCGATCTCGACCAGGTCGTGGTCACCGCGAGCCGCACCGCCCAGACTCAGGACGCCACGCTCGCTGCGGTGACCGTGATCGACCGCGCGCAGATCGAACGCCTGCAGCCGTCGTCGCTGCCGGAGTTGTTGCGCGGCACCCCTGGTGCGTCGCTGGCCAACAACGGCGGCCCGGGCAAGGCGACGTCGCTGTTCCTGCGCGGCAGCGAGTCCGACCATGTGCTGGTGCTGATCGACGGGGTCAAGATCGGTTCGGCGACCAGCGGCGGCGCATCGCTGCAGGACATTCCGGTCGAGCAGATCGAACGCGTCGAAATCGTGCGCGGCCCGTTCTCCAGCCTGTACGGCTCCGAAGCCATCGGCGGCGTCATCCAGATCTTCACCCGCCGTCCGCAGGGCGCGTTCGTGCCGAGCTTCAGCGCCTCGATCGGCAGCTACGCCACCCATCGCGCCACCGCCGGCGTCGCCGGCAAGGGCGAGCGCGGCTGGTATTCGATCAACGCGGCCCACGAAGACACCGACGGCATCAACGCCTGCCGCGGCAAGCCCTCGCCGGGCGGTGCCGGTTGCTTCACCTATTCGCCCGACCGCGATGGCTATCGCAATGATTCGCTGACCCTGCAGGGCGGCTACCGCTTCAACGAGCAATGGGACGCCGAAGCGCGCTTGTTTCGCACCGAAAACCATAACGAATACGACGGCAGTCAGAACAACGAGGCCGACGGTGTGCAGCAGGTCGCCGGCGCCAAGCTGCGCTATCGCCCCAGCGACCGCGTCAGCCTCAGCGCCAGCGCCGGCCGCAGCGAAGATCTCAGCGACACCTACAAGAACGGCAAGTACTCCAGCACCTTCGAGACCCGACGCCAGCTCGGCTCGGTGCAGGGCGACCTCGGCATCGGCAGCGGTTTGCTCACGCTCGGGTTCGACTGGCAGCGCGACCGCATCGACAGCAACACCCGTTATGCCCGCGACGCCCGTATCCTGCGCGGCGCTTTCGGCCAGTGGCAGCAGAGTTTCGGCGCGCATGCGCTGCAGGCCAGCCTGCGCCGCGACGACGACAGCCAGTTCGGCGGCGAGACCACCGGCAGCCTGCTGTGGGGCTGGAACCTCAGCGAGGCGCTGCGTTTGACCGCGAGCTACGGCACCGCGTTCAAGGCGCCGACCTTCAACGAGCTGTACTACCCGGGCTACGGCAATGCCGGCTTGTCGCCGGAAACTTCGCGCAGCGTCGAAATCGGCCTGCGCGGTACCCACGGCGAGCGCCGCCAGCACGTGTGGTCGCTCAATGCCTACGAGAGCGACATCGACGATCTGATCGCGTTCGATTCCTCGATCGGCCTGCCCGGCAACGTCGACCGCGCGCGCATCCGCGGCCTGGAAGCGGCGTTCGACACCCGCCTGGCCGACTGGGACCTGCGCGCCAGCGCGACCTGGCTGGACCCGCGCAACGACAGCCGCAGCGCCAGCCGTGACAAATTCCTGCCGCGGCGTGCGCGGCAGAGTGCGCGCATCGATGCCGACCGCCGCTTCGCTGTCGGCAATGGCGCCTGGTCGTTCGGCGCCAGCGTGTACGCCGCGGGCGATCGCTATGATGACCTGGCCAATACGCGTCGCCTCGCCGGTTATGCGCTCACCGATCTGCGCCTGGGCTATGCCTTCAACGAGGCCTGGAGCCTGCAGTTGGCGGCGAACAACGTGTTCGATCGCCGTTATGAAACCGCCGCTTTCTACAATCAGCCCGGGCGCAACTACCTGTTGACCCTGCGTTACCGGCCTTCCCGCTGACGGATCAGCAACCTCGGCCCGCGTCCGCGCGGGCAGCCTCCCGGCCCGCGTCCGCGGGCTTTGCCGGCAACCACCGCGTTGCCGGCGCCAATCGAGAGTCGCCGATGAAAAGCTTGCCCGGTCCCATCCAACTAAGTCTGTCCTGCCTGCTGTTGATCGTGATGATCGCCACGCGCTTCCATCACTTCGGCGATCTGCTGCATCTGCCCGATGCCTCGATGGCGGTGTTTTTCCTCGGCGGCCTGTATCTGCGCCGGCACCTGGGCTACGCCGGTTTCCTGCTCGCCGCGGTCGCCATCGACTACTTCGCGATCACCGGGCGAGGCCAGGATTTCTTCGGGCATTACTGCGTAACCCCGTCGTATGCCTTCCTGCTGCTGGCCTATGCCGTGCTCTGGTACGCCGGGCGCTGGTATGCGCCGCGCATGCCGGCCGGCTGGCGCGGATTCGCGCGGGTCTTCGGCGTGGCCTTCGTCGCCGCCAGTCTGTCGTTCCTGATCTCCAACGGCGCCTTCTATTGGTTCGGCGGCCGTTACGCGGAGCCGAACTTCGCCGAGTATCTGAGTCGGGTCTGGCGTTGGGGCCCGCTGTTCGTGCGCACCACGTTGAGCTACATCGCGGTCGCGCTGGTCGCGCATGCGGCGATCGTTCGTATCGCGCGTCCGCCGGCCTCGCAGCCGACCGCGAGCCGCTGATCGTCGCTGCATCGTTCGATTCGTCGTCCCTTCGCACCCCGGAGCTTGAGCATGTCGAACCCTCTTCCCGCAGCCTCCACCGCGGTGCTGCCGCTGGAATCGCGGCAGGCGTTGATCGCGACCGGCGCATCGCTGGCGCTGCTGATAATCTGCACCCGCGGCCAGCACTTCGCCAGCGTCGACGCCTTGCCCAGCGCGTCGTGGTCGGTGTTTTTCCTGGTCGGCGCGTTGTTGCGTCCGGTCTGGGCATTCCCGGCCTTCTTCGTGCTGTCCTCGGCGCTCGATCTGGGCAGCCTGGCGCTCGGCCGCATCACCGACTGGTGCTTGTCGCCGGCGTATTGGGCCTTGGCCCTGGCCTATGCCGCGCTGTGGCTGGGCGGACGCGCGTATGCGCGCTTGCATCGCGACCATTGGGGCACGGTGCCGCGCCTGGCGTTGGTGCTGTTGGCCACTTCGGTGGTGACCTACCTGATTTCCAAGGGCGGGTTCTATTTCCTGTCCGGCCGTTATCCGGATGCGAGCCTGGCCGGTTTCATCGACCGCATTCCGCAGTACTACCCGCGCGCTCTGGGCACCCTGGCCGGTTATGTCGGCCTGGCTTTCGGGGTGTATGCGGTCGCGCGCAGCCTGGTCCTGCGTCAGCGCAGTGGAGCGCCGGCATGAGCGCGGGCGGCAACGACGGCACGAAGGACGGCTCGGCCGACCGCGCCGGCTTCGCGGCCAGCAGTGAAGAGCGCCACCGCGAACGCATGCAGCGCAAGAAGGAGCTGATCGACCGCAAGATCGCTCAGGCGACGATCGAGCGCGGCGTGCTGGTGGTCAACACCGGCAACGGCAAGGGCAAGAGTTCCTCGGGTTTCGGTATGCTCGCGCGTTCGCTCGGGCACGGCTTTCGTTGCGGGGTAGTGCAGTTCATCAAGGGCAGTTTCTCGACCGGCGAAGAGGCCTTCTTCCGGCGTTTCGAGGAGCTGGACTATCACGTGATGGGCGAGGGCTTCACCTGGGAGACCCAGGACAAAGAGCGCGACATCCGCGCCGCGCAGTCGGCCTGGGCGATCGCGGCCAAGATGATGGCCGACCCCGGCTACGATTTCGTCCTGCTCGACGAACTGAACATCGCCCTGGCGCACCGCTATGTCGCGCTCGACGACGTGCTCGCCGCGGTCGCGGCGCGGCCGGAGCGGCAGCACGTCGTCATCACCGGCCGCGGCGCCCCCGATGCCCTGATCGAAGCGGCCGACACCGTCACCGAGATGCGCGTGATCAAGCACGCGTTCAAGGCCGGGATCAAGGCGCAGAAGGGGATCGAGCTTTAGGGCGGGAATCGGGAATGGAGAATCGGGAATCGTAAGAGCGGGATTCGTAGACACTGATGGGACGAGCGATATGTCTTCTGGCAACGAAAAAGCGGGCGAAATCTTGGGTGCGCGCGTGGCTGCGACTGGAGCTGCGGCTTCGACCGATTTCCCATTCCCCATTCTCGATTCCCGGCACCACTGTCCCGCCCTGCTCGTCTCCGCCCCGGCGTCGGGCCAGGGCAAGACCAGCGTCACCGCGGCGATCGCGCGCTGGCATGCGCGCCAGGGCCGGCGGGTGCGGGTGTTCAAGACCGGGCCGGATTTTCTCGACCCGATGGTGCTCGAACGCGCCAGCGGTCATCCCGTCTATCAGTTGGATCTTTGGATGTGCGGCGAGCAAGACGTGCGCGCGCGTCTGCATGATGCCGCGGGCGAAGCCGACCTGATCCTGATCGAAGGCGTGATGGGGTTGTTCGACGGTACGCCGTCGAGCGCCGACCTCGCGCAGCGGCTCGGCGTGCCGGTGCTCGCGGTCATCGACGGTTCGGCGATGGCGCAGACATTCGGTGCGCTGGCGACCGGGCTCGCGCGTTATCGCGATGGCCTGCAGGTGTACGGCGTCGCCGCGAACCGAATCGGTAGCGCCTATCACGCGCAGTTGTTGCGCGAGAGCCTGCCGGCCGATCTGCGCTGGCTCGGCGCCTTGCCGCGCGACCCCGGGCTGGCCTTGCCCGAACGTCATCTCGGCCTAGTCGCCGCCGGCGAGCTCGGCGATCTGGAGGCGCGGCTCGATGCGCTCGCCGATGCCTGGGGCCAACACGCCGATGCCGAGCTGCCGCCGCCGGTCGCGTTTGCGGCGGCCGAGGCCGAGCGGGTGCCCGCGCAATTGCAAGGCGTACGCATCGCCATCGCCCGCGACGCCGCGTTCTGCTTCCTGTACCCGGCCAATCTCGATCTGCTGCGCGCCGCCGGCGCCGAGCTCAGGTTCTTCTCGCCGCTGGCCGGCGAGAGCCTGCCCGACTGCGATGCGGTGTGGCTGCCTGGTGGCTATCCGGAACTGCATCTGCAGACACTGGCCGACAACGGCGCATTGCGCGAGGCCTTGCACGCGCATCGCGACGCCGATAAACCGCTGCTGGCCGAGTGCGGCGGTCTGCTGTATGCGCTCGACTCATTGACCGATCGCGACGGACAGCGCGCCGTCATGGCCGGTCTGCTGCCCGGCCATGCCGTGATGCAGACGCGCATGGCCGCGCTCGGGCTGCAATCGGTCGAATTGCCCGAGGGCGGCTTGCGTGGGCACACCTTCCATTACGCCCGCGCTGAGATCGAGGCCGCGGCGATCGCCGAATCGATCAACCCGAACGGCGGGCCCAGCCGCGAAGCGGTGTACCGCGACCGCCGCATGAGCGCGAGTTTCGTCCACTTCTATTTCCCCTCGAACCCGGGCGCGGCGCTCAAGCTCCTGCAGCCATGAACCCCCCGACGCTCGCCATCGCGATGCTGTCGGGCGTGCTGCTCGATCGTTTGCTCGGCGAGCCGCGGCGCGCGCATCCGTTGGTCGCGTTCGGGCGCATGGCGAGGGCGATCGAGGCTCGTTGCTACGGCGACCATCGTGGGCGCGGGGTGATGGCCTGGGCCGCGGCGGTGCTGCCGGCGAGCGTGCTCGCGGCCTGGCTGCAGTTCGAGCTGCAGGCGCGCTCGCCGTGGCTCGCGGCCGCGTATGCGGCCGGCGTGCTGTATCTGACGATCGGCCTGCGCAGCCTCGACGAACACGCCGCGCCGGTCGCGCGCACCCTGCGCGACGGCGACCTGGACGCCGCCCGTGCGGCAGTCGGCCGCATCGTCAGCCGCGACACTGCGGCGCTCGATGCCGAGCGCGTCGCCGCCGCGGCCACCGAGTCGGTGCTCGAGAACGGCAACGACGCGGTGTTCGGCGCGCTGTTCTGGTTCGCCCTGCTCGGGCCAGCCGGGGCGGTGATGTACCGGCTGGCCAATACCCTCGATGCGATGTGGGGCTATCGCACACCGCGCTTCGAGCGGTTCGGATGGGCCGCGGCGCGCATCGACGATGCGCTGAACTGGGTGCCGGCGCGCCTGACCGCCGCGACCTATGCCGTGCTCGGCGATACCGCGACCGCTTTGCGCTGCTGGCGCCGGCAGGCACCGCTGTGGGACAGCCCGAATGCGGGTCCGGTGATGGCGGCCGGCGCCGGCGCGCTGCGCGTGCGCCTCGGCGGCGCCGCGCCTTATCACGGGGTGTGGGAGCCGCGTCCCGCGCTCGGCGACGGACAGGCGCCGGATGCGCAATCCATCGTGCGCGCGAGTGCGCTGGTCGGGCGCGGCGTCCTGCTGTGGTTACTGCTCACGGCGGCACTCGCCATCGCCCATGGCCTTGTCCGCGCTCCTGAATCGGCCGAGCTCGCGCTCGTGCGGCCTATCGATGTCCATTTCGATATTCATTGTGCTCCGAGGCATTCATCGATCGCGACGAGAGCATCGTGCTTCGCTACAGGCACGGCGCAATGTGCCATCGCCTTCGACATTTCCGTCATCACGCAATCGCTGCATTTTTACAGGCACGATGCGGTGCCACCGACCGGTAGGAGATCAGCGCATGCTTGAGCACGGAGGCCGTCTGCTACGTGCCGCGCAGCGTTATGGCATCGCGCCGGAACGCTGGCTGGATCTGTCCACCGGCATCAACCCGGTCGCCTGGCCGGTGCCGCCGATTCCCGCGCGCGCCTGGCATCGCCTGCCCGAGGACGACGACGGCTTGGTCGAAGCGGCCTGCGATTACTACGGCGCGCCGGCCTTGCTGCCGGTCGCCGGTTCCCAGGCGGCGATTCAAGCGCTGCCTGAATTACGTGAAGCCTCGCGGGTCGGCGTGTTGGCGCCGGGTTACGCCGAACATGCGCATGCCTGGCGCCGCTGCGGCCATCGGGTCGAGTTGTGCGCGGCGGACGAGTTGATCGCCGGCGTCGACGATTTCGACGTGGTCGTGCTGATCCACCCCAACAACCCCGGCGGCGATCGCTTCGGTGGCGAAGTTCTGCTCGGCTTGCACGAGCGCCTCGCCGCGCGCGGTGGCTGGCTGTTGATCGACGAGGCTTTCATGGACGCCACGCCCGAGCACAGCCTGTGCGCGCAGAGCGCGCGCGAAGGGCTGATCGTGCTGCGTTCGGCCGGCAAGTTCTTCGGCCTGGCCGGCGCGCGCGCCGGCTTCGTCTGCGCCGCGCCGGCCTTGCTAGAGCGTTTACGCGATCGCCTCGGCCCGTGGACCGTGGCCGGGCCGGCGCGTTATGTCCTGCGCCAGGCCTTCGCCGACCGCGACTGGCAGGCGGCGATGCGTGCGCAGCTGTGCGCGCAAGGCGCGCGTCTGGCCGCTCTGCTGCAGGCCCACGGCCTCGCGCCGAGCGGCGGCAGTGCGTTCTTCCAATGGCATCGCAGCGACGAAGCCGCGGCCCTGCACGAGGCCTTGGCGCGGCGCGGCATCCTCACTCGCTTGTTCGATGCGCCGGCCAGCCTGCGTTTCGGCCTGCCCGGCGATGCCGCGCAATGGGAGCGACTGGATGCGGCCCTGGCCGAAACCTTAAGCGAAAGGAGTCTGTCGTGAGCGCACGCGTGCTGATGGTGCAGGGCTGCACCTCCGACGCCGGCAAGAGCGCCCTGGTGACCGCGCTGTGCCGTTGGCTGCACCGGCGCGGCGTCGCGGTGGCGCCGTTCAAGCCGCAGAACATGGCCTTGAACTCGGCCGTGACCGCCGACGGCGGCGAGATCGGTCGCGCCCAGGCGGTGCAGGCGCAGGCCGCTGGGGTGGCCGCGCATACCGACTTCAACCCGGTGCTGCTCAAGCCCAACAGCGATACCGGCGCGCAGGTGATCCTGCACGGCCATGCCGTCTGCAACATGGATGCGCGCGGCTATCACGACTACAAGCGCGTCGCCCGCGAGGCCGTACTCGCCTCGCACGGGCGCCTGGTCGAAGGCTTCGATGCGGTCGTCGTCGAAGGCGCCGGCAGCCCGGCCGAGATCAACCTGCGCGCCAACGACATCGCCAACATGGGCTATGCCGAGGCGGTCGATTGCCCGGTGCTGCTGATCGCCGACATCGACCGAGGCGGCGTGTTCGCGCACCTGGTCGGGACCTTGGCGCTGTTGTCGCCCAGCGAACGCGCGCGCGTGGTCGGTTTCGTCATCAATCGTTTCCGCGGCGACATCGCCCTGCTGCAACCCGGGCTCGACTGGCTCGAACGCGAGACCGGCAAGCCGGTGCTCGGTGTGTTGCCGTATCTGCACGGCCTGCATCTGGAGGCCGAGGACGCCCTGCCGCGCGAGCGCACAGGCAAAGCCGGCGCGCGCCTGCGCGTGGCCGTGCCGGCCTTGCCGCGGATCAGCAACCACAACGACCTCGACCCGCTGCGCGCGCATCCGCAGGTCGATTGCGTGTTCGTCGGCCCCGGCGAAATCCCGCCGGCCTGCGATCTGATCGTGCTGCCGGGCTCGAAGTCGACACGCGCCGACCTGGCCTGGCTGCGGCGCAACGGCTGGGCCGAAGCGATCGCCCGGCATCTGCGTTACGGCGGCAAGCTGATCGGAATCTGCGGCGGCCTGCAGATGCTCGGTCGCGCCGTCCACGATCCGCTGAGTATCGAAGGCGAGCCGGGGTCCAGCGACGGGCTCGGCTGGCTCGATCTGGAAACCGAACTCGACTCGCACAAGCAGTTGCGCAACGTGCGCGGCCGCCTCGCCATCGACGGTTGCGACGGCGACGCGGCGGTGGCCGGTTACGAAATCCACTGCGGCATCAGCCGCGGCCCGGCTCTGGCGTCGCCGGCCCTGCGTCTGGACGACGGTCGCGACGACGGCGCCGTCTCCGCCGACGGCCAGATTCTCGCCAGCTATCTGCACGGTCTGTTCGACGAGCCGGCGGCGTTGGCGGCCTTGCTGCGCTG
Organism: Lysobacter antibioticus; assembly: GCF_001442535.1. NCBI lineage: Bacteria > Pseudomonadati > Pseudomonadota > Gammaproteobacteria > Lysobacterales > Lysobacteraceae > Lysobacter > Lysobacter antibioticus. Next base: position 2,162,710 of record NZ_CP013141.1, on the reverse strand, counting down.
GGCCGGCCTGGCCGATGCCGAGCCGCTCGACATGCGCGGCCTGCGCGAAGCCAGCATCGATCGCCTCGCCGACGCGGTCGAGGCGCATCTGGATACCGGCCGGCTCGCGCATTGGTTCGGCCTGCAGGAGGCGCTATGCACAGCCTGATCCTCGGCGGCGCGCGCTCGGGCAAGAGTGCCTTGGCCGAACGTCTCGCGGCCGAGTCCGACGACGTCGTCTACCTCGCAACCGGCCAGGCCGGGGACGAGGAGATGAGCGAGCGCATCGCCCACCATCGCGCACGGCGGCCGGCGCACTGGGGCTGCGTCGAGGAGCCGATCGCCCTGGCGGCGGCGTTGCGCCGCCATGCCGCGCCGGATCGCTGCGTGCTGGTCGATTGCCTGACCCTGTGGCTCAGCAACCTGCTCGGCGCGTCGGACGACACCGTGTTCGCACGCGAACGCGAGGCCTTGCTGTCGGCGCTCGCGGACTTGCCGGGCCGGGCGGTGTTGGTCAGCAACGAGGTCGGCCTGGGCGTGGTGCCGATGGGCGCCCTGACCCGGCGCTACGTCGACGAGGCCGGGCGCTTGCACCAGGCGCTCGGCGCGGTCTGCGAGCGGGTGGTGTTCGTGGCGGCCGGTCTGCCGCTGGTATTGAAAGGCGCTCCGCTCGCTGCGGAGCCGAGTACGCGAGGAACCCGAACTTGAACGACGAAAGCAAATGGTGGCTGCGCGGTTGCGCACGCCCGGACACCGCCATCGAAACCCAGGCGCGCACGCGCCAGACTCAGCTAACCAAACCGCCGGGCTCGCTCGGCCTGCTCGAGGAGCTCGCGATACGCCTGGCGGCCTTGCAACGCACGCCGGCGCCGAAGGTCGACCGGGTCTGGATCAGTGTGTTCGCCGCCGATCACGGCGTCGCCGCCGAAGGCGTGTCGGCGTTCCCGCAGGCGGTCACCGGCGAGATGGTGCGCAACTTCGCCCACGGCGGCGCCGCGATCAGCGTGCTCGCGCGCAGCCTCGGCGCGACCCTGGACGTGGTCAACCTCGGCACGGTCAATGACCCCGGCCCGATCCGCGGCGTGCATCGCGCGATCATCGCCGAGAGCACGGCCAACTTCTGCGAAGCGCCGGCGATGAGCGAAGCGCAGCTGCGCGCGGCCCTGGGCGCCGGCGCCGCCAGCGTGCGCGCCGCGCTCGATGGCGCGGCGCAGTTGTTCATCGGCGGCGAGATGGGCATCGCCAACACCACCTCGGCCTCGGCCTTGGCGAGCGCCTTGCTCGATCGTTCGCCGGCCGAGCTGAGCGGCGCCGGCACCGGCCTGGATGCCGACGGCATCGCCCACAAGGTCGGCGTGATCGAACGCGCACTGGCGCGGCACGCCGGCGCCGGCGACGCCTGGGAGCGCCTGCGTTGCCTCGGCGGTTTCGAGATCGCCGCGCTGGCGGGCGCCTACATCGCCGCGGCCCAGGCCGGGCTGCCGGTGCTGGTCGACGGTTTCATCGCCAGCGTGTCCGCGCTCGTCGCCCAGGCCATCAACCCGAGCTGCCGCGAATGGTTCCTGTATGCGCACCGCTCGCACGAACGCGGTCACGCCGCGGTGTTGCAGGCGCTCGGCGCGCAGCCCTTGCTCGACCTCGGCATGCGCCTGGGCGAGGCCAGCGGCGCCGCGGTCGCTGTGCCGTTGTTGCGCTCGGCCTGTGCCCTGCACAACGGCATGGCCACCTTCGCCCAGGCGGGAGTGTCCGAGGCGGCCTCGCAACAGGCATGATGTGGGCCCCGACGAACGCATGCCGCGCACAAGGACCGGAGCCGATGCGATGAGTTCCAGCGCCACCCCTATCGACCTGCTGCGCCACGGCGACACTGGCCACCGCAGCTACCGCGGACAGCTCGACGACAGCCTGCTGGAACTCGGCTGGCGGCAGATGCGCGATGCGGTGCGTGGGCGCGAGTGGGATGCGGTCGTGAGTTCGCCCTTGCAGCGTTGCGCCGCGTTCGCGCGCGATCTGTCGCAATCGCGCGGGTTGCCGTTGGCGCTGGAGCCGCGCCTGCGCGAGTACCACTTCGGCGATTGGCAGGGCCGGCCGGTCGACGCCATCGCCAACAACGAGGGCGAAGCGCTGGCGCGGTTCTGGGCCGACCCGGTCGCGTATCCGCCGCCGGGCGCGGAGACCTTCGCCGATTTCGCCGCGCGCCTGACCGGTGCGGTCGGCGAGATCCTGCGCGAGTATCCGGGCCGGCGCGTGCTGGTGATCACCCACGGCGGCGTGATCCGCCTGCTGCGTTGCCTCGCCGCGGGCCGGCGTTACAACGAAATGCTCAACATCGACGTCGCCCACGCCTCGCTGCATCCCTTGTCGTGGCCGCCGACTTCGAGCCACGTCGCCGAATTCGCGCAACCGCAAGCGGACCCGGTCGACGGTTGATGCGCGCGCTGCTGGCCGCGATCGGATTCCTGACCCGGGTTCCGGTGCCGGCGCGCGTGTTCGACGATCCGCGTGCGCAATCGCGCTCGCTGGCCTGGTACCCGGCCGCAGGGCTGTTGATCGGCGCCTTGCTGTGTGCACTGGCCTGGGCCCTGCAGACGCGGCCGCCGCTGCTGTCGGCGGCGTTGTTGCTCGTGGCCTGGGTGGTACTGACCGGCGCCCTGCACCTGGACGGCCTGGCCGACAGCGCCGATGCCTGGGTCGGCGGCCTTGCCGCTACGCCCGAGCAGACCCGCGAACGCACTCTGACCATCATGAAAGACCCGCGCAGCGGCCCGGTCGGCGTGGTCGCGGTGGTGCTGGTGCTGCTGCTGAAATTCGCCGCGCTCGCGAGCCTGCCGGCGCCGGCCTGGGTCGCTTTGCTGATCGCGCCGGTACTGGCGCGCGCGGCCCTGACGTTGGCCTTCCTAAGCCTGCCCTATGTACGCAGCGGCGGCCTCGGCCAGCGTCTGGTCGAAGCGCCGCGCACGGCCTGCATCGTCGCGCTGGTGCTCAGCGCCGGGTTCTGCGCAGTCGGCGGTTGGCGAGGGGCGGTGGCGCTCGCGGTCGCCGCGCTCGTGTTCGCGTGCTGGCGCCGCATCTGCCTGCGGCGGTTGCAGGGCATGACCGGCGACACCTGCGGCGCGTTGACCGAGCTGATCGAAGCGGCGGTCCTGGTCGCCCTGGCCCTGTCCTGCTGAAACGTTTCCGGCCGGCTTCGCCCGAGGCCGATCTGCGGCGTCGAGCCCGGCTCGGCCACTTGCGAAAGCGCAAGATGTGAACCGCCGCGGCGGGTCCGACCTGCCAGGCTGGGTACCGATCCCACCGTTCGCGAGGAGCACGGCCATGTCATCGGTCAAGGAACACCCGGCGTCGGAACGCAGCGGTCCTGCCTTGAAGGCCGGCACACGCGACGCCCACCAGCGCCGCATCGACCGTGCCGTCGCCCTGATCGAACAGGCGATCGCGCGCGGCGAGGAGCCGCCCGAGTTGCATCGGCTCGCCGAGGCGGCTTCGTTCTCGCCGTTCCACTTTCACCGCGTTTATCGCGCCATGACCGGCGAAACCACCGGCCAGACCGTGGCGCGCCTGCGTCTGCTGCAGGGCTTGCGCCTGCTCGCGAGCGCCGAGCGCAGCATCACCGAGGCCGCGCTCGCGGTCGGTTACCAGACCCCGCAAGCGTTCACGCGTGCGTTCCGCCAGGGCGTCGGAGGTACCCCGAGCGAATTGCGCGCCGAGCCCGAACGGCTGTGGCGCGAGATCGAGCGGTTGTCGCTGCCGGCCGAAAGCGCGTCCGACGAATTGCCGCCGCTGCGGGTCGAGGTGGTCAGCATCGATCCCTTCCAGGTGGTCGCCTTGCGCGTCACCGGCGCCTACCCCGAGCAGAACCAGGGGTTCGGCCGATTGTTCGGCTGGGCCGCCGAACGCGGCCTGCTGGATTCGCTGAGCGGTTTGTTCGGCGTGCCCTGGGACGACCGCCGCGACGTTCCGCCGCAGGCCTGCGCTTTCGATTGCATGATCGCCCTCGGCGCGCCGGTGCAGCTCGATGCCGGCGATGGGCTGCATGCGATGCGATTGGGCGGCGGACGCTACGCGCGCGTCCGCCATGTCGGCGCCTTCGATGGATTGGAGGCGCTGACCGACGCCCTGCTGGCGCGCTGGTTGCCCGACAGCGGCGAATCGCTGCGTGATGCGCCGCTGCACCACGAATACCTCGACGACCCCGACGAAGTGCCGCAAGCGTTGCTGCGCACCGATATCTACCTGCCGTTGCAGGATCGCGATTGATCGATGCCGCGCCGGAGATGCGCGCGGCTTTAAGAGTAGGAGCGGCGCGAGCCGCGACCGCGGTGTGGCCCGCAACGGCGAAAGCGCCGATGCCGAATCGAAACCCCGAAGCCGCCCCGGCTCGCTCGCGGTCGCGCAGCAATCGGATCCAGGGCGGTCGCGGCTCGCGCCGCGCCTACCCCAGAGATTCGCTTAAGCCCCCGCAGCTTCCAGTCGTGCTTCCAATTCCGCGACTTTCGCTTCCAACGCGGCGATGCGTTCGAGCACGGCCGAGAAGGGCGCCGCTGCGCCGCCTTCCTCGCCCGACCAGCCGCCGCCGCCGAGGTAGACCGGCTCGCCGCTGAGCAAATGCCCGTAACGGTCCTCGCGCTGCCCGCTCTGGCGCGGGATCACCCGCACGATGGTCGGGGTGTGTTGGGCCAGGCGTTCCAGCGCGTACTGGACGTCGCCGGCCGATTCGAACTTGGCCATGCGCTCGCTGCGCGCCAGCAGCTCGTGGGTCGTCTGCGGCCCGCGCAGCAGCAACAGGCCGAGCAGGGTGGTCTGCGGACGGGTCAGGTCGAGCACGGTGCCGGCGCGGTGCGAATAACGTTCGGCGCGGGCGGTGTGCTGCGACTTCACCCAGCCGCGCGTTTCCAGCCGGCGCAGGGCATTGGCGACTTCGCCCTGTTCCAACTGCATCGTCGGTTCGCGCGCGGTCTTCTGGTTGCAGGCGGTGACGATGGCGTTGAGGGTCAGCGGATACACGTCCGGGGTGGTCGCTTCCTTCTCGATCAGGCTGCCGATGATGCGCGCCTCGGCGACGCTGAGTTGCGGCGCGGCGTCGGCGGAATCGGTCGGGGCGTCGGTGTTGGAATTATCGAGTTCGCTCATGGTCGTTCTGGACTCGTGTTCGTGTCTTCGGAGCAGGAAGACCGCGCTCAGGTGAGCGCGGTCGAAGGCGGCAACTGGCGCGCGCCGCGGTACACCGGCGCGGCCATGACCATTTCGGCCAGGCTGTGGGCCAGCTCGCGCTCGGCCATCACCGCGCCGTCGGCGCCGTGTTCGAGCAGGTGCTTGACCTCGTTGTCGCTGTGGGCGCGGGCGACGATGCTCAGGGCCGGGTTGATCTCGCGCAGGCGGGCGATGATCTCGCCGGCTTCGAGTGCGTTCGGAATCGCCACCATCACCGTGGTCGCGCGCTCCGGCATCGCCTCGCGCAGCACGCGTTCGTTGACCGCGTTGCCGAACACCGCCGGCAGGCCGGCGGCGCGCGCCTTGTCGACCAGGCTGTCCTCGCCGTCGATGACCACCAACGGCACCTTGTGTTCGGTCAGCAGACGACCGAGCTCGCTGCCGACCCGGCCGTAGCCGATCAGGATCACGTGCTTGTCGATATCCGCCGGCACCGGCGGCGCGATCGGGTCGATCGCCGCCTCCAGGGCCGCGGCGGCCTCGCGCGCCTGCTTGCGGTCGAGCCAGGCGAACAGCAACGGGTTGACGATGATCGACAGCAGGGCGCCGGCGAGGATCAGGTCCTGGCCTTCTTTCGGCAGGATCTTCAGTTCCACGCCGAGGGTGGCGAGGATGAAGGAGAACTCGCCGATCTGCGCCAGGCTGGCCGAGATCATGATCGCGGTCGAGTTGGGTTTGCCGAACGCGCGCACGATGGCGTAAGCGGCGACCGACTTGCCGATCACGATGATCGCGAAGGTCGCGACCACTTCCAGCGGCCGTTCGACCAGGATCATCGGGTTGAACAACATGCCGACCGAGACGAAGAACAACACAGCGAACGCATCGCGCAGCGGCAGGGTCTCGGCGGCGGCCTGATGGCTGAATTCGGACTCGTTGAGCATCATGCCGGCGAAGAAGGCGCCGAGCGCGAACGACACGCCGAACAGCTCGGCCGAACCGAAGGCGACGCCGAGCGCGATCGCCAGCACGCACAGGGTGAACAACTCGCGCGAACCGGTGCCGGCCACGCGTTCGAGAATCCAGGGGATGACCCGGCGGCCGACGATCAGCATCACCGCGATGAAGGCGCCGACCTTGGCCAGGGTGATGAAGAGCTGGCTCCACACTTCCGCGCCTTCGGTGACTTCGCCCTTGAGCAGACCCGACAACGCCGGCAACAACACCAGCGCGAGCACCATCGCCAGGTCTTCGACGATCAGCCAGCCGACCGCGATGCGCCCCTTGGCGGTCTCGACCAGGCGCCGTTCTTCGAGCGCGCGCAGCAGCACCACGGTGCTGGCGACCGACAGGGCCAGGCCGAACACCAGGCCGGCGCCGTGCGACCAGCCGAGCAGCCAGGCCATGACCCAGCCCAGGGCAGTGGCGGCGACGATCTGCACGACCGCGCCGGGCAGGGCGATGTTCTTGACCTCGAGCAGGTCGCGCAGGGAGAAATGCAGGCCGACGCCGAACATCAGCAGGATCACGCCGATTTCGGCCAATTGCGGCGCAAGGGTCTGGTCGCCGACGAAGCCCGGCGTGAACGGTCCGGCGATGATGCCGGCGATGAGGTAGCCCACCAGCGGCGACAGCCGCAGGCGTTGCGCGTTGGCGCCGAAGATGAAGGCGAGTACGAAACCGGCTACCAGGATGGCGATCAGGGACGTGTGATGCATCGGCTCTCCTGTGATGTCGTCCTTTTAGGATGTGTGGTGAGGCCGTTGGATGCAAGTCTTTCTCGTTTGTGCGGCGCTTGCAAATGATTGTTTCTGAAACATTTTTGCCTGGGCAGGCCGGGTGCTGCCGGGCGCGTATGCGTACTGGAGACTTACGCGCAAGGGGTGGCGTGGGCGTGATGGTTTGGCCGCTGCCCCGAATCGGTTCGTACCGATGAGGGGGTTGGGGATGAATGCGAATTCAGCTGTGCGCCGGGCTTTGGGGCGGTTGGGCGCGGATTTGCGCGGAATGAGCCGATTGATGCTGGGTGATTGGCGGAGGAGGTGGCTGGGCAATCAAGCTGCTGTTGTCGTCATGTCCAGCATGGTTTCCTTCGCTCTTGCCATTGCCATTGCCATTGCCATTGCCATTGCTGTTGCTGTTGCTGTTGCTGTTGCTGTGCGTCGCCTCGCACTCGCGAAGGCCATAGAAGACCCGGAGGGCGGCCCGCATGGATGCGGGCCGTTTTTCATCGGGACAGGGATGTCCCGTATGAAAAAGCCCTGCGTATGCATCGCTCGTGCGGGCTGGTGATTCAAAGAAAAGCATTTTTCTTTGGTTACCTTTCTTTTGTTGCTTTAGACAAAAGAAAGTAACCCGCCGCTTTAGTGGCGGAAGCTCTTGGCGTTTGATCTTGTTTCCTTAGAAGCCTCAAGCGAGAGCAAAGCTTCCGTCCGCTAACGCGGCCGGGTTACTTTCTTTTGCTGGCCCAAAAGAAAGATAACCAAAGAAAAGGCCTTCCTTGACGAAGCTCCCCTGCGAGTACACCGCTTGCGCCGGGATTTTCCGATAAGACGTCCCTGTCTTATCGGAAAACGGCGCACGTCCTGTGCGCCGCCCTCCGGGTCTCTAGGCGTTCTCGCGAGTTCGGTACTGCGCCAAGCTTTCAAGGCAAGGGCGAAGGCGACTGCAGGCGCAGTGGACAATGCAGGGGCGTCGCTGCTCTTGGGTAGGAGCGGCGCGAGCCGCGACCGCGCCGTTGCGGTCTCGCGGCATATCGGCCCAAAAACGATCGCGCCCTCGAAAGACAGGCCACTCCGGGCCAAGAAAAAGCAGATCCCGAAAAGCAGATCCCGAAACGAAGAAGGCCGCCTCGCGGCGGCCTTCGGATCGATGCGGCGTACTTGCGCCGCCGCTACGACCTCACCACTTGTACCCCACCTTCGCATAAGCGAAGGCGCCGTTGAACCCGAACGGCGAATTGCCGCTGTAAGGCAGCTGCCCGCTTTCGCTATTGGCGTAGATCGATTCGTCCGGGTACTCGTTGAGCACGTTGTCGCCGCCGACGGTGAACTCCCAACCGTCGATCGCATAGGTCGCGGCCAGGTCCAGCGTCCACTTGGCGCGATAGGTCTGATCGCGTATGCCGCTGGGGTCGTCGTTAAAGGTGTGGAACTCGCCGTAACGGGTGGTGGTGGCGTCGAAGCGCCAGGGGCCGGTGGTCCAGCTGCCGCCGAGGAAGAACTTGTCGCGCGGCGCGCCCTGGGTAATGCGGCCCTGTTCGACGCGGCCGATACGTTGCAGGTTGAGGCCGCCGGCGGTGAGTTCCGGCGGGTTCGCGGCGATGCGTTCCAGGGTGGTCTTGTTGCGGTTGTAGCCGGCGGTCAGGTCGAGCGCGCCGGCGCCGAGCGACCAGCGGTAGCTGCCGACGATGTCGATGCCGCGGGTGCGGGTGTCGACGGCGTTGGTGAAGTAGCGGCCGCCGGTGATGCCGCGGTGGCCGCGCGCTTCCAGGAAGCTGGCCACCGCCGGGCCGCGCAGGTTTTCCGAAAGAATGATGCGGTCGTCGATGTCGATCTGGTAGGCGTCGACGGTGATGTACAGCGATTCGATCGGCTGCAGCACCAGGCCCAGGCCGATGTTGGTCGATTCCTCGGCCTTCAGCGGTTCGGCTCCGAGCGCGATCGCGGCCGGGTCGTCGACGGCGAAGGTGCGGACCTGGAACGGGGTCGGGTCGCCGAGCACGATCACGGTCTGGGTCGATTGGTAGAACTGCTGCTGCAGCGACGGTGCGCGGAAGCCGGTCGACAGGGTGCCGCGCAGCGCGACCTTGTCGGTGAAGGCGTAGCGCGCCGACAGCTTGCCCGAGGTGGTCTCGCCGAAATCGCTGTAGCGCTCGTAGCGCGCGGCGGCGCCGAGCGAGAGTTTGTCGGTCACGTCGGCTTCGAGGTCGGCGTAGAACGAATGGCTGTTGCGGTTGCGGCGGCTGGCGTCCGATGGGGTGAAGCCGGGGAACACCTGCGCGCCGGGCGCGCCGGGTTCGGGACCGGCGACATACGAAGCCAGCTCGCCCGCGGATTGATTGAACTTCTCGCCGCGCCATTCGCTGCCGAAGGCGACGGTGAGCGGGTACTTGAGCCAGTCGACGTCGAAGGACTTGTTGAAGTCGGCGTTGAGCACGTTCTGGGTGACTTCGAGCGCGCCGATGTAGAAATCGTGCGGCGAGGCGGCGCCGAGGGTGCGGTTGAGGCTGTTGCGCACGTCGAAGTCGAGCTGGTTCTGGCCGTAGTTGTAGCTCAGGTCGAGGTTCCAGCCGCCGGCGGTCTGGCCGCGCAGGCCGAGCACGAAGGCACGGTCCTGGCTGAGGTTGTCGATCTGCGGCAGGAAGCCGTCGGGATATACCGAGCGGATGTTGTTGGGGTTGCCCGGGGCGCGGAAGTAGCCGTTGGAAATGGCGCGGCGGCGGCTGGCGGTGCCGAAGGAGTAGAACTCGACGCCCTCGCTCGGGCTCCACTGGGCGTTGTAGGCGAGCGCGGCCTGGTCGATCTCCGGGTCGCCGTAGCGGTGCACGACCTTGCCGGGCGGGTTGCTGGTCGGGGTGACCGTGCCGAGGTAGGGACGGGCGCGGTCGGTGTTGTCGCTGTGGCCGCCCTGGGCCGACAGATGCAGGCTGCCGTTCTCGCCGAACTTGAGGCCGGCGTCGCCGGACAACTGGTACTGCTTGCCGTCGCCGGCGCTGTACTGGCCGTAGCGCGCGGCGAGGCTGCCGCCTTCGCCCGAGCCCTTGAGCACGACGTTGACCACGCCGGCGATGGCGTCCGAGCCGTATTGCGCCGAGGCGCCGTCGCGCAGCACTTCGACGCGCTCGATCGCGGCGATCGGGATGGCGTTGAGGTCCACCGGCGAGGAGCCGCGGCCGATGCTGTCGTTGAGGTTGATCAGCGAGGTGGTGTGGCGGCGCTTGCCGTTGACCAGCACCAGCACCTGGTCGGGGGCGAGGCCGCGCAATTGCGCCGGACGCACCGCGTCGGTGGCGTCGGTAATCGCGGGGCGCGGGAAATTCAGCGAGGGCAGGGCGCGCGACAGGGCGGTGGCCAGCTCGACGGTGCCGGTGGCCTCCAGGGTCTGCGGAGTGATGATGTCGATCGGCGCGGTGGACTCGGCGACGGTGCGGTCGCTGACCCGGGTGCCGGTGACGATCAGGGTGTCGAGGTTGGTCGGGTTGGCGGTCGCGGCATCCGGGGCGGCGGCGTCCTGGGCCCAGGCGGGGGCGGTGGCGAGAGCGATCGATACGGCGGTGCTGAGCAGGGACAGGCGGCGGGACATGGACACTCCGGGCGGTCGAACGGGGGACGTCAGGGCGAGCCAAGCCGCCACGGCCGGCGCGAGGGGCGCTTTGCCGCGGGAGGCGAGCTCGTTGACGCGTGGGGGCGGTCTGAGGCCGACGTCCCGATTATTCGACGCCCGCTGCCGGAGCGGCCGAACTTGTGTTCATGAGCAAATACCGATCAGTCATGCGACCATATCCGCATGATTTCTTTCCGTGATTTCGCCATGCGGCGTGGCGAACGCCTGCTGCTGTCCAACGTAGACCTGACCCTGCACGCCGGCTGGCGGGTGGGCGTGATCGGCCGTAACGGCACCGGCAAGTCCTCGCTGTTCGCGGCGATCCAGGGCGAGGTCGAGGCCGACCGCGGCGACATCGACGTGCCCAACCGGGTGCGCATCGCCAGCGTGGCCCAGGAAACCCCGGCCCTCGACGATCCGGCCCTGGACTTCGTCCTGTCCGGCGACGCCCAGGTCTACCAGGTGCTGGTCGCCGAACGCGAAGCGGTCGAGCGCGAGGACTGGGAAGCGGTCGCCGAAGCCCACCACCGGCTCGAAGAGCTCGGCGGTTACGACGCCACCGCGCGCGCCGGCAAGCTCTTGCACGGCCTGGGCTTCTCGCCCGACACCCACGAGCGCGCGGTCAAGGAGTTCTCCGGCGGCTGGCGCGTGCGCCTGAACCTGGCGCGCGCACTGATGACGCCGTCGGACCTGCTGCTGCTCGACGAGCCGACCAACCACTTGGACCTGGACGCGGTGCTGTGGCTGGAGCAGTGGCTGCTGAAGTATCCGGGCACCTTGCTGCTGATCTCGCACGACCGCGAGTTCCTCGACGAGGTCACCACCCACACCCTGCATCTGCACGACGGCAAGGCCAAGCTGTACACCGGCGACTACACCTCGTTCGAGCGCCAGCGCGCCGAACACCTGCGCCTGCAGCAGATCACCCACGAAAAGCAGCAGGCCGAGCGCGCCCATCTGCAGAGCTTCATCGACCGCTTCAGCGCCAGCGCGGCCAAGGCCAAGCAGGCGCAGTCGCGGGTCAAGCGCCTGGCCAAGATGGTCGGCACCGAGGCGGTGCGGCTCGAACGCGCGATGCGCATCGAGTTCCCGGCGCCGGTCAAGCTGCCGCATGCGTTGCTGCGCCTGATCCATGCCGATTGCGGCTACGGCGACCACGTGGTGCTGGACGACGTCAGCTTTATTCTCGAAGCCGGCGACCGCATCGCCTTGCTCGGCCCGAACGGCGCGGGCAAGTCGACCCTGGTCAAATCGCTGGTCGGTGAGTTGGACCTGCTGACCGGCGAACGCGGCGGCCATCCGGACCTGCGCATCGGTTACTTCGCCCAGCACACGGTCGAATCGCTGCATGCCGGCGTCAGCCCGATCGATCATCTGGCCGAAATCGCCCCGGGCGTGCCGACCCAGCAGCTGCGCGATTTCCTCGGCAAGTGGAATTTCCCCGGCGACCGCGCCTTCGAATCGGTCGACGGTTTCTCCGGCGGCGAACGCGCGCGCCTGGCCCTGGCCATGATCGCCTGGCGCAAGCCGAACGTGCTGCTGCTCGACGAACCGACCAACCACTTGGACCTGGACGTGCGCGAGGCCCTGGCCGAAGCGCTGTCCGATTTCCCCGGCGCGATCGTGTTGGTCTCGCACGACCGCCACCTGATCGGCCTGGTCTGCGAAACCTTCTGGCGCGTGGCCGATGGCGTGGCGCAGCCGTTCGACGGCGACCTCGACGCCTATGCGGTGTGGCTGCGCACGCGCGACAACAGCAACGACGGCAAGGGCGCGGCCGTGGCCAAGGCCGCGGCGCAGGCAACCGCCGCCGCATCGGCCGCCAAGCAGGCCGCCGGCGGCGGCAAGGGCGGGCGCAAGGTCAACCCGGTCAAGCTGGCGGAAGCGGAAAAGCGGGTGGCCGAGCTGGAATCCAAGCTGCATACCCTGGACATGGACCTGGCCGATCCGACCAAATACGCCGGCGGCGGCGACAACGCGGCCGAGCTAGCCAAGCAGCGCGAAAAGGTCGCCGCGGACCTGGCCAAGGCCGAGGCGGAGTGGATGGCGCTGTACGACGCGGCTTGAGGTGGTGTGGCGTCGTTTGGGGGGTGCTGCTTTTCTGTAGGAGCGGCGTGAGCCGCGATCGCGGGATTCGCAGGTTTTGCAGCGCCTTCGTGATTGATCGAGGGAGTGAGCTGTCGCGAGGGTAGGAGCGGCGCGAGCCGCGACCGCGCTGCGAAGGTCTCGCGGTGCTTCGCTCAAGCAAGATCAGGATCAAACGCCAAAAGCTTCCGCCACTAAAGCGGCGGGTTACTTTCTTTTGTCTAAAGCAACAAAAGAAAGGTAACTGCACTGTCTAACCTCAAGCGCATCACCCACCCTTGAGGTCAGCGCATGGGAACCCAGTACAGCCACTTCAGCGCCGAAGAACGCGGTGTGCTCATGGCCATGAAGCAGCATGGCCATAGCGGCCGCGCTATCGCCCGAATGTTGGGGCGTGCCGATAGCAGCGTGTCGCGCGAATTGGCCCGCAATGGGGTGCGTACGCCGGGGCCCACCCCGGCGCTGGGTCGACCCCGGCGAGGCTATGATGCGGTTCGTGCTGGCGAACGGGCGCGGCGCTTGCGCCGTCGAGCGCGACGCGAGCGCAAGCTGAGCGCCGACAGTGCCTTGTGGCTGGAGGTGCAGCGGCGACTGGCACGTTATTGGTCGCCACGTCAGATCAGCCAGGGACTGCGCGAAGAATATCCTGACCGACCGGAGTGGCGGGTGTCGCACGAGACCATCTATACGGCGATTTATGCCATGCCCCGTGGCCCCATTCGGCGGGAGCTGACTCGTTTACTGAAGCAGCAGCGCGCTGCCCGCCGTTCGTCCGCACGGGGCCCGGAGCGGCGCGGTCGGATGCTGGATGTGCAGAGTATTCACCTGCGTCCGCCCGCCGCCACCGAACGCCTGGTGCCCGGCCACTGGGAAGGCGATTTCCTGGTCGGCGCACGCAACGCTTCGGCGATCGGCGTGCTGGTGGACCGCAAGACCCTGTTCACGGTGCTGGCGCGGATGCGTGGTTGCACGGCCGCTGACGCGCTGGAGGGATTCAGCCGGGTGCTGCGTCGTTTGCCGCTATCGGCGAGGCAGACGCTGACCTACGACCAGGGCAAGGAGATGGCGCTGCATCGGGTATTGACCCAGCGCACCAACGTATCGGTCTACTTCGCTGACCCAAGCAGTCCTTGGCAGCGCGGCATCTGCGAGAACACCAACGGTCTGCTCCGGCAATATTTTCCGAAGGGCACCGATCTGTCGGGCTACACGCAACGGCAATTGGATCGAATCGCTCATGAGTTCAACACGCGGCCACGGGCGTCGTTGGGCTATCAATTCCCGGCGGTGGTGTTCTTGCGTGAGCTGGGCATGCCTGAGTTAGCCGCGAAGGTTCGTCAGAGTGTTTTCGACTCGTTTGCTGCACTTAGACGTTGACAGTGCAAACCAAAGAAAAATGCTTTGTTTTGAATCACAGGCCCGCACGTTCGATGCCGACGCAGGGCTTTTTCATACGGGACATCCCTGTCCCGATGAAAAACGGCGCGCATCCCTGCGCGCCGCCCTCCGGGTCTTCGATGGCCTTCGCTAGTGCGAATCGGCGCACGGCAACAGCGAAATCCTTACGGCAAGGGCAAGGGCAAGGGGCAACCGCGTTGTGCATCCTCGGCTGTGCTGCGAACCCTTCTCCCGCTTGCGGGAGAAGGTGGCGCGTAGCGCCGGATGAGGGCATGCGCGACGCGAATGACGTCGCTGCCACCGGCGGCCTTGCCGGTCGCTGCGACCGGTCTGTCGGCGCCGGAGCGAACCCGCCGGGGCCTGAAACGAGCTCGATGCGGGTCCGATTAGAGGCCGCCGCGCCTTGCATCGCCGCGATCTGCCCCCACACTGCCCAGTCCGTCGTCCCGAATTACAGTCTCCGCCATGCCCATCTACGCCTTCCAGTGCAGCGCCTGCGGCCACGCCTTCGACCGTCTGCAGAAGCTCTCCGACGCCGACCCGACCGTCTGCCCCGAGTGCGGCGCCGAGAAAGTCGGGCGTCAGCTGACCGCGCCGCAGTTCCGCCTGGCCGGCGGCGGCTGGTACGAGACCGACTTCAAGAAGGACGGCGACAAGAAGCGCAATCTGGCCGGTGAGGGCAGCTCCGGCTCAGGCTCCGGCGGCTCGACCCCGGCCGCCGACAGCAAGCCCGCCGAGAAAAAGGCCGAGCCCGCCGCGGCCCCGGCCAAGCCGGCCTCCGGGGCCAGCGCCACCTGATTCAGGTCGGTCCGCGGCCAGCACCCGGATCGTCCAGCATTCCCCCCGGGGCGCCGCGAGGCGCCCCGCGTCGTTTGCGGGGTCGAGCCGCATCCGCCTGCCCGGAGTTTGGCCGGCGGTGCAGGGCATAACGGCCGCACAGGGCGCACTGCACCGGTCCTGAGCGTGGCCGGGCAACTGCAGCGGTCCTGCGCGTGCACTGGCACGTGCACTAGAATGATCGGTTCCGGCCCCCGGCCGGCGAGGCGTTCCCGGCCCGGCAGCTGCCGCGGCCCGGTCCCGAACCCTCCTGTCGCAACCCCCACGATTCACGGATCGACCAATCGGAGTTTCCATGCGTACCCATTTCTGCGGCCTCGTCGACGAGGCGCTGATCGGCCAGACCGTCACCCTGTGCGGCTGGGTCAACACCAATCGCGTCCAGAGCCACGTGGTGTTCACCGATCTGCGCGATCACGAGGGCGTGGTGCAGATCGTCGTCGACTCCGATACCGCCGAACTGTTCAAGACCGCCGGCGATCTGAGCGTGGAGAGCTGCGTGCGGGTGACCGGCACGGTGCGCGCGCGTCAGGCCGCCAACGAAAAGATCCGCAGCGGCAAGGTCGAAGTGCTGGCGGCGACGATCGAGGTGCTGAACAAGGCCGAGCCGCTGCCGTTCCATGCCCATGAGAACGCCGGCGAAGAAACCCGCCTGACCTACCGCTACCTCGACCTGCGCCGCCCCGAGATGCAGAAGATGATGCGCACGCGCATCCGCCTGGTGCAGTCGCTGCGCCGCTGGCTCGACGCGCGCGGTTTCCAGGACATCGAAACCCCGATCCTGACCAAGGCCACGCCGGAAGGCGCGCGCGACTTCCTGGTGCCGGCGCGCATGCATCCGGGCGAGTTTTACGCTCTGCCGCAGTCGCCGCAGTTGTTCAAGCAGATCCTGATGGTGGCCGGCTTCGACCGTTACTACCAGATCGCGCGCTGCTTCCGCGACGAAGCGCTGCGTGCCGACCGCCAGCTCGAGTTCACCCAGCTCGACATGGAGTTCGCCTGGGTCTCCGAGCGCGACGTGCAGGACACCGTCGAGGACATGATCCGGGTGGTGTTCAAGGAAACCATCGAGGTCGAACTCGATGCGCAGTTCCCGCGCATGACCTATGCCGAAGCCATGCGCCGCTACGGTTCCGACAAGCCCGATCTGCGCATCGACCTGGAATTCGTCGACATCGCCGAGCTGGTCAAGCAGTGCGAATTCAAGGTCTTCACCGATTGGGCCAACCACGCCGATGGCCGCGTCGTCGCCCTGCGTGCGCCGGGTGCGGCCGGCTGGTCGCGCAAGCAGATCGACGAGTGCGGCGCGCACGCGGCGAAGTACGGCGCCAAGGGCCTGGCCTGGATGAAGGTCGAAGACGCCGCGAAGGGCCGCGACGGCATCAACTCGCCGATCGCCAAGTTCCTCGACGACGCCACCCTGGCCAAGATCGTCGAAGTCAGCGGCGCCCAGAGCGGCGACGCGATCTTCTTCGGCGCCGCCGACTACAAGACCGCCAGCGACTTCATGGGCGCGCTGCGCCTCAAGCTCGGCAAGGACCTCGGCCTGGTCGCCGACGGCTGGAAGCCGCTGTGGGTCACCGACTTCCCGATGTTCGAGTGGGACGAGGAAGCGCAGCGCTACGTCGCCCTGCATCACCCCTTCACCGCGCCCGCAGTCGACGACATCGCCGACCTGCGCGCCAACGCCAAGACCGCGGTGTCGCGCGGCTACGACATGGTCCTCAACGGCAACGAGATCGGCGGCGGTTCGATCCGTATCCACCGCCCGCAGATGCAGTCGGCGGTGTTCGACCTGCTCGGCATCGGCGCGGAAGAGGCCGAGGCCAAGTTCGGCTTCCTGCTCGACGCGCTCAAGTACGGCGCGCCGCCGCACGGCGGCATCGCCTTCGGCATCGACCGCATCGCCGCGCTGATGGGCGGCACCGAATCGATCCGCGACGTCATCGCGTTCCCGAAGACCACCACCGCGCAATGCCTGATGACCGGCGCGCCGTCGCCGATCCCGGACGCGCAGCTGGCCGAAGTGCACGTGATGGTGCGCCCGAAGAAAGACCCGGCCTGACCGGGCCGCAAGGCCGGGCTCGTCGAGCCCGGTTGTCGGGCCAGCTCCGGCGGCGCGCGCGATCGCGCGCCGCTGCGGGCGGTGAGGCTCGGTGTCGTCCGTTCGCGGGAATACCGCCGCTGGGCGTAGCTCGGCCCAGTTCGGCCCAGCCAGTCCGCACGCGTTGCCGTTGCATCGTTACCGTCCGCTTACACTGCGAGGCCTTATGACGAACGCCGCACCGAAGTTTTCCATCCGTCGCGCCAGCGTCGACGATGCGCGGCTCGTCGCCGACATCGCTACGCGCACCTTCGTCGAAACCTTCGGCCATCTGTACCCGCCGGAGGATCTGCAGACGTTTCTGCTCGACAGCTATTCGGTCGAGAAGCAGACCGTGATCTTGTCGCACCCGGACTACGCGATCTTCTTGCTGGAACGCGATGGCGTCGCCGTGGGCCATGCCGCGGCCGGCCCCTGCGGCCTGCCGCATCCGGACGTGGCCGAAGGCGATGGCGAACTCAAGCGCCTGTACGTGCTGCGCGAAGCGCAGAACGGCGGCTGGGGCGCGCGGCTGTTCGACACCGTGCTCGAATGGCTGCAACGCGAAGGCCCGCGGACCCTGTGGATCGGCGTGTGGTCGGAGAACCTGGGCGCGCAGCGTTTCTATGGCCGGTACGGTTTCGAACATGTCGGCCATTACGATTTCATCGTGGGCAATACGCGCGATCACGAGTTCATCTTGCGGCGCGATGCGGTGACGGTTGCGGGGTGAGCTGACGCAGCGAAGCTTGTCGCTGTCGCTGTCGCTGTCGCTGTCGCTGTCGCCGTTGCTATTGCCGTTGCCGTTGCCATTGCCATTGCCATTGCCGTTGACGTTGACGTTGACGTTGCTGTGCGCGGCTTCGCGCTCGCGAAGGCAATGGAGGACCCGAAGGGCGGCCCGCATGGATGCGGGCCGTTTTTCATCGGGAAAGGGATGTCCCGTATGAAAAATCCCCGCGGAAGCACCGCTCGTGCGGGCCCTTGACTCAAAGAAAAGCATTTTTCTTTGGTTACCTTTCTTTTGTTGCTTATGACAAAAGAAAGTAACCCGCCGCTTTAGTGGCGGAAGCTTTTGGCGTTTGATCTTGCTTCCGACTAAGAGCCTAAAAGCCAGTGCAGAGCTTCCGCCCCCTAAAGGGTGCGGGTAACTTTCTTTTGGCCAAAGCCCCAAAAGAAAGTCACCAAAGAAAAGTGCTTTTCCTTGACGAAGCTCCCTTGCGAGCACGCAGCTTGCGCCGGGATTTTCCGATAAGACGTCCCTGTCTTATCGGAAAACGCCGCACGTCCTGTGCGGCGCCCTCCGGGTCTCCAGGCGGTCTCGCGAGTTCGGTACTGCGCCAAGCTCATCATGGCAATAGCAATAGCAATAGCAATAGCAATAGCAATAGCAACAGAAACAGCAACAGCAACAGCAACCGCAACAGCAACCGCAACCGCGGAACTGCTTCTGGGTAGGAGCGTCACAAGCCGCGACCGCGCGGCGTCACCTTGCCGCGCTATACCGATTCGCGCGTACCCCAAACCGACTGCTAAGTCCAAAAAAACGGCCTCCCCCGTCGAAGCGAGAAAGGCCGTATCGGTGCCGCGCAAATGTTCTCAGCGTTGATCGAGCAACACGTTCAACGTAGTCGCATCCAGCACGCCCTGTTTCTGGCCGAGCTTGAGCAGCATCGTTTCCAGGTCGCCGGCGGCGGCGGAATTGCGGGTGGTGGCGGTCGCAGCTTTCATCGCCGTGGCCGGGGCGGTGTCGATGCGCAGTTGTTGGCCCTTGATCAGCAACGGCTGAGGTTTGGCCTTGGCGGACGAGCCGCCGACGTGTTCGAGCAGGATGCCGTTGTAGCCGAGCACCGGTTCGGCCGCGGCGCCGGTTTTTGCCGGGGCGGCAAGGGCATCGGCGAGGCGGGTCTCGATCGCGCGTAGGGCGGCCGGGTCGGTGACGGTCACCACCGGGTTCGGACGGCCCGAATACACCAGGTAGGTGATCTGCAGGCCTGGCGCTTCGGCGGCGAGGGCGAAGGCCGGTGCGGCCAGCAGGGCCAGGCCGGTGAGCAGGGATTTCAGCGAAAGCTTGGTCATGGCGGTTCCCCGGGTGGGCGCAGGCTTAATTGACTTGTTCATGGCCGGTGCCCTCCACGCTGTCGGACCAGACCCGGAAGAAACCGCAGAAATCGGTGTAGGCACCGCGATTGGCGGTGCGCGGGTCGGTGATTTCGTTGCCGGAATTGTCGCGGTTGGTGGCGGAGGTCTGGCCGGGTTTGTGGGTCCATAGGCCGTTGGCGTCGCGGCGGTACCAGTGATAGTCGTAATTAGTCCCGGCCACCAGTGCGACGATGTTCTTGTAGCTCGAGGCGTTGATGTCGCTCACCGGTTCGAGGCCATCGCGGACCGCGGCGGCATGCACCGCAGCGCAGCTGATCGAGCTATACATCGAGCCGGCGGCGCGGCCGGGTTGGGCGAAGGTATTGGTGGCCTTGTTGTTGGCGTAGTTGTAGCAGTTGTTGTAACGCTTGCGGGTGGCGTCGTCATTCCAGTACGACGGCTGGAAATTGGTCCGGCCCGGCGCCATCAGATCGCCCAGACCGCCGCTGGCATCGGCCGGGAGCGCGCGGTTGTAGAGCAGCACTTCGTCGGCGCGGTCGTTGAAACGGTAGGACGCGATGTCCTTGTGCCCGCCGATCAGGAACGGCCGGTCGCCGTTGTCGATATTGGCCGCGATCGGGGTCGGCTGGGCGGTGGTGCGGCGGCCGTCGATGTAGAACGAAATCGTGTTCGGCGCGGTACTGCGGTTGACCACCGCGGCGATGTGGTGCCAACGGTTCGCCGCCATCGTCAGGCTGCCGTCGGAGACATAGTTGGCCCAGGTGCTGCCGTCGTTGAGTTGCAGCAGCACGTTGCGGCCCTGGTCGACGCCGAAGGAATAGCCGCGGCCGGCGCCGCTGGCGCGGTTCTCGACCAGCGTTTTGACGATCGACGAGCCGGGGTTGGCCATGCGTACCCAAGCGGCGACGGTGAAGCTGCCGCTGCCGAAGTTGAGGTTGGACGAGTTGGGCACTTCGACGTACTTGCCGGCGCTGAAGTCGGCGCCGGCATTGAGCCAGCCGTAGCTCGACGCGGCACCGCCCACGACCAGGCCGTTGCGTCCGAAGCCGCTGCTGTCGTAGGCGGTGTTGCCGGACAACTCCAGATGCCATTCGCCGACCAGGCCTTGGGTGACCCGTGGCGGCGCGGCGTGCGCGGCGAGGCAGGGCGCGAGCGCGACGCTCAGCGCCAGGAACCATGACGATCGTTTCATACCGACTCCCTGGTGATTGGCCCCGATGGGCGTCGGGGAATCTAGGGGCAGGCCGGGGTCGCGAACGTGACTGCGCCCGCGGATCGCGCGGGCGCAGGCGTATGGAGCGCGGACGCTCGCGCGCTTATGTGAGCGGTGCCGGATCCGTTCCGGACTCCGGGCGTGAATGCCTTCGCAGCAGGTCGATGAAGGGCGGGCCGGCGCCCCGGGGAAGAACGCCGGCCCGCTCGTTCAAAGGTCGACCGCCGCCGCGGCGACGGTCACCGTCCCCAAGCTCAATCGGCCGGCGCTGTCGCGGCCGGTGTTCTGCGGCTTGATCGCCGGACGGCCGGGCCAGCTGTCGGCGATCGCCAGGCGCAGCGAATAACTGCCCGGTGCGAGCGTGGCCGGCACCTGCGCGGTGGCGTCGACGAGCGCTGGTACCGTGTTCGGCATCAAGGCGTTCAAGGGATAGTCGAACGCGGCCTTGGCGCGGGTCGTGCCGCCGGCATCGACCCAGTGCAGTTCGGTCTGGTAGACCTGATACAGCGGTGCCGAGCCGGTGTTCTCGACGCTCAGCTTGACCGGGATGGCGGCGCCGGCCTGCATGCTGTCGGGCCAGTTGACCTGGCGCACGGTGAACTCGTAGCCGAGCGCGCGCTTGACCTTGAGCATGTTGGCTTTGAACGTCGACGGCTTGCCCGACGGATTGACCTCGTGCTGGCCGGCCGGACCGAGCCAGGTGAAGTGATACTCGCGCAGCAGGGTCAGGATGTCGTTGGTGCGTCCGGTCCAGGTCGCCTTCTGGCCGTTGTTCGGGCTTTCGCCGCCGATCGGGTTGAACTTCCAGTTGCCGCGCGCGGCGGTGGCGTCGTTGCGGAAGCCCCATTCCAGGTTGTGCCAGCCGCTGTCGTCGCACTCGGGCAACTTGGTGGCGAACTTGTTGCACATCGCGGTGAACGACGGGAAGTAGTCCTCGCTGAAGCCGAAGTTCGTGCCGCCGACATCGGACTGGCGCGCGTAACGGCTGTGCACCGGCGTCTGCTGGAACGCCGCGGCGTAAGCGTCGCGCACTGCGCTGCGGGTGGTCGCATCGGGTTCCCAACTGTCGCAGCCGGCGGTATGCCACTCGCCCCAGAAACCGAGCAGGCCGACGTGCACCGCGGTGATGCGCGGGTCGCCGTCGTAGCGGCGTCCGAACGCCTGCACGAACTGCACCAGCTGCTGGCGCATCGCCGGGGTGTTGTAGATCGGCGCGCGGCCGGGGCCGACGTCGTCGCACTGGGTCTGGCTGTAGTTGTGGAACTGGATACTGACCGGCGCCAGCTCGAGGAACTTCGGATACGCCCGCAGCGGCTCGGCTTCGTTGCGGTAGAAGTAGCCGATGTTGTTGGCCACGCTGTCCGGGTAGTCGGCGACCGGGCGCAGTACGAAGGTCGCGTTGGGGTCTTCGTCGAGGATCGGTTTCAGGTGGTTCGTTTCGAACTTGTCCCAGTCGAACTGTTCGTCGGCGGTTTCGATTTCGCGCCACGGGACGTAGATCTGATAGATCGATGCGCCGTAGTGGTTGTCGGGCAGGCCGCCGTCGGCGGCGACGGTGCTACCCCAAAGCAGGAAGCCGCGATGCGGGTTGGACAGATCGTTGTTGCTCTGGCTGGGGCGCAGCTCGCCTGCGGATGCGGGCGCTGCAGGAAACATCGCGACCGCGGCGAGCAACGCCGATGCCAGTACGTTGACGACGGGCAGAGCAGGGTGCCGCAGGTTCATACGGGCTTCCGAAGAGCGGGGGGGAGGTGCGGCGAATCCTGGGGGTTGTGAAGACGCACAGGATTAGCTCGCCGTCACACTCTCGCGGCGATCATGTTTTTATCTTCGACTTTGTTGAGATCGGTCGCGGTTTCGATATTGGATATGTTTGGATTTGTATTGACTGGCTTGGAACGTCGCCGATTCGTTATGGCCCGATTGGACGAAGCGTGCGGATCCGGGGCATCGGCATCTTCGAACTGTGATGCACACACGCATCGGGTGAACAATCGTGGTGGCGCTGTGGCTTAGCCTCGTATCGCGGACATGCAGTCCGCGGCACACACAAGGAGAGGTCAGATGCTTCGTACCCGGAAAGCGATTTTCACGGCAGCGTTGTTGTTGGGACTGGTGGCGGTGGCGGGCTCGGCGTTCGCGCGCTACCCGATCCTCGGCGTCGAATGGGCCGAGTGGACCCGCTATGACAGCAGCGGCAATGCCATCGGCGGCGGCCGCATCGAATGCGACGGTTCGGTGCAGACCTGGGGCACGGCCGGCGCACCGACCGGCCTGACCCTGCACCGCTGCTGATCGACCCGATGCCGTCGCGCAGCCGTCGCGGTTGCGCGGCGGCATCGCTGAATGACGTCTGGCCCCGATCTTCGCGGCGATCGCCGGATGCTTGGATTCGCCGCCGGCGGCGGCCATATTCGCGGCATGGACAGCCGCACCCACATGGACCCCCGCCAGCCCGCCGCCGAACGCGCCGCCAAGCCGCGCAGCCCGCGCCGGGTGCTGTTGCTGCACGGCATCTGGATGCCTGGGGTCTCGATGGGCTGGCTGGGCGCGCGCCTGGCCGCGGCCGGCTACGAGCCCGAAGTCTTCGCCTATGCCGGCGCCGGCGTCGGTCCGGAAGCCTCGATCGCGCGCCTGGTCGAACGCCTCGACGAGCCTTGCCATGTCCTGGCCCACAGCCTCGGCGGCCTGATCGTGCTGGGGGCCTTGCGCGAGCACCCGCAGTTGCCGGTGCGCCGGGTGGTCTGCCTGGGCACGCCCTTGTGCGGCAGCGCCGCCGCCGGCGGCCTGGCCCGCAAGGCCTGGAGCGCGGCCGTGCTCGGTCGCGCCGCCGAGGTGTTGCAGCGCGGCTGCCCGCCCTGGCAGGGGGCGGCGCAGGTCGGCCTGATCGCCGGCCGCACGCCGCACGGGCTGGGGCGTTTCTTCGGCCGTTTCGAGGGCGAAAGCGACGGCACGGTGGCGGTCGCCGAGACCCGTCTGCCGGGCTTGAGCGACCACACCGTCATCGATGCCAGCCACAGCGGCCTGCTGTTTTCGGCGCAGGCGGCGCGCCTGGCCGAGGCCTTCTTCCGTCGCGGCCGCTTTGGCGACTGAGCGGGCGAGCGAGCCGGACGCCGGCCGGACCGCCCCGGATCGGCGACGAATCTCCTGCCAACCGCCGGTGGGCGGGCACGATCGAGTAAAATCGCCGGCTTGTTCAGACAACACGTCCGGTTATTGCCATGGGTAGAGGTCCGTCGATTGAGGCTCGCAAGAACGCCGAGGATGCGCGGCGCGGCAAGATCTTCACCAAGATCATCCGCGAGATCAGCGTAGCGGCGCGTTCGGGCGGCGGCGATCCCAACAGCAATCCGCGCCTGCGCAGCGCCATCGACAAGGGCTTGTCGGCGAACATGACCAAGGACGTCATCGAGCGCGCGATCAAGAAGGCGACCGGTGCGCTGGAAGGCGTGGAATACGAGGAAATTCGCTACGAGGGCTATGCCCCGGGCGGGGTGGCGGTGATCGTCGACTGCCTCACCGACAACAAGGTCCGCACCGTCGCCGACGTGCGCCATGCCTTCGGCAAGTTCGGCGGCAACCTCGGCACCGACGGCTCGGTCTCTTTCATGTTCGCCAAGCGCGGCGTGCTCTGGTTCGACGCGGGCGCCGACGAAGAGCGCATCACCGAAGTGGCCATCGAAGCCGGCGCCGACGACGTGGTGGTGTACCCGGAAGACGGCTCGATCGACGTGCTGACCAGCGCCGAGGCCTTCGCGCAGGTCAAGGCCGCGATGGACGCCGCCGGCCTCGTCGCCGGCCAGGCCGAGGTCACCCTGCGCGCCGACAACAACATCGCCGTAACCGGCGAGACCGCCCAGCAGGTGGTCAAGCTGCTGAACTGGCTGGAAGACCTCGACGACGTCCAGAACGTCTATTCGAACGCCGATCTGGACGAGGACGCTTACGCATAACGCGTAAGCTGTCGTTGTGACCAGAATCCTAGGAATCGACCCCGGTTCGCAGCGGACCGGCCTCGGCGTGATCGACGTCGCGGCGGACGGACGCTGCGTGTACGTGCATGCGCAGGCGCTCAAGCTGCTCGACGCCGAGGATTTCCCCTCGCGCCTGGGTCTGCTGTGCGAAGGCCTGGAGGCGGTGCTCGACGAGTACCGGCCCGACCAGGTCGCGATCGAAACCGTCTTCATGGACAAGTCGGCGACTTCCGCGCTGAAGCTCGGTCATGCCCGTGGCGCCGCCCTGGCCACCGTGGTGCGCCGGCGCATCCCCATCAGCGAGTACGCACCGCGCCTGATCAAGCAGTCGCTGGTGGGCCGCGGCGCGGCCGACAAGCAGCAGGTCCAGCACATGGTGCGGCTGTTGCTGAATCTTCCCGAAGTGAAGCTGCAGGCCGACGCCGCCGACGCGCTTGCGGTGGCCCTGACCCATGCCCACATGAGTGCCACGGCGCTGCGAACCGGCATCGCCACCCATCAGTTGCGCAGGCGCGGGGCGTGAACCCGGCCCACGCCAGGGGCCCGGCGGCGTGCGGGGTAGGGACCTGCGCGCGCCACCGCGTTCCGTCTGACGCGCCGTCTTCGTATCGTCACCGCCCGCTTCGCGCCTGCCCGGTCCGCCGGGGCGCGTCGCCAGCCGTATCTGGAGTTCCACAGTGATCGGTCGTCTCAGAGGCACCCTGATCCACAAGCAGCCGCCGTGGCTGATCGTGGACGTCAACGGCGTGGGTTACGAGCTCGAAGCGCCCATGAGCACGTTCTACGACTTGCCCGAGCTCGGCCGCGAAGTGTCCTTGTTTACACACTATGCGCAGAAGGAAGACAGCGTTTCGCTGTACGGCTTCCTACGCGAGGCCGAACGGCGCTTGTTCCGCGACGTGCAGCGGGTCAGCGGCATCGGCGCCAAGATCGCCCTGGCGGTGCTGTCGGGCGTGCCGGTCGAGGAATTCGCGCGCCTGGTCCAGACCGGCGACGTCACCGCGCTGACCCGCATCCCCGGTATCGGCAAGAAGACCGCCGAGCGCATGGTCGTCGAGCTGCGCGACCGCGCCGCCGACCTGGCCGGGCTCGGCGCGCCGACCCTCGGCTCCAGCGGGGTTCCCGCCGATCCGCAGAGCGAAGCCACCATCGCCCTGCAGCAACTGGGCTACAAACCGGCCGAGGCCGCGCGCATGGCGCGCGACGCCACCGCCGCCGGCGACGATGCTGCCGCCATCATCCGCAAAGCGCTAAAGTCCGCGCTTCGTTGAGCCAAGGCGGGTCACCGCCACGGAACCACGCGAAATGTCCTCTACCGTTCCCTCCTCGCAAGGCAAGCACGCTCACGGCCATTCGGCCGCGAACGGGCACGACTCCGGCCATCACGGCTCCAAGAAGGGGCTGCCCGGCTTGGTCGTAGGCGCTATCGGCGTGGTCTTCGGCGACATCGGCACCAGCCCGCTGTACACGCTGAAAGAGGCGTTTTCGCCGCACTTCGGCCTGACCGGCAACCACGACACGGTGCTCGGCATCCTGTCGCTGGTGTTCTGGGCGCTGATGATCGTGGTCACCCTGAAATACGTGACCATCATCATGCGCGCCGACAACGAGGGCGAAGGCGGGATCATGGCGCTGATGACCCTGGCCCAGCGCACCTTGGCCAAGGGCGGGCGCTCGGCCTATGTGGTCGGCATCCTGGGCATCTTCGGCGCCTCGCTGTTCTTCGGCGACAGCGTCATCACCCCGGCGATCTCGGTGCTCGGCGCGGTCGAGGGCCTGGAAGTCGCCGCGCCCGGCCTGCATCGCTTCATCGTGCCGATCACCGTGGTGATCCTGGTGATGGTGTTCCTGGCCCAGCGTTTCGGCACCGAGAAGGTCGGCAAGGTGTTCGGGCCGATCACCATGCTGTGGTTCGTCTCGCTCGCCGCCATCGGCATCTACAACATCGTCCAGGCGCCGGAGGTGTTCAAGGCGCTGGACCCGCGCTGGGGCGTGCGCTTCTTCGTCGAGCACGGCTCGCATTCGGTGCTGATCCTCGGCGCGGTGGTGCTGGCCGTCACCGGCGGCGAAGCGCTGTACGCCGACATGGGCCATTTCGGCGCGCGCCCGATCCGCTACGCCTGGTACACCATGGTGCTGCCCTGTCTGATGTTGAACTACCTCGGTCAGGGCGCATTCGTGCTGCAGCATCCCGAAGCGGTCAAAAACCCGTTCTTCGAGGCGGTGCCGTCGTGGGGCCTGTACCCGATGATCGTGCTGGCGACGATGGCGGCGGTGATCGCCTCGCAGGCCGTCATCACCGGCGCCTACTCGGTCGCACGCCAGGCCATGCAGCTGGGCTATATCCCGCGCATGCAGATCAAGCACACCTCCAGCGACACCATCGGCCAGATCTACGTGCCGTACATCAACTGGATCCTGGCGATCACCGTCATCACCGTGGTGCTCGCGTTCCGCAGCTCGACCGCGTTGGCGACCGCCTACGGCATCTCGGTGTCGGCGACGATGCTGATCGACACTCTGCTGCTGGCCCTGGTCGCGCGCTCGCTGTGGCCGCGCTGGCGCACGTGGGTGTTGCCGTTGTGCGTGGTGTTCTTCGTCGTCGACCTCGGCTTCGTCATCGCCAATGGCGCCAAGTTCTTCCAGGGCGCCTGGTTCCCGGTCGTGCTGGGCCTGGTCGTGTTCACCCTGCTGCGCACCTGGCGCCGCGGCCGCGAATTGCTGCACGAGGAAGTGCGCAAGGAAGGCATCCAGCTCGGCAGCTTCCTGCCCGGCCTGATGCTGGCGCCGCCGGTGCGCGTCCCCGGTACGGCGATCTTCATGACCGCCGACAAGGGCGTGGTACCGCATGCCTTGCTGCACAACCTCAAGCACAACAAGGTGCTGCACGAGCGCAACGTGTTCCTGACCGTGGAAACGCTGGGCATTCCGTACGCACCGCGCGAGAAGCGCCTGAAGATCGAGGCGATCGGCAACGACTTCTATCGCGTGCTGATCCGCTTCGGCTTCATGGAAGTGCCCGACGTGCCGCTGGCGCTGATGCGTTCCTGCGATGCCGGCGGCATCTATTTCGACCCGATGGACACGACCTACTTCGCCAGCCGCGAGACCGTGGTCGCCAGCCGTCACCGCGGCATGCCGATCTGGCGCGACCGCCTGTTCGCCTTCATGCACCGCAACGCGGCGCCGGCGACCGGGTTCTTCCGCATTCCCGGCAATCGCCTGGTCGAGCTCGGCGCCCAGGTCGAGATCTAGTCGCCTCGCTGCGCGGCCGGGGTTTTGCAACGGCCGCAGCGGTGCTGCGGCTTGGCGAATTCGAAGTCCGAGGCGAGGGCGTTGCCTGCGTGCGACCGATCCCGAATCCCGGCCGGCGCAACAGCACCGCTGCAACACAGCGGTGCGCGCGGGAAATTCGGGAAAAATCGTTCCACCCGTGCCGGATTGCCGCCTCGTACCGGTGGCGCCTAGCCTCGTCGCACTTTCCATCGACGAGGTTCCGCGATGACCCGCTCCCGCGCTTTCGTGATCCAGCAACAAGACGCCGAAACACTGCAGGGCAACGGCACCCAGCTGTGGTTGCTGGCCGACGCCAGCGACTGTTGCGGCGCGCTCGGCGCCAACCGCCTGCGCCTGGAGGCCGGTGCGGCCGGCGCCAAGCCGCATCACCACAAACGTTCGAGCGAAGCGTTCTATGTGCTCGACGGCGCGCTTGAGATGGTCATCGACGGCGAGACCATAACCGTCGAAAAGGGCGGCTATGCGGTGATTCCGCCCGGCGTCGTGCATTCCTTCGCCGCCAGCGAAGGCCGGGTCGCTGACGTATTCATCACCCTGGCCCCCGGTATCGACCGTTTCGATTATTTCCGCATGCTGCCGAGCATCATGCGCGGCGAAGTCGATGCCGAGCGCCTGGCCGAAGTGCACGACCGCTACGACGTGCATTTCGCTTGAGGGGATGCACCTGGGTTTCCCGCTCCGCCGTTGCCATTCCCCCCTTTGAAAAGGAGCAGGGGGGGATTTGCTTCTAGCCAAACCCAAGGCAAATCCCCGGCGCTCCAACGCCCTCGCTTCGCCATGCGACGCCGGCCGCCCGCCCCCTTTGCCAAAGGGGGGCGATCTGGCTCCCAGCTGCCGACCGTCCGCATTCGCGCCGCAACCGGCTCCCGCGGCACGCCGGCCGGCCGCCCACGCGTCAAACCCCGGGATCGGCACACCCCGATACTTTCCGCCCTGCGCCGCGCACCATCCCATGCGAACATAGCGGTATGACCGAAGACCGCATCATCGCTGCCTCCTCGACCCGTGAAGACGACGCCATCGAGGCCTCGATCCGGCCCAAGCGCCTGGACGAGTACCTCGGTCAGCAGCCGGTGCGCGAGCAGCTCAAGATCTACATCGAGGCCGCCAAGCACCGCGGCGAAGCCCTCGATCACGTGCTGATCTTCGGGCCGCCGGGCCTGGGCAAGACCACTCTCAGCCATGTCATCGCCAACGAGCTCGGGGTCAATCTGCGCCAGACCTCGGGTCCGGTGATCGAGAAGGCCGGGGACCTGGCCGCATTGCTGACCAATCTGCAGCCGCACGACGTGCTGTTCGTCGACGAGATCCACCGCCTCTCGCCCGTGGTCGAGGAAGTGCTGTATCCGGCGATGGAGGACTACCAGATCGACATCATGATCGGCGAAGGCCCGGCCGCGCGCTCGATCAAGCTCGACCTGCCGCCGTTCACCCTGATCGGCGCGACCACCCGCGCCGGCCTGCTGACCGCGCCGCTGCGCGACCGTTTCGGCATCGTCCAGCGCCTGGAGTTCTACAACACCGAGGACCTGACCCGGATCGTGCGCCGCTCGGCGCAGATTCTCGGGATTTCCTGCGCCCCCGAGGGCGCGGCGGAAATCGCCCGCCGCTCGCGCGGCACCCCGCGCATCGCCAACCGCCTGCTGCGGCGCGTGCGCGACTTCGCCCAGGTGCGTGCCGGCGGCAACATCGACCTGCAGACCGCCGATGCCGCCATGGCCATGCTCAAGGTCGATCCGGAAGGTTTCGACGATCTCGACCGGCGCCTGCTGCGGACCATCATCGAATCCTTCGACGGCGGCCCGGTCGGGGTCGAGTCGCTGGCGGCCGCGCTCAGCGAGGAACGCGGCACGCTCGAGGACGTGATCGAGCCCTTCCTGATCCAGCAGGGCTATCTGATCCGCACCGCGCGCGGCCGCATGGCGACCCAGCGCGCCTATCGCCATATGGGCCTGAAACCCCGCGCCGACACGGCCGGGCTGTTCGAAGAGGCCTCCGAGCCATGAGCGCGGTTGAATCGGTGTTCAGTTGGCCGACACGCGTCTATTGGGAAGATACCGACGCTGGCGGTCTGGTCTATCACGCCCAGTACCTGGCGTTCCTGGAGCGCGCGCGGACCGAATGGGTGCGCGCCCTGGGCTACGGCCAGGACGGTTTGCGCCGCGATCACGGGCTGTTGTTCGTGGTCGCGGGCATGCAGATCGGTTTCCTCAAACCGGCGCGGCTCGACGATGCGCTGGAGGTCACGGTGGAACTGCGGCGCTGCCGCCGCGCCAGCCTGATCTTCGCGCAGACCGTGCGGCGCGGCGAGGAAACGCTGATCAGCGCCGAAGTCCGGGTCGCCGCGGTGGATGCCGAGCATCTGCGTCCCTGCGCGATTCCAGCGGCCTTGTTGGCGCAGTTGCAGGCGCAGGAAGTCCAGGCCGGCCGCGACGACTGAGCCCAGGCACCGTGCCCAGGCCAGCGTTGAACCCAAATCATCCGGCGGTTCGTTACTCCCCACGGACCACCCAGCCCCATCACAGGCCCGCGTACCGGGCTACGGAGAACCAAGCATGACGTCATCGCTGATCGCGCTTCTGGCCACGACCGTGGAAGCCCTGCCGGAGGAAGCCGTCCAGGCCGTGACCCAAGGCGCCGCCGCGGCCGGCGAAGCCGCCAGCTTCAATCTCTGGGACCTGGTGATCAAGGCCAGCCTCCCGGTCCAGTTCATCATGGCCTTGCTGGTGATCGCCTCGATCACCTCGTGGATCATCATCTTCCGCAAATGGAAGGTGATCCGGCGCGCGCGCAGCGAAGCCGATCATTTCGAAGAGCGCTTCTGGTCGGGCGCCGAACTGTCCAAGCTCTATGCCGGCACCACCGAGCGCAACCGCGCGATGGGCGGCCTGGAAGCGATCTTCGAAGCCGGCTTCCGCGAGTTCAACCGCATCCGCCAGCGCCGCGGCGTCGACGCCCGCGCCCAGCTCGAAGGCGCCCAGCGCGCGATGCGCGCGACCGGCTCGCGCGAACTCGATGGCCTGGAACACAACCTCGAACTGCTCGCCAACATCGGCTCGACCTCGCCCTACATCGGCCTGGTCGGCACCGTGTTCGGCATCATGGTGACCATGCATTCGCTGGTTTCCGCGTCCAAGCAGGTCGGCATCGCCGACGTCGCCCCGGGCATTTCCGAGGCGCTGCTGGCCACCGCGATGGGCCTGTTCGTGGCGATCCCGGCGGTGTGGGCCTACAACCGTTTCGCCACCGGCGTCGAGCGCCTGGCCGTGCGTTACGACGCGTTCTCCGAAGAGTTCTCCTCGATCCTGCAGCGCCAGGCCCACCTGGACGAGTGATGCGGCTCGCGCCCCATCGCTGGCCCGCCCGCCCGCACCGCTGCCTGCACCGCCCGCGTCCGCTGCGCCAAGGCCAGCGCGACCGCAACGCGTAACCGACGAGGAATTCCGCCATGTCCGGCACCGCCATCCGCCGCCCGCGCAAACGCAAACTCAAGGCCGAGATCAACGTCGTTCCCTACATCGACGTGATGCTCGTGCTGCTGATCATCTTCATGGTCACCGCGCCGCTGCTGACCCTCGGCATCGACGTCGACCTGCCCAATTCCAACCTCAAGTCGATCGAGACCAAGCAGGACCCGGTGGTGGTCCAGGTCGACGCCCAGGGCAACTATTTCCTCGCCGTCCAGGCCGGCAGCAATGAAGCGGTCAACCGCGAAACCCTGGCGACCAAGGTCGGCGCCCTGGTCAAGCAGAACGGCAAGGAAAAGCTGCAGGTCTACATCGCCGCCGACGGCCGCTCGAACTATCAGCCGGTGATGGACGTGATGAACATCCTCAAGGACGTCGGCGTGGAGAAGGTCGGCCTGATGAGCCAGCCCGAGAAGGGCGCGAAGAAATGAGGGAAACCCGCGCCGACACCGCGCAAGCCATCATGCTGGCCGTGCTCCTGCACGGCCTGCTGGTCGCGGCCATTTTCCTGAGCATGCTCTGGAACTGGAACAGCGCGCAGGTGTCCGCGGCGGGGTCGCCGCTGTCTTCGGAGCTGACCGATGTCAGCGATCTCTCGGCGGCGATGCAGCGCACCCTGCGCAATCGCCCCGAGCCGGTCGACCCGCTGCCGCTGCCCGAGCCGGAGGACGCCTCGCCCTTGCCGCAGCCCATTCCCGAGCCCAAGCCGCAGGACGCGACCGCGCCGCAGCAGCAATCGCCGCAAGACTTCATCCCGGTGCCGGACACGACCACGCAGGAACAGGTCGTCGACACGCCGACGCCGAACCGCGCCGAAGAGCAGAAGGTCCAGGAAGCCAAGGCGCGCCAGGAACAGGTCGACCTGACCGAGCAGAAGCGCCAGGAAGAAGCGCAACAGCAAAAGCGCCTGGCCGCCGAGCAACTCGAGCGCGACAAGCAGTTGGAGAAGATCCGCGCCGAGCGCGCCAAGCTGCAGCGCGAGCAGAGCCTGAGCGAACAGAAGCTGCAGCAGATCGCCGACGCGCGCGCCGCCAAGGCCAGCCAGAACGCCGCCGCCACGGCGCCGGCGACCACCGGCAACCAGGGCGTCGACACCGGCCTGGCGGCCAAGTACGCCGCCGCCCTGCAGGCCGCGATCGTCGAGAAGTGGACGCGCCCCGACAGCGTGCCGCTCGGCGCGGGTTGCCGCTTGAACATCCGCCAATCGCCCGGCGGCGCCGTACTCGCGGTCGAGGTGGTCGAGCCGTGCGCCTACGACGAGCAGGGCCGGCGTTCGATCGAAGCCGCCGTGCTCAAGGCCCAGCCTCTGCCGTATGCGGGCTTCGAGTCGGTGTTCCAGCGCAACCTCAATCTCAACTTCAAAGCCCAGGACCGCTGAGTGGGCCGGGCGAGGGGAGTGCCGCTGCTCGCAGGTTTCGCGCTGTCGGCGCTGTCCGCAGCGAGCCTGGCCCAGTCCGACCGGGTCGCGCAGAACCAGCAGCGCTACGCCGAGGTCCTGCGCGCCGCCATCGATGAGCAATGGGCGCCGCCGGCCACCACGCCGGCCGACGCCAGTTGCAGCCTAGACCTGCGCCAGGCGCCGGGCGGTCGGGTGCTGTCGGTGCAGGTGGTCGAGCCCTGCGGCCTGGACGAGGCCGGGCGGCTGTCCCTGCTCGCCGCCGTGCGCCAGGCCTCGCCGCTGCCTTACCAGGGCTATCAACAGGTGTTCCGGCCGCAGATCCGGCTCGGCTTCCGGGTCCAGGACGAGGACCCGGTGGCGTCCAAGCCCCGGCGTTGGTGGCAACGGCTGCGCGAGCGCTGAGCCATCGGCCAGGGCAGGGGCTGGCCGTCCGACCTGCCTGACTCCGATCCGGGGCTACCGAAGCCCCATTCATGTCCCGAATGAGCCGGAATGGGCGCCGATTGCGACCGTTGGGCCGATTCGGCAAGGCCGACATGTAAATTGACCCCCGCTTTTGAGCCCACGTTCACCCTCCAACGTTAACAATGCCGAACCTGAACAACCCGCGTCGACCGATCACGGAGTGCCGATGAAACGACCCCTGCGCTGGCTGGCCTCGCTGCTGGCTCTCCTGCTTCCCTTCGCCGCCGCAGCCCAACAGCAAGGGTTGGAGATCGACATCGTCGGCGGCAACGCCTCGGCCCTGCCGATCGCGGTCGTGCCGATGCCCTACCAGGGCAGTGGCGCCGCGCCCCAGACCGACGTCGCCGAGGTCGTCCGCAACGACCTCAACCGGTCCGGCCAGTTCCGCGGCCTGCCGGTCGAGCAGATGGCCGCCAAGCCGACCAAGGGCAGCGAGATCAGCTACCCGGATTGGCGTGCGCTCAACCAGGACTACATCGTCGTCGGCCGGGTGGTCGATGCCGGCGCCGGCAGCTACCGGGTCGAGTACGAGCTGTTCGACGTGGCCAAGCAGCAGCGCCTGCTCGGCTTCGCCCTGACCGCACGTTCGAACGCGATGCGCGATGTGGCCCACCAGATCGCCGATGCGGTCTACGAGAAGATCACCGGCGTGCGCGGCGCGTTCTTCACCCGCATCGCCTACGTCACCGCCACCGGCGTCGGCCGCGGCAGCAACTACGCGCTGATGGTCGCCGACTCCGACGGCTACAACCCGCAGACCGTGGTGCGCTCGCCCGAGCCGCTGCTGTCGCCGTCGTGGAGCCCGGACGGCGCGCGCCTGGCCTACGTCAGCTTCGAGGGCGGTAATTCCTCGATCTACATCCAGAACATCGGCACCGGCAGCCGCGAGCTGATCGCGAAATTCCGCGGCATCAACGGCGCCCCGGCGTTCTCGCCGGACGGCCGTCGCTTGGCGCTGACCCTGTCGCGCAGCGGCAACCCCGAGATCTACGTGATGGACCTCGGCAGCAAGGCACTGACCCAGCTGACCAACCACTTCGGCATCGACACCGAGCCGACCTGGGCCGCCGACGCCAGCAAGATCTATTTCACCTCCGACCGCGGCGGCAAGCCGCAGATCTACCAGGTCTCGGCCAGCGGCGGCGGCGCCACCCGCGTCACCTTCCAGGGCAGCTACAACGCCAGCGCCAGCGTTTCCTTCGACGGCAAGAAGATCGCCACCGCCCAGGGCGCAGGCAACACCTACCGGATCGCGATGATGGACAGCAGCCTGGGCTCGCCGCGCTGGAGCACGCTGTCGCCGGGTTCGCTGGACGAGTCGCCGAGCTTTGCCCCGAATGCCTCCATGATCATTTATGCTGCGCGCGAAGGACGCCGTGGCGTGCTCTATGCCGTTTCAGCCGATGCCCGGGTGCGCCAGCGCCTGGTGCTCGCCGACGGCGACGTGCGCGAACCGGCCTGGGGACCCTACCGCCTGCCGCGATAAGCGGCCGGGCGTTTCCCTGCGCGCGGACGCGCCACACCCCCCGAACGACTCCTGCCCCACGTTACAACTGACGAGGAATACCCATGAACAACACCGCCCGCATCCTGCTCGCCGCTGTGCTGTGTACCGCGGCCGTCGCCTGCTCGAAGAAGGTCAAGGAAGCCCCGCCGACCGATTCCGGTACCGGCCCCTCCACCACCGTGCCGTCCGACACCGGTCCGGTCGCTTCGGGCGCTTATGGCCCGAACGATCTCGACACCGATGCCTGCCTGCGCCAGCGCGTGGTCTACTTCGATCTCGACCAGGATTCGCTGAAGCCGGAATTCCAGGCCATCGTCGGTTGCCACGCCAAGTACCTGCGCGACCGTCCGTCCTCGCGCATGACCCTCGAAGGCAATGCCGACGAGCGCGGCAGCCGCGAGTACAACCTGGGCCTCGGCGAGCGTCGCGGCAACGCGGTGTCCTCGGCGATCCAGGCCAACGGCGGTTCGGGCAGCCAGATCACCGTGACCTCCTACGGCGAAGAGCGCCCGGTCTGCACCGAGTCGAACGAAGACTGCTGGGCCAAGAACCGTCGCGTCGAAATCGTCTACACCGCCAAGTAATCGCGGCGTAAGCGAAGACGGCGCCGGGGCATCGGCGCCGTCCACCGACCGATCGAAGAACGAAGGTTGATCTAAGCGATGCGTAAGTTCGCACTAGCCTTGGCGATCGCGGCGGCCTGCCTGGCCGCCACGCCCGCGTTCGCCCAGCGCGCCAGCCTCGCCGACCGCGTCGCGGTCCTCGAGCAGCGCGCCTCGGACAACCAGGCCAACCTCGATTTGCTCAACCAGGTGACTCAGCTCAAGACCGAGCTGCAGGCCCTGCGCGCCCAGGTCGAGGAACTGCAGCAGACCACCCGTCAGCTGCAGGACACGAACAAGGCGCAGTACCTGGACACCGACAACCGCCTCAACCGCCTCGAAGGCGGGGTGGCGCCGTCGGCTCCGGCCGCTGCACCGCAGACACCCCCGACACCGTCGCCCTCGGCGGCGGTGAGGGACAGCGCACCGGTGGTGCATGGCGATGCCGGCCTGCTCGCCCAGAGCGGCGACGAGCGCGGCGCCTACGACACCGCCTTCAGCGCGCTCAAGGCCGGCCAGTACGTCGAATCGGCGCGCCTGTTCCAGGCGTTCCTGGCCAACTACCCGAGCGGCGCCTATGCGCCCAACGCGCTGTACTGGCTCGGCGAAAGCTATTACGTCACCCAGAACTACCAGCTCGCGCAGGAAGAGTTCCAGACCCTGCTCGATCGCTACCCGACCCACGACAAGGCCGCCGGCGCGCTGCTCAAGGTCGGTCTGGCCCAGTTCGGCCTCAAACAGGTCGATGCCGCCGAGCGCACGCTCGCCGACGTCGCCACCCGCTATCCCGGCACCGACGCCGCCCGCACGGCTTCCGATCGCCTCAATGCGATCCAGCTGAGCCGGCTGCGCAACTGACCGATACCCCATGACCGCCGTTGCCACCGAGACGGCCGCAGCGTCGTCCGAACGCCTGCGGCTGACCGAAATCTTCCTGTCGCTGCAAGGCGAGTCGAACAGCATCGGCTGGCCGACCGTATTCGTGCGCCTGACCGGCTGCCCCCTGCGCTGTCAGTACTGCGATACCGCCTATGCCTTCCACGGCGGCGAATGGTGGGAGTTCGACGCGATCCTGGCAGAGGTCGCCCAGCACGGCGCCCGCCATGTCTGCGTCACCGGCGGCGAACCGCTGGCGCAAAAGCGCTGCATCGCGCTGCTGCAGAAACTGTGCGACGCCGGCTATGAGGTCTCGCTGGAAACCTCCGGCGCGATCGACATCGGCCCGGTCGACCCGCGCGTTTCGCGCGTGCTCGACATCAAGACCCCCGATTCCAGGGAAGCCCACCGCAACCTGTGGAGCAACCTGCCGCTGCTGACCGCGCGCGACCAGATCAAGTTCGTGATCTGCAGCCGCGAGGACTACGAGTGGGCCAAGGGCATCGTCGCCGAGCACCGCCTGACCGCGATTTGCGACGTCCTGTTCTCGCCGAGCTTCACCCAGGTCAAACCGAGCGACCTGGCCGACTGGATCGTCGCCGACCGCCTGCAGGTACGATTCCAACTGCAGCTGCACAAGATTCTCTGGAACGACGAACCGGGGCGGTGAGAAGCCGGGAGCAGGGATTCGGGATTCGGCTGGGTAAACTGGTTCGTCCCGGGCTGGAGTGCCTCGGCACCGGGCTTCCGCTCTTGCTGGCTGACTCCTCGCTCTTTGCTCGTCATCCCCGCGAAGGCGGGGATGACGGCCCCGGCATCCGCTCCATCGTTTAGCCTTTCCCGATTCCCGATTCCCGATTCCCGATTCCCGACCCCACACCATGAAAAATGCCGTCGTACTGGTCTCCGGAGGCATGGACTCCGCCGTCGTCATCGCCATCGCGCGCGAGCAGGGCTATGCCGTGCACGCGCTCAGCGTGCGCTACGGCCAACGCCACACCTCCGAACTCGACGCCGCCGCCCGCCTCGCCGACTCGCTGGGCGCGGTCGCCCACAAGACCGTCAGCGTCGACCTGCGCAGCATCGGCGGCTCGGCCCTGACCGACGAGGCCATCTCGGTGCCGCTAGATAACGACGGCCACGCCATCGGCGCGGCCGCGGCCAAGGACGACATTCCGGTCACCTACGTGCCCGCGCGCAACACCATCATGCTGTCGATCGCCCTGGGCTGGGCTGAAGTGCTCGGTGCCAACGACATCTTCTGCGGCGTCAACGCCGTCGACTACTCCGGCTACCCCGACTGCCGCCCCGAGTTCGTCGAGGCCTTCGAGCGCCTGGCCAACCTGGCGACCAAGGCCGGCGTCGAGGGCGCCGGCCTGCGCGTGCGGGCGCCGCTGCAGTTCATGAGCAAGGCCGACATCGTTCGCGAGGGCGTGCGCCTGGGCGTGGACTTCGCCGAGACCGTCTCGTGCTACCAGGCCGACGCCGACGGCCGCGCCTGCGGCCATTGCGACGCCTGCCGCCTGCGCGCCGAAGGCTTCAGCGCCGCCGGCGTGGCCGACCCGACCCGCTACGTCTGAACGGCTGAGGGTCTGAACGGCTTCGGCCAGGGGGGCCTGACTGCGCCCCGCAGGTTTTGTTAGAATCACCGGCCCCGGCGCAGCGCCGGGACCGCAGCAACCGCTTCGGGTCGTTAGCTCAGTCGGTAGAGCAGAAGACTTTTAATCTTTTGGTCGAAGGTTCGAATCCTTCACGACCCACCAAACAAGGCAAGCACCTGGACTCGCGTCCAGGTGCTTTTTTCTTTAGCGAATGCCATCAGCGGATGCCATCGGTGCCGATCAGTGTGCAGCTTGCCTAAGCTGGGTAAGTCCATGCAGCGAACGAGAGAGAACCGTTCTTCTGC
The DNA here is from genome assembly GCF_001442535.1 of Lysobacter antibioticus. Classification (NCBI taxonomy): domain Bacteria; kingdom Pseudomonadati; phylum Pseudomonadota; class Gammaproteobacteria; order Lysobacterales; family Lysobacteraceae; genus Lysobacter; species Lysobacter antibioticus. Next base: position 2,125,043 of record NZ_CP013141.1, on the reverse strand, counting down.
TTCGGCCATGAGCGTGGCAGGCGACTGGCTTCCGATGTCTTGCTTCGAACGCAGCGCGTTACGCGTGAGCGCACAAGCGCAGCGATTCGATCGGTCCGGTCTGACAGGCGAGGGCTTGTGCATGCGCGCGTTCCCACGCCGCCCATGCCACCTTGCGAGCTTCGGGCCAGGCGAGCGGCGAGTTTCCTTTCAGCGCTTCGTAGCGACCGCGTAAGTCCGCGCGCGGATCGTCGAAGAAGCGCTCGGGATGCTCTTCGAAGGTCATCATGCCCAAGTACAGCGCAGGGCCGTAATCGCGAAAGGTGAGGCCCGGTCGGTGGAACGGCGCCGACGGGTAGTTCAGGACCCAATAACTAAGGTTCGCGTCCGCAACGCGGCGGATGTACTTCGGAATCGGCTTGGTAACCATGACCACGCACTCGGCTAGATCGCCCCCGGACACCAAAGATGGCGCAGTCCGGGCGGCGATGCGTAAAGGGCGCGTGAGGGTGTTGCTAATTCGGGAGGTCGATCTCGCATTTTTCGATGTCTACGCCTGCGGCAGTCTTCTAATTTGTTGAGATAGGCGGAATTGGCGCTGAAGCAGGTCTACTTTGTGGGGCAGATCCAGCCCACGTCGCGCCAGGGGATCGGTGGAAGGTGTCTGGCAGGCTCATCAACTGGCCAACCTGTGGGCGGAGAGATCTCGCGGTGGCATTTCCTTCAAGGCGCAGCTGAGGTAGTCCAACCGCGTCCCTAAGCTGCCCCGGCGATCACCGAAGGCGTCGGCTGCCGGAGCACTATTCGCGACAAGGCAAAGCGCTATTTTTCTGAGCCAGGTTTAGGCTATGTCTGCAGGCGATACGGTTACCGTGAATTTTATTGGCAAGCCAAGTTTTCCTATCGCAGATAAGGATTTCTCATTCAAGCTGAACTCGCAGTCGCACTCTCCGTTTGCATCGGTATGTGCGGCTATGAATACATCGAGATATGCCTCCTCAATTCCTGGCATTTCCGCGATTATGTGATTATTTGCTGATAGTTGTCGGCTAAGCGTTTCTAATGCTTCTGTGAGCTCGACCTGGGTTTCGGATTTGATGGTGACTGCCCAGAGTCCTGTGCGTTCCACAACCTCGCTGCCGGCTGACGTACGCCATCTCTGTCCTTTGCTGTGTGAGAAGGATGGGGTAATGCCAAGCAATGAGGTGAGCTTGGCTGGCTCTAGGTTGTCACCTTTTAGATATATGGATGCGTGAAAAAACAGATTGTTATTGTTCATTTTGGCTTTGCATCCTCTAGATTGCCAACAACCTCGCCTTCGGGGTTGACTACATCACCTGTGTTGGGGTTGACGCCATAAACATCTTTTCCGCGACCTCCGCCTTGACCTTTGTCTTTTTGTTTAATGCCGTGGAATCTGCCCTTTGCCTCATCCGGGTCTACTCCATGGCGGCGCCCCCACTCTCTGGATCCGTTGTCTGCCGGCCAATAGCCAGGCGGTAACGACTTTGACTGGTGCGCGAATGTGCCTGCTAACGTTGTCACTAGACCTAAGGGTGAACCTATGACCATAGCCGCCAAAAAATCTTCGGTCGTGCAGTTTAGTTTTGGCTCAACTCTGTTTGGCAGGGTTGAGTCGTAGATTGGATCGCCGGTTGCTAACCTGTTGTTGGAAGGCGACGTCGGACCCTGAGGTGGCTGATACCACCAGCCCGGCGCAGGGCGCATACGTGTTTGAAGGCCTTCAGGGTCCGTTGCAATTAAAGGGGAACCGGAAACATACGAGTAAGCGCTTATGTCGCCAAGCAGCCCTATAGGGTCGCTTTGGGTGTATCGCCCAATGCTCGCATCGTAGTCCCGGAAGTAGTTGTAGTTCAGCCCCGTAGCCGCGTCATAGCGCTGCCCCGGAAACCGCATATCGAACACGAACGCGGTGCCGTCCTGATCCGGGTCCTGGTTCGGCGGGTTGTTGCCGAAGGCTTCGCCCTTGGCGTCCCAGGTCCAGACCGCGAGGTTGCGGCTCGGGTCGATCACCGCGCGCGGGGTGCCCAGGTGGTCGGGTTGCACGTAACGCAGGGTCTGCGCGACGCCGGCGCCGACGACCAGGCCGACCGGTGCATCGCTCAGCCAGATGGCCTGCTGCTTGGTCGCGCCATTGGCGTCGTAGTCGCCGAGCCAATGGCCGGCTTCGTCGTACAGCGTGTAGCCGGTGATCGCGCCGGTGGCGTTGTCGGCCCGCGAGACCCGCTCGCCCTTGGCGTTGTAACGGTAGCTGGCCTTCACCACGCCGGCCTGCTTGACTTGGCTCATGCGGTCGTTGGCGTTGTAGACGAACTCCCTCGCCGTGCCACCGATGCTGGTGGTGTTGCCGACCGCGTCGTAGCCGCGGCTGACGCCGCCGACGTTGCTCAGGCGATGGCTGGTGCCCGGGTAGGTGTAGCTGGTGGTGATGCCGCCGTGCAGCAGGCTGTTGCGGTTGCCGGTGGCGTCGTAGTCGTAGGTCTCCAGCGGCGTGCCGGTCGGGCCGTCGCGGGTGATCTTGAGCCGACCCAGGGTGTCGTAGTCGTACTTGGCCAGAGCGGCACTCTGCAGGCCGTCCTTGAGTTCGGTCAGTTCGCCGACTTCGTTGTAGCCGTACGCCAGCGACAGGCCGCCGGCGGCGCTGTCGAGGATGGTCTTGGCGCGGTAGTCCTGGTCGTAGGTGCGGGCCAGGCTGCGGCCGTTGCCGTAGGTCCAGCCGGTGGCCGGGCCGAACGGTTCGTAAGCCGCATTGTTGAGCAGCACCGTGCGCACGCCGCCGGCCGGCTTGATGCCGACTTCGGTGACCTGGTCCAGGGTGTTGCGGACGTAGTCGACGATGGCGTTGTCCGGGTAGGTGATGCTGCGCACCTGGCCCGAGCTGGCGTAGGCGTAGCGCAGGGTGAAGCTGCGGGTGCCGACCGTCTGCACCTTGCGCACGAGCTGGCCCCAACGGTCGTAGCAGTACTTCAGCTCGGTGCCATCGCTGCGCATCGCGGTGACGCGGCCGAGGGCGAAGTTCTCGCCGGCGGCGCAGACCGAGTTGACCGTGTCGTAGTCGTACTCGACGTCGGCGGCGCCGCCGCTGTACGAGATCGTCTTCGGCCGGTTCAGGGCATCGTAGGTGTAGGTATGCGCCTGGGCGTCGTTGGCGTCCTGCTTGCTCGCGAGCAGGCCGGCGCTGTTGTAGCCGTAGGTGGTGACGCCGGTGTCCGGGCTCGACAGCTGGACCTGGTCGCCGAAGCCGTTATAGCCGTAGGTCGTGGCCAGGCCCTTGGGGTCGGTGACTTTGGTGACTTGGTCGAGGGCGTTGTATTCCAGCTTGGTCTCGACCGCGAGGCCGCCGACGTCCTGCAGGGTACGGCTCAAACGATCGAGCGGGTCGTGGTCCTGATTGGTGACACGGCCCAAGGCGTCGGTGGTCAGGTCCGGGTTGCCGTCGGTGTCGTAGCTGAAGCTCGTGGCATGCGCCAGCGAGTCCTTGGCGGTCTGCAGCTGCCCCAGGGTGTTGAACACGCGCGACAGGGTGCGCTTCAAAGTGCCGGAAGCCGTCTTGGTGTCTTCCTGCTTGCGGTTGCCGGCCAGATCGAGGGTGTACTGGATCTTGTTGCCGGCCTTGTCGGCCACGCTGGTCAGGCGCTGGGCGGTGTCGTAGGTGTAGGTGATGTAGGCGCCGCCCGGCGGGGTGATGCGCTTGACCAGGCCGGTCGGCCAGTACTCGACCCGGGTGATGCGGTCGTCGGTCTCGACGCTGTTGTCGGCGCCGCGCACCTTGGTCGCGGTGAGCCAGCCGCGCGGGTGGTACTCGTAGTCCGTGACGATTCCGTTGGCGTTGACGACCGACAGCGGGCGGCCCTGCGGGTCGTAGCCGAAGGTCTCGGTGCTGCGGCCCAGCGCATCGACGACCTTGCGCAGGTCGCCCTTGCGGTAGGTGCACAGCGCCGGCTGGGTCGCGCAGGTGCTGTCGTCGCTGCCGTAGTACTGGAACGTCGTGACATCGTTGACGTCGGTGCGTGGCCCATCGACCGACTTGACCAGGCCCAGGATCGGGCAGGTGCTATTGCTCGCGGCCACGTCGGCCGCTTCGCAGTAGGCATAGGTGGTCGTGCGGGTCTGGTTGCTGACCGTGTCGCGCACGGTCGCCGTGACCGGCTGCAGGCGTGCGTTGCGGACGATGCGAGTCTCACGGTTGCCGACCTGGGTCAGCAGCGTGCGGTTGCTGGCCACGTCGCGCCGTTCGATGCTGCTGCGCTCCTGCGGCAGGCCGACCGCTTCCTTCACCGTATGCGTGCGCGCCAGCTGCCCGGTGACCGGGTCGTTGGCTTCGGCGTACGTGTGCTTGGTCTGGGTGCCGTTGCGGTCGGTGACGTTGTCGAGGCGGCGGCGGAAGTCGGTAGCGGTATCGGCGTATGTTTGCGTCACCGAACCGCGGCTGTCGGTGAATCCAGAGATCTTGCGGGGCAGGGCACCAGAGCCTGAGGTCAGGCCATAATCCTCTTGCTGGCCGAGCGCTCCGGTAACTACCGCTCCGCCGGCCGAGGTGTAAGTGAGGCTGACGCCATCCGCGCCTCCGGCATGAACGCTGGATATAACTCGACCTCGCTCGTCATACGAGAACGTACTGAACCGCGCATTGTCCTCGGTGCTGACGCCGGTCAGGTGCTTGGTGAAGCGAGTGTCTTCGTAGTGATACTTGCGTGACTTCCCATCCGCGTAGGTTGCTGTCTCTATCAGGCCGACCGTTGGAAAGTTGGGAAACTCGTAAAGGTAGGTGTAACTGACGAGCGTCGTGCCTTCCGACGAGATCGAGCTGATCGGAGAGTCGATCGCGGAGCTTTCGTAGTGCAGTTCGATGGATCGTCCGCTCGTATGAGTGACGCGCGTGATCCGGCCATAATTATCGTAAGAATAGGACAGCGAAATTCCGCTATCGAGCAAGAGCTGCAGGGCGCGCCCTTCGTTGTCGAAAATCAGTGTGGCGCCATCGGTATGAAGCGACCAATCGGAGCCATTGGCGACCAGACGATCGCCGCTGTCGTCTGTTGCCAGATACGCGGGCCCATCCTGACGAAACCGGCGTTGGTAACCGCTGCTGTCGATCAGGCCGATGCTGGTGCCGTCAATCGCCAGGCGAGTAGATAGCGAGTGTGTCCATCCTGGCCCAAAGCCGCCGTTGCTGGTCGCAGAGCCCGAGTGATAGAAACGGCGGAACGCAATCCACCCCAGATCGAAATCCTGCTGAGTTTCGAACTTCTCGCCTGTCTTTACGTCGCACGGATTCCCGACGAGACCGCTGGCTTGGCCCGCCGTGCCTTCGCATGAATTGACTTTACCGGCGAGGGTGGCGGTGATTTCGGTATTTACGCAGGCGTTGTACTCGTCACTCCATTGGGTATGCCCATTCGGACACTCGATTCGCCTGGTTCGACCGATGTTGGTGGGGCCGAAGTCGTGCAGGGTGCACGGGGAGTCCGGTGTATTTTTACCGACCTTGACAAGCTGCGAGTAACGTCTCTTCTCCATCCGCCCTTCGTAGCCTGGCTGCGATTCTTGCCAGTCATTGAGCGGTTCGGCGACGGCAGAAGGCGCGCAGGCAGCGCTCATCCCGTCCAGGGTCTGTTTGATCTTCGTGACCGCATCGGCTTCCGTAACGAAGCCGCTTCCATATACGGTGCCGTACTTCCAGTCTGGATCGGTCGGCTGGTCCTTACCCATCCAGTACGTTATGAGGACGTTGCCCTCTTCATCTATCTTCGTGCTCTTTATCTGTTCTACGAACTGATAAGCGCCTTCTGTTTCCGGCGAAGGCGCGGGAAGCTCCCAAATCGCCTCGACAGCTTCTTGTTGAGTGTTGTACTCGGTCGATTGTCCCGCCGGATCGGAGATCTTCCACTTATTTCCGCTTTCTTGTGCAGAAACGCTGGAGATAAACGAGTAGCACATTACAGCGGCTAACAAGCTACGGCTCATGGTCGAGTGGGCAATTTGGAGTAGCCCTCTCGCTGAACTTATGCGTGAAAATGGTTGGTGAAGTCTCGAAGGCATACCTGATCCTTGGTAAAAGTCGCTGGCACGACTAGCGGGCCCCGCCAGGCTCCAAATGGGGCGCGACGGAGCTGCGAATAAAGGCGGGGTTTGATGCAGATGGGTGGCGTCTTCCCTCCGTGGCGACGCAATAGATCGATAGGGGCCGCGTTCCGTGGCCGTGCTAGATTCTCGTCAGGGGAACCCTAAAGTGCAAGCGTCTCGTTGCTTGCGATGAGGGTTGATTGCTGGGTGCAGCCGGGTTATGTGTGTTTTATTGCAATGCGCCATCGCGCAGGAGCAAACGAAAGTATTGGTCGCCTTTTCCTTTGCATCAGCCGAATCGGTTGGTCGTAAAGGTTCCAGACCGGTGGGCGTGAGGTTGGCATGCGAACTCGGCCCGGGATATGTCGATGGCGATCAAGGCCTCGGCCCCTGGACCTGCACCGCTGCGAGCGGCTTCTCGGTCGCACCTAACGATGCCCAGGTCATCAGGGGGAGCTGTAGCTGGCCGTACTGGATTCGCACCCCAGCTTCGTCATGACTACCGAATACCCGATCCACAACCGGAACTCAGAGGAACCATGTCCAACTACCGCAACAAGATCCTGTCTTTCGCCGCCTTGGCCGTGGCGCTGGCGCCGATGCTGGCTTCGGCGCAGGACGCCACCGCCAAGCGGGTGGCCGATTTCGTCGAGTGCAAGCTCAGCCTGGAACAGGTCAATGCGTTCGGCGACGAGCTCAGCGCCGAGCAGATCAAGGGTCTCGCCCAGACCGACGATGGCGGCGACGCTGCGTTGATGCTGTGGAAGAGTGCCCGGCCGTTGTCGGCCTGGGGCGAGACGTCGAACTACATCAACTTCCCGAGCCGTCAGGAGATGCACTTGGCGTACAAGGTGCCGGCGGGGCAGGAGTTGAAGGTCGGCGAGGCGTTGGCCAAGCGCATCGGCGGGATGAGTCCGCGTCCCGACCTGGCGGCGATGATCGAGACTTACGGCTGGAAGGGGCTGGACTATCGCAAGGTGTTGCCGGGCGAGAAGACGGTGCGGGTGTTGGTCGATGTCTCGTATGCGCCGGGCTGGGTGACGGTGGGTTGCGGTTACGGCGACGCGATCCAGTAAGCGTCGGAGTTGGCGCCGGGCCAGTGGCTCGACGCCTCTCGGTTCGAGCGATGCGGTCGCAGTCTTGGCCGTTCGTGGCCGATGCATCGAACGAGCTCCATAGAAGCAGGCCCTAAGCGGCAGGCACTCGGGTAACCGAGTGCCTGGTTTGCCGTAAGCCGCAAAGGGTCGCGGCTCGACATCGCGCAGCACGACGGATGGACACGCTGTTGCGCCATCGTCGACGCGCTCCGCAGGCCGGGCTGGGAGGAATCCGAGCCCGGCAACTGGTCCGGTCGGATTCGCGGGGACTGGCTCACTCAAGGATCCAGTCGAGCCGTAGCGTGAGGCCTCGAAGTGGCGATGCATGCGGGAGCAGGCCTCGGGCCGGCCGTGCCCGGCGCGCCGATCGCGCGCATCGCTTCGCTGTCTCTTACCGAGGAATCCGTATGACTCTGTACTCCTCGCGCCTGTGGGCGCGAACGTCGGTGGCTGCCTGTGTATTGCTCGCGGCGTGGTGGTCGGGTGGCGTTCGGCCGGCACAGGCCGAAACCGGCAAGGAATACGCGCAGCAGGTCGGCGCGCGCCTGGTCGGGCAAGCCGTGCCGGCGCTCGTTCTGACCACCATCGATGGGCAGCGCTTGGACCTGGGTGCCTTGCGCGGCCGCAAGGCGGTGTATCTGAAGTTCTGGGCCACCTGGTGCGTGCCCTGCCGCGAGCAGATGCCGCATTTCGAAAAGGCGCAGCGTGGTGCCGGTGGCGATCTGCAGGTCGTCGCCATCAATATCGGTTTCGACGACACGGTCGAGCAGATCAGGGCTTATCGACGCGAGCTCGGGTTGAGCATGCCGATCGTTCGCGACGACGACGGTTCGCTCGGCGAACGTTTCGGCTTGCGGGTCACTCCGCAGCACGTGGTGATCGGCAAGGACGGCACAGTCCGCTATGTCGGGCATCTGGCCGACGCGCGGCTCGATGCCGCAGTGGCGCAGGCGCGGAACACGCCGGGCTTCGATCCGCGCACGCTCGTCGCGGAAACGCCGGCCGCACCCGTGCGGAATATTCTCCAGATCGGCGAGCCGGTGCCCACATCGAAGATCCGCACTCTCGAAGCACGCCAGCTCGCCTTGACCGACCCCGTGGGCCAGCGCCCGAGCGTGTTGGCTTTCCTCTCGCCTTGGTGCGAAAGCTATTTGCAGAAGACGCGGCCGCAATCGTCGAAGCAATGTCGCGTATTGCGCGAGCAATTGGTGTCGTTGGGGCGCGACCGTCGCGTGCGTTGGGTCGGTATCGCCTCGGGCCTGTGGGCGTCGGAGCAGGATCTGCGCGATTACCGCAACGAGCATCGGGTGCCGGTGCCGTTGAGCCTGGATCGCGACGGCGTGTTGTTTCGCCGCTTCGGCGTGCAGCGTGTGCCGGCCGTGCTGGTGGTCGGTGCCGATGGACGGCTGCTGCGGCGAATCGAAGTCGACGATGCGCTGCCGTCGCGTCTGCAGTCCCTACTCGGTGGGGCGGGCGGCATGGCGCGCGGCAATGCGGCATGGGCTCGTTGAATGACGGGCCTGCTGCGCGATGCCCGAGCCCTACGATGGGCCGGTTCGACCACTTGCGGTCTGGTGTTGGCGGCGGCGGTGCTGCTGTCGCCTTCGACTGCGTTCGCCGATGAGACGGCGACGAGCAGCGCTTACGATGGCGGCGCTTCCGACCTGAGCCGCTCGTTCGCCGATAGCGAGCCGCTGCCGGTCGAACAAGCTTTCGCACTGACCTCGACACTGCTGGGCGACGGCAGCGTAGCCCTGGAATGGCGGATGCCGCCGGGCTATTACCTGTATCGCGACCGGTTTTCCCTGCAGGCCGTCGATGCGCCGCAAGCGCTCGGTGCGCTGCAGTGGTCCGAAGGCCGGCTACACCAAGACCCACAGTTCGGCGAGGTCACGGTGTTCTACGAACATGCGCGGCTGCGCGTCCCGCTGCAGTCGGGTGCGACGCTGCCGCAGCGGTTGGAACTCAAGTTGAGCTTCCAGGGCTGCCTGGAGAACAGTGTCTGCTATCCGCCCACCCTGCGGCGGTTGTCGTTCGAGCTGCCGCCGCCGCTGCGCACGCAGGAGCAGGCCTCGTCGCCTTGGTTGGGCATGTTGCTGATGGCGTTCGCCGGCGGCCTGTTGTTGAACCTGATGCCTTGCGTGTTGCCGGTGCTGTCGCTGAAAGCGTTCTCGATCCTGCATGCGGCGGACGACCCGGTCGGCGCCAAGCGGCGTGCGCTGGCCTATACCGCCGGTGTGGTGTCGTCGTTCGCTGCATTGGGCGGGGTGGTATTGGCCTTGCGAACGGCGGGCGGCGGCGCGGGCTGGGGATTCCATATGCAGCAGCCATGGGTGATCGGTCTGTTGGTGCTGGTGATGTTGGCGGTCGGCCTGGGCTTGTCCGGCGTGGTCAACTTCGGCGCCGGCCTGGCCGGTGTCGGTCAGCGACATGCGCAGGGCCGAGGGCTGGCCGGCGACTTCGTCACCGGCGTGTTGGCCTGCGTCGTTGCCAGCCCGTGCACTGCGCCGTTCATGGGCGCGTCGGTGGCCTATGCACTGGCTTCGCCGCAACCGTGGGCGGCGTTGGCGGTGTTCGTTCTGCTGGGGCTCGGCTTGGCGGCGCCGTTTCTGGCGATCGCGTTCGTGCCGCGCGCCGCGCGCTGGTTGCCCAGGCCGGGTGCCTGGATGGACAGCTTGAAGCAATGGTTGGCCTTCCCGATGTACGCCACCGCGGTGTGGTTGTTGTGGGTGCTCGGCAAGCAACGCGGCGTGGACGCGATGGCGTTGGTGTTGCTGTCGGCGGTCGTGCTGATCCTGGGGCTGTGGTGGTTCGAGAAGAACCGTTTCGCCGGGGCCGGGCATCGCCTGCTCGCGGTGCTGATCGTCGCCTTGTCGCTCTCGCCGCTGACGATGCTGGACGCGCGGCCAGGCGATGCCGCGCCGTCCGTCGCGTCGAAAGCCGAGTTGCCGCCCGGCGCAGAGCGTTTCACCCCCGCACGGCTCGCCGAATTGCGCGGCCAGGGCCGAGCGGTGTTCGTCAACGTCACCGCCGACTGGTGCCTGACTTGCAAGGTCAACCAGGCCGCAGTGCTCGAACGCGACGGCTTTCGCGCCCTGTTGAAAGACGCCGACGCGGTGTACTTGGTCGCCGACTACACCCAACCCGATGAGGCCGTCGCCGCTTTGCTCAAGGCGCAGGGCGCAGTCGGTGTGCCCTTGTACGTCGGTTACGACCGCGAGGGGCGGCGGACGAAACTGCCGGCGGTGCTGTCCTTGCAGGGCATCTCCGATGCCCTGGTGCAGGCTGATTCGCCGGCCTCGCCGACACCGGGCGGCCAGCGCGGTTAGCACGGTCGGCCGTCGGGGCCGGCCAGTCATACAGGTGTGAGCGCTCTTCACGGCCGCGGGATTAGAGTCCGGCTTCGACGCCAGCCATTCGCCACGTCAGCCGCTTCGCGCTCCGCCGTGGTCCGCTCGCATCGCCGTTGGCCGCCGTCGACAGACGGCGCCGGATCACCAGGAGAGCGCCATGTCGACCACCCGCCACCCCTCCGACCTTCCGTATCCGAGCGTCGACGAGATGCTGGGCGAAGCGCTGTATCCGCACGAGTCCGATCTGGCGCTGCAGATCGCCGATGCGATCGAGAAATCGATCCGCGAGCAGTACCGCCCCGGGCAGGCGCGGCGCGACGCGCATCCCAAGGCGACCGGCTTCGTCGAGGCCGAGTTCCGCGTCAACGATTCGCTGGCACCGTCGCTGGCCCAGGGCGTGTTCGTGCCCGGCAAGGTCTATCAGGCCTGGATCCGCTTCTCGAACGGGGCCGGCGACCCGACGCGTTCGGACGACAACGACGACGGCCGCGGCATGGCGATCAAGTTGCTCGGCGTGCCGGGGCCGAAACTGCTCGAGAACGATCGCGAAGCCACCACCCAGGACTTCGTCATGATCAATCACCCGGTGTTCCTGGCCAACGATCCGCACCGTTATCTGTCCCTGGTCGAGAAGGCCAGCAGCGGCCGCTTGCTGGACAAGGTGACGATCCCGTTCGCGCTCGGCCTGAAGGGCACCTTGCGCGCCAAGGAAATCAGCAGCGGCAAGATTTCCAACCCGCTGCAGGTCCGTTATTTCTCCGCGGTGCCGTATCAGCTCGGCGTGGGCGCCGAGCGCCAGGCGATCAAGTTCTCGGTGATGCCGGCTACGGCCGAGGTCGACCCCATGCCTGCGCAGCGCGGCCCCGATTACCTGCGCGAGGCGATGAAGCGCACGCTCGCCGAGCGCGATGTCGTACTGAAATTCCTGGTCCAGCCCAGGACCTCCGACAGCATGAGCGTCGAAGATTCGATGACCGCATGGGACGAGGCGCAGGCGCCGTTCTTCGAGGTCGCAAGCATCCATATCCCGCGCCAGGAATTCGATACCCCCGAGCGCAACCGCCTCGGCGAGGACATCGCCTACAGCCCCTGGCATTCGTTGCCCGAGCATCGTCCGCTTGGCTCGACCAACCGTTTGCGCAAACTGATCTACGACCGCATCAGCCGGGTCCGGCATGAGATGAACTCGGTCGAACAGCCGGGGCGGTAACGGCGCGGCAACGCACGAGCGCCGATCCGATCGGCATACGGCACCGCATTGCAACAGCGGTGCTTGTGCAATGGCAAATGCGGGCGATTTTTTCCAATCGCGCCTGCCGAGGGAATGTGCTCGCGCGCAGCGGGTTCGACCGTCGCCGAAGCTGTGCTAGTTTGGCCGACAGTCAAGAGAGCCCGCCATGTCCTCAAGCCCGCGACGCACCAAGATTCTCGCCACCCTCGGCCCGGCCACCGATCCGCCGGGCGTGCTCGATGCCTTGCTCAATGCCGGCGTCGACGTCGTCCGCCTGAATTTCTCGCACGGCGATCCGTCCTCGCAGGTCGCACGCGCCCAGGCCGTGCGCGAGGCAGCGCTGCGGGTCGGCGTGGAAGTCGGCATCCTCGCCGATCTGCCCGGGCCGAAGATCCGCATCGAGCGCTTCGCCGAAGGCCGGGTCCTGCTCAAGGCCGGCGACCGTTTCGACCTGATCGCCAGCGCGAGCGCCCCTCCGGGCAATCTGCGCGAGGTCGGGGTGAGCTATCTCGGCCTGCCCAACGACGTGGCCCCCGGCGACGTGCTGTTGCTCGACGACGGCTTGCTGCAACTGCGCGTCGGCGCGGTCGACGGCGAGCGCATCATCACCACCGTGCTCAACGACGGCGCCCTGTCGGACCGCAAGGGCTTGAACAAGCTCGGCGGCGGCCTGTCCCTGGGCGCGCTGACCGAGCGCGACAAGGAACTGATCCTGGTCGCCGCCGAACTCGGCGCCGACTTCATCGCGGTGTCGTTCTGCCGCAATGCCGAGGACATGCACGAGGCCCGCCGCATCGCCCGCGCCGCCGGCAGCGATGCCGCGCTGGTGTCGAAGATCGAACGCGCCGAAGCCATCGAAAACCTGGCCGAGATCGTCGACGCCAGCGACGTGGTCATGGTCGCGCGCGGCGATCTGGGCGTGGAAATCGGCGACGCCGAGCTGCCCGGCCTGCAAAAGAAGATCATCCGCGAGTCGTTGGCGCGCAATCGCGTGGTGATCACCGCCACGCAGATGATGCAGTCGATGGTCGACAACCCGATCCCGACCCGCGCCGAAGTGCTCGACGTGGCCAACGCGGTGATCGACGGCACCGATGCGGTGATGCTGTCGCAGGAATCCGCGGCCGGCCGTTATCCGGTCAAGGCGGTCGAGGCGATGTCGCGCATCTGCCTCGGCGCCGAGCGCCAGTTCGACCACGACACCGATTTCGAAGCCGCGCCGCGCAACCTCGAACGCGCCGACCAGGCCATCGCGATGGCGGCGATGTTCCTGTCCGAGCACATCGGCGTGCGCGCGATCGTCGCCATGACCGAATCCGGCGGCACCGTGCGCTTTCTTTCGCGTTTCCGTTCGAATGCGCCGATCTATGCGTTCTCGCGCCACGGCGGCGCGCGCCGCCGCATGTCGATGATGCGCGACGTCTACCCGATCGATTTCGACAGCCGCGGCCTGGCCTCGCGCGACGCCGCGCGCAACGTCGTCAAGCAGCTGTTCGACGCCGGCAAACTGGGCCAGGGCGAGCGGGTGATCTTCACCAGCGGCGACACCATGGAACAGCACGGTGCGACCAACACCCTGCGCCTGCTGCAAGTGGGCGAGGGCGGTTGCGCCGAGGGGCTCGGCGAGCTCTGAGGGTAACGGCGGCTCGGATCACCGGGCCGCCGAGCGTTGCGGGGTAGGAGCGGCGCAAGCCGCGACCGAGACACCGCGCTGACCTCGTTATGGTGAGGTCCAGGTCGCGGCTCGTGACCGAAGGAAATCCAGGAGGACGCCGCTCCTACCCTTGAAGCGATGGCGCGGCGCCGGGCTCAGACGCCGACGTAGCCGCCCGCGTACACCGGCTTCCACTGACCGGACGAGCGACTCCAGATCTGGTACTGGCTGCCTTCGTACTGGTGGAGGCGGAAGATCAGTTCGGCCTCGCCGTCGCCGTCCAGGTCCAGGGCGTCGTGGAAGGCGTGCGATTCGATCGCATCGCCGGCGGTCTCGCCCGCGATCTCGCCGACCTTGCGGTACTGCTTGCCCGAAGCCTCCAGCAACAGCACCGAGTCCAGCGTCGTATCGGCCTGGTCCGGGCTGCGCGGCGGCACTGCGGCCACGGCGGTGGCGACCAGCAGGCGCTTGCCGCCGGCGAGGTCGAGCGCGTGCACGCGCAGGCCGCTGCGCTCTTCGGCGTCGTAAGGACGCAGTGCCTTGTCGACGGCGGCGCGGTCCAGGCGCTGCCGGCCCAGCAGGGCGCGCAGCTCGCGCTCAACCGCACGGCGCTCGTCCGCGCTCACTTTCGCGGCGATGACAGCGGCGCCGGCGCCGAGGGTTTCGTTGCTGGCCAAGCCGTTGAGGCCTTGATCGCGTTCGGCCGCGGGCGGGCGGCGTACCTGCGCTTCCATGCCGAGGCCGACCGCCTCGCCGCGGTCGATGACCTGCACCAGCCCATCGGCGGCGCCGTTGCGGTACAGGTGAAAACCGCGCCAGACCGCATAGGTGCTGTCCGGTGTCGCGGGGTCGGCGTAACGGCCGCGGCCGTCGATGCGCGCGATCGCGGTCAGATAACCGCCGTCGACGCCGAACAGCAGGCGCGGCTCGCCGGACAGGCGCTCGACCTTGGGCGCGGTCATGCGTTCGCGGCGCAAGGTCGCAGCCTGCGCGGCGGCGGTGTCGCCGTCGGCCTGTGCGGCATCGATCGCTAACTGGTGGCTTTCGCGTGCGAACGGGCGCAGCGCGATCGCGCGCTCGGCGATGGTGCGCCGTTCGGCGCCGGCGGCGCGGCGGTAGTCCTGCTCCAGCGAAGCCGCGGTCGGCGCGCGAGGGCCGAGCAGATCAGCGCGGATCCAGCCGACCGAGGGGTTGGGGCGTTCGGAGGTCGCGCGCACCCATTCGCCGAATACGCATTGCACCTTGACCTCGGCGCCGATCGGCACCGAAGTCACCGCGCCGCCGTCGGCGCGCGGCAGCGAACGCATCCGCGCCGCGTCGACGACGACGTAGCGGGTCGAGGCTTGCGGATGCGATTCGCAGTGGGCGACGGCTTCGCGGTAGTCGCGGTCGGCGTCGCTGGACTGGGCCAGAGCGGCGGCGGGCAGCAGGCTCAGTGCGCTGGCGAGAGCGATAACCAGGGTGTGGTGATGCGGACGGAGAACGGACATGCGGAAGGGCTTCCTTGCTGAGAATTGGGAGGGCGGCGTCCATGGCGCGCCGAATGCCAGGGGAATGCTCGGCGGTGGCCGCATGGGTGTCAACGCGGACCGGGTTCAGCGCCTTGCGCCCCAAGTTCCGCCGGAAGTTCCGCCGGAAGTTCCGCCGGATCGGCGGTGCGGCCGGCCGGCACCGAGCGCCGGCGTTTTGACATCGATGACGGCCATGCGCTGAAAACGGTTTCCGTCGAAACTGAGCGCAAGTGCCTGATTCGACAGGCCCAAGGAGGGGGCAAGGTTCACCGTCAGCGGCTATAATCGCGGGCTTCCCACCGCTGCCGCAGGATCTCCATGAGCATCGAACAGCTTGCCGAAACCGCCCAGGCCATGGTCGCCGCGGGCAAGGGCATCATCGCGATCGACGAGTCGAACGCCACCATCGCCAAGCGTTTCGCCGGCGTCGGTATCGACAACACCGAAGAGAATCGCCGCGCCTACCGCGAGCTGCTGCTCACCACGCCGAAGATCGGCGACTACATCTCCGGCGCCATCCTGTACGACGAAACCATCCGTCAGTCGACCAAGGCCGGCGTGCCGTTCACCAAGATCATGATGGATAACGGCGTGATCCCGGGCATCAAGGTCGACAAGGGCCCGCAGCCGCTGGCCGGCTTCCCCGGCGAAGTCGTGACCGAAGGCCTCGACGGCCTGCGCGCGCGCCTGGAGGAGTACTACAAGCTCGGCGCCCGCTTCGCCAAGTGGCGCGCGGTCATCAACATCGGCGACGACATCCCGTCGGGCACCTGCATCGAAGCCAACAGCCATGCGCTGGCGCGCTATGCCGCGCTGTGCCAGGAGCAGGGCCTGGTGCCGATGGTCGAGCCGGAAGTCATCATGGACGGCAGCCACGACATCGACACCTGCTTCGAAGTCACCGAAGTGACCCTGCGTTCGCTGTTCGGCGCGCTGTACGAGCAGAGCGTGGTGCTCGAAGGCACCATCCTGAAGGCCTCGATGGTCCTGCCGGGCACCCTGGCCAGCGACCGCGCCAGCATCGACGACGTCGCCGCGGCCACCCTGCAGTGCCTGAAGTCGACCGTGCCGGCGACCCTGCCGGGCATCGTGTTCCTGTCGGGCGGCCAGTCGGACGAGGACGCCACCGCGCACCTCAACGCGATGAACCAGATGGGCCCGAACCCGTGGCCGCTGTCGTTCTCGTACGGCCGCGCCATGCAGTCGGCGGCGCTGAAGCTGTGGTCGCAGGACCTGGTCGGCAACATCGCCAAGGCCCAGCAGACCGTGTACGAGCGCGCCAAGGCCAACGGCCTGGCGGCGCTGGGCCAGTGGAAGTCGGCGGCGTAAGTCTGCCGTTCGACGCATCGAAAAACGCTGGCCTCGCGCCAGCGTTTTTCGTTGGCGCCGGCTGTTTTCTTGGCACCGGCTGTTTTCATCGACGTGTTCGGAACCGATACCCATGGAAACCCAGTGGCTCGCTTTCTCCGTCGCCGCGCTGATGCTGACGCTGATGCCCGGTCCCGACACGTTCCTGGTGATCGGCAACGCGCTTGGCGGCGTGCGCCGCGGGCTCGCGGCGGTCGCCGGCATCACCTTCGGCGGGCTGTTCCATGTCGCGCTGTTCGCGCTGGGCGTGACCCAGTTGCTGATGTATTCCGAGCGCGCGTTCTGGACGGTGAAAATGCTCGGCGCCGCGTATCTGGCGTATCTGGGCGTGAAGGCGCTGCGCGCGGCGCTGCGGCCGCGCGCCGACGCGCCGTTGCCGGAACCGGCCGCACCGGCGAGCGGGCTGTGGCGAGCGTTCGCGCAGGGCGCGCTGACCAATGCGCTCAATCCGAAGATCGCGATGTTCTATCTCGCGTTCCTGCCGCAATTCCTCGCCCCGGGCGCGGGCATGGCGCGCGACTCGATGCTGATGATCGGCTTGCACTACAGCATCGGCGCGGTGTGGCTGTGCGTGGTCGCGATGGCCGCCTCGCGCATGGCCGGGACCTTGCGCAGCGCGCGGGCGGCGCGCGTGCTCGACGGTTTGATCGGCACGATGATGCTGGGCTTCGGCGCCAGGCTGGCGTGGTCGTCGCGCTGAGGCGCGGCCTGCGAGCGTGACGGATCCGGCCCCGGCCCGTTAGGCTGGCTGGATCCGCAGTCGGCAAGGAGCCCCGCGATGACCGACCACCGCACGCCCTTCGTGCCGCCGCAAGCGGCGACGCTGCTGAAATCCGGCCGCAAGATCGAGGCGATCAAGCTCGTGCTCGATGCGAATCCGGGGCTGGGCCTGCGCGAGGCGAAGGACGCGGTCGAGCGATACGAACGCCAGCCTGCGGACGCGATGCATGCGCCGCCGATGCCCGCCGAAGCGGAGGCGACGCCGGACGGTTTTCCAATGCAGGCCGAACAGGCGCTGCGCAGCGGCAACAAGATCAAGGCGATCAAGCTCGTGCTCGATGCCAACCCAGGCCTGGGCCTGCGCGAGGCGAAGGACATGGTCGAGCGATACGAAGGCCAGCGTGCGCACGCGACGCATGCGCCGCCGATGCCCGCCGAAGCGGAGGCGACGCCGCACGGTTTCCCGGCGCAGGCCGAGCTGGCGCTGCGCAGCGGCAACAAGATCGAGGCGGTCAAGATCGTGCGCGCGCTCTACAAGCTCGATCTGCACGAGGCGCTCGCCCGCGTCGACGCGCATCTGCTCGGGCAACACACGGATGCGTCCACCACCGGCGTGGGCGCGGGCCGCGCCGATCTGCCCGCCGACGTGGCGATGGCGCTGCTGCGCGGCGACCGGGTCGGTGCGCTCGAACTGCTGGAAAAGACCCACGGGCTCGCCAATGCGGAGGCGATCAGGCGCGTGCTCGACCACGAGCGCCAGCGCAGCAAGCGCGGCCTGAGCGGCCGCGCCGACGGCACGGTCCGGCGCGACGAAAGCAACGCCGGGATGCTGTGGTGGGCGTTGCTGATCGCCGTGGCGGCGGTGACGCTCTGGTATCTCGTGTTCCGCAACTGACCGAGCGAACGCCCGCGACCTGCCGGGCGCTCAGCCCAACGAGGCCAGCCAGTCGTCGTCGCTGCCTTCGTTGATGCCTTCGAACAGGAAGGTGCTCAGGTAGCGCTCGCCGGTGTCGGGCAGCATCGCCAGGATCACCGCGCCGTGTTCGGCCGTGCGCGCGACTTCGAGCGCCGCGGCCGCGGTGGCGCCGGCCGAGATGCCGACGAAGATGCCTTCTTCCAACGCCAGGCGGCGCGCGGTGTCGCGCGCGAGCACCTCGTCGACCGTCAGCACGTCGTGGGCAGCGTCGCGATTGAGCACCGCTGGGACGAAGTCCGGGGTCCAGCCCTGGATCTTGTGCGGCTGCCAGGCATTGCCGCTGAGCAGGGCCGCGCCGGCCGGTTCGCAGGCGGTGATGCGCACTTCCGGGCGCGCTACCCGCAGCACCTCGCCGACACCGGTCAGGGTGCCGCCGGTGCCCCAGCCGGTGACGAAATGGTCGAGCCGGCGTCCGGCGAAGTCCTGCAGGATCTCGGCCGCGGTGGTGTTGCGGTGATAGGCCGGGTTGGCCGGGTTCTCGAACTGGCGGGCGAGGAACCAGCCGTGCTTCTTCGCCAGTTCCTCGGCGCGCCGGACCATGCCGCTGCCGCGTTCGGCGGCTGGGGTCAGGATTACCTTCGCCCCATAGGCGCGCATGAGCTTGCGGCGCTCCATCGAGAAGGTCTCGCTCATGGTGGCGACGAACTTGTAACCGAGCGCGGCGCAGACCATCGCCAGCGCCACGCCGGTGTTGCCCGAGGTCGCCTCGACTACGGTGTCGCCGGGTTTGATCAGCCCCTTGGCTTCGGCGTCGAGGATGATCGCCAGGGCCAGACGGTCCTTGACCGAGCCGCCGGGGTTGAAGGCTTCGACCTTGGCGTACAGGCTGACGTGGGCCGGGGCGATGCGGTGCAGGCGGATCACCGGGGTGCGGCCGATGGTGTCGAGGATGCTGTCGTGGATCATGACCGGGCTCCAACTGGGGGATTCGCGGAGTATGAACTCCGTCCGTGCCGCCCGCGCCACCACGTTGATTACGACGATGAAACATCGGGCGGGCCGGGGCTCCGGCATACGAAGGCCGGCCGAACACAGGCCCGCGCTCGCTGGCCGCCGGCCCGAACACATCGCCGGGACGACTTTGCCTATACGGTGGTCAACCAATGGCCCACGCGAGCGTTAATGCTGCACCGCTAGAATCGCGCGGCTTCATCGCCGCGTCGGTTCTCCCCTCCGCGCGGATCGCCTGGCCGGGCCGCACCAGCGCCCGCCAGACCCGCGCCGCCGCCCTCACGGGTACCCGTTCAGAGATCCGCATGCGACCACGTTCCGGCCTTCGCACCTGCTGCACCCTTGCCTTCGCCCTCGCCCTGACCGCCTGCGGCAGCAAGGGCGGGGCGCCCCAGGGGGGCCAGGGCGGCGATCGCCCGATTCCGGTCACCACCGAGCCGGTCCGTCTGCGGCCCTGGAACGACACCGTGCAGGCGCTCGGCAACGTCAAGGCGCGCGAGTCGATCACGGTCACCGCCAAGGTCAGCGAGATCGTCCAGGGCGTGCATTTCGACAGCGGCGATCAGGTCGCCGCCGGCGCGTCGCTGATCACCCTCAGCGGCAAGGCCCAGCAGGCCGCCCTGGCCCAGGCCGAGGCCACCGCCAAGGAAGCCGATGCCTTGTACAAGCGGCAGAGCGAACTCGCCGCGCAGCAGTTGATCGCGCGTTCGGCGCTCGACACCCAGCGCGCCACCCGCGACGCCACCCGCGCACGGGTCGAGCAGATGAAGGCCGACATCGGCGACCGGGTGATCCGCGCGCCGTTCTCCGGCGTGCTCGGCATTCGCCAGGTCAGCCCCGGATCGCTGGTCACCCCGGGCACGCCGATCGCGACCCTCGACGACACCGGCCGGGTCTATGTCGATTTTCCGGTGCCGGAAACGCTGTTGGCGCGCGTCGCCAAGGGCCAGACCGTCGACGGCACCAGCGCCGCGTATCCGGGCCAGCCGTTCCAGGGCGAGGTCAGCACGATCGACGCGCGGGTCGACCCGGCCACGCGCGCGATCACGGTGCGCGCCGATTTCCCCAATCCCGACCATCGTCTGCGGCCGGGCATGTTGATCCAGGTGACCCTGCTGCAACCCGAGCGCCAGGCCCTGCTGGTGCCGGAGATCGCGGTGGTGCAGGTGGGCACCGACTCCTACGTGTTCCGGGTCAAGCCCGACAACACCGTCGAGCGCGCCGACGTCGAAGTCGGCACCCGTCGCGAAGGGCTGGCCGAGATCGTCAAAGGCCTGAAGGTCGGCGATGTCATCGTCATCGACGGCACTGGCAAGCTGCGCGTCGGCAACAAGGTCCAGGCCGCCGGTGCGAACCCGCCCGCGCAGAAGCGCCAGGGCGAGCCGGCCGCAGCCAAGGGCCGTGCGAATGGCTGACTGGATGCGGTCCCTGCTGTCCTCGCTGCCGCGCAAGCCCGATGCCGGCGACCTGCGCGCCGCGGTCAAGCGCGCCCTGGATTTCCGCCTGCGCGGCGTGCCGGAGGCTCCGCCTGAAGACCTCGCCTATGACCCCGAGCAGGCCCCGGGCGACCGGCCCAAGGTCGTGCCGATCTACATAGCGCCGAAGCGCAGTGCGCTCAAGCGCCGCGACGGCGGCGACGCGCGATGAATATTTCCGACCTGTCGATCCGCCGTCCGGTGTTCGCCACCGTGATGAGCCTGCTGCTGATCACCCTGGGCGTGATGGCATTCTCGCGCCTGACCTTGCG
Source organism: Lysobacter antibioticus (assembly GCF_001442535.1). Classification (NCBI taxonomy): domain Bacteria; kingdom Pseudomonadati; phylum Pseudomonadota; class Gammaproteobacteria; order Lysobacterales; family Lysobacteraceae; genus Lysobacter; species Lysobacter antibioticus. The sequence continues at coordinate 2,104,369 of NZ_CP013141.1, read as the reverse complement.
CGAATTGCCGGCGATCGACCCGCCGGTGGTCTCGGTCGACGTGACCTATCCCGGCGCCTCGGCGGCGGTGGTCGAAACCCGCATCACCCAGGTGCTGGAAGACGCCTTGGCCGGCATCGAAGGCATCGAGAGCATCGAATCGCGCAGCGTCAACGGACGCGCCTCGATCAGCATCGAGTTCACCTTGCAGCGCGAGATCGAGGCCGCGGCCAACGACGTGCGCGACGCGGTCAGCCGCGTCTCCAACCGCATGCCGGAAGAGGCCGACCCGCCGCAGATCGAAAAGGTCGAGAGCGACGCCGACCCGATCATGTGGCTGAACATGAGCTCCAAGCAGATGGACACGCTGCAGCTGTCCGACTACGCGGAGCGATATGTGGTCGACCGGCTGTCCTCGGTCGACGGTGTCGCCCAGGTCCGCATCGGCGGCCAGCAGCGTTACGCCATGCGCATTTGGCTCGACCAGGATGCGTTGGCCGCACGAGACATCACCGTCAACGAGGTCGAGGCCGCGCTCGGCGCCGAGAACGTCGAACTGCCGGCCGGGCGCATCGAGTCGCAATCGCGCGACTTCACCTTGCGGGTCGCGCGCAGCTATCAAAAGCCCGAGGATTTCGCCCAGATTCCGCTGAAGAAGGGCGCCGACGGCTATGTCGTGCGGCTCGGCGACGTCGCCAAGATCCAGCTCGATTCGGCCGAACGCCGCGCCTATTACCGCAGCAACGGCGAGCCGAACATCGGTCTGGGCATCGTCAAGACCTCGACCGCGAACAGCCTCGACGTGGCCCGCGCGATCCGCGCCGAGGCCGACAAGATCCGCCCGGGCCTGCCGGACGGCACCAACATCTTCGTCGCCTTCGACACCACCATCTTCATCGAGTCGGCGGTCGAGCGCGTGTATCACACGCTGGCCGAAGCGGTGATCCTGGTGTTGATCGTGATCTGGTTGTTCCTCGGCAGTTTCCGCGCCGCGCTGATCCCGGCGGTGACCGTGCCGGTGTGCCTGATCGCTGCTTTCATCCCGCTGTACGCCTTCGATTTCTCGATCAACCTGCTGACCCTGCTGGCGCTGGTGCTGTGCATCGGCCTGGTGGTCGACGATGCGATCGTCGTGCTCGAGAACATCCAGCGCCGCGCCGACCTGGGCGAACCGAAGTTGGTCGCCGCCGCGCGCGGCACCAAGCAGGTCGCGTTCGCGGTCATCGCCACTACCGCGGTGCTGGTGGCGGTGTTCCTGCCGATCGGCTTCATGGAAGGCAACACCGGGCGTCTGTTCCGCGAGTTGTCGGTGGCGCTGGCCGGCGCGGTGGCCTTGTCGGCCTTCGTCGCGCTGACCCTGACGCCGATGATGTCGTCGAAGTTCGTGCGCCCGCACAGCGAAGAGAAATCCAACCCGGTCAATCGCTGGATCAATGCGCGCCTGGAAAGCGTGAGCCGGCGCTATAAAGGCCTGCTCGACCACACCGTCGAGCGGCCGTGGCTGTTCGGCGTGCTGATGGTGATCGCGCTGGCCTTGAGCTTCGGCCTGTTCAAGCTGGTGCCCTCGGAACTCGCGCCGCAGGAAGACCGAGGCTCGTTCCAGGTCTCGATCATCGGCCCGGAAGGCGCCGGCTACGACTACACGGTCAAGCAGGTGCAGCAGGTCGAGAAGATCATCGCCTCGCATACCGGGCCGGACCAGACCATCCAGCGCTACAACCCGCGCGTGCCCGGCGGTTTCGGCGCCAGCGAGGAAATGCACACCGGCCGCATCGCGGTGTTCCTGCAGGACTGGGACAAGCGCGATGTCAGCACCGCCGACGTCGCCGACGGCTTGCGCAGCGAGCTCGGTCAGCTGACCGGCGTGCGCGCGCTGCCGCAGGTCGGCGGCGGCCTGGTGCGTACCCGCGGGCAGCCGATCCAGATCGTGCTCGGCGGCCCCGAATACGTCGAGCTGGCGAAGTGGCGCGACCGTCTGTTGGCGCGCATCGAACAGAACAAGGGCCTGTTCTCGGTCGACTCGGACTACAAGGAAACCCGGCCGCAGATGCGCGTGGAGATCGACCGCCAGCGCGCCGCCGACCTCGGCGTCAGCGTCACCGACATCGGCCATTCGCTGGAAACCATGATGGGCTCGCGGCGCGCCACCACCTTCGTGCAGAACGGCGAGGAGTACGACGTGATCGTACAGGCCGGCCGCGAAGTGCGCGCCTCGCCGGCCGATCTGGCAGCGATCCAGGTGCGCGGCCGCGATGGCGGCCTGGTGCCGCTGTCGAACCTGGTCACGCTCAAGGAACTGGCCGAACCCGGCAGCCTCAACCGCTTCAACCGCCTGCGCGCGATCACCGTCAGCGCCGGCCTCGCGCCGGGCTACACCATGGGCGAGGCGATCACCTGGCTCAACCAGGTGGTCGAGGAAGAATTGCCGGAACAGGCGCAGATCGACTGGAAGGGCGAGTCGCGCGAGTACCAGAAGGCCGGCGGCGCGGTGCTGATGACCTTCACCCTGGCGCTGCTGGTCGTGTACCTGGTGCTCGCCGCGCAGTTCGAGAGCTTCATCCACCCGTTCGTGATCATGCTGACCGTGCCGCTGGGCGTGCTCGGCGCCTTGCTCGGCCTGTGGATGACCGGCGGCACCCTCAACCTGTTCAGTCAGATCGGCATCGTCATGCTGGTCGGCCTGGCGGCGAAGAACGGCATCCTGATCGTCGAGTTCGCCAACCAACTGCGCGACGAGGGCCGCAGCATCCACGAGGCCATCGTCGAGTCTTCGGCGGTGCGCCTGCGTCCGATCCTGATGACTTCGATCGCGACCGTGGTCGGCGCCGTGCCCCTGGTCCTGGCCGGCGGCCCGGGCTCGGCGAGCCGGGCGACGATCGGCATCGTGGTGATCTTCGGCGTGTCGTTCTCGACCCTGTTGTCGCTGTTCATCGTGCCGGCGTTCTATGTCCTGCTGGCCCGCTACACCAAGTCGCCCGAGGCGGTCGCGCACGAGCTGGAGAAGCTGGAAAAGGACACCCCGCAGGCCGGCGGCCACGCTTGATCGCGTGAACGCGCCGGCCTCCGGGCCGGACGTCGCTTCAGGGGTAGGAGCGGCGTCCTCCTGGATTTCCTTCGGTCACGAGCCGCGACCTGCGCCGTGGCCGGAGTTTCGCGGTCGCGGCTTGCGCCGCTCCTGCCCTGAGCAGCGGCCCCGGTTTCCGCCCGCCAAGGGTGATGCAGTACGCTATCGCCATGAACGCCGCTCCCTTAATCGACCCGGGCGATATCCGCCTGCTTGGCGAAGGCTTCGTCCTGCGCCCCTGGCGGCCCGACGACCTCGACAGCCTGGTCGAACATGCCAACGACGAACACGTCTCGCGTTCCACCAGCGATCGTTTTCCCTATCCCTATACCCGCGAAGACGGCGAACGCTTCCTGTCCGGCCAGGTCGTCAATCTCAACGACCCGGTCATGGCGATCGAAGTCGACGGCCGCGCCTGCGGCGGTATCGGCGTGCGCGCCGGCCACGCCGAGCGAGGCCACAGCGCCGAGCTGGGTTATTGGCTCGGGCGCGCGCTGTGGAACGCCGGCCTGATGACGCGCGCGGTCGCCGTGTTCGCGCCCTGGGTCATGCGCGAGCTGTCCCTGTACCGCTTGTGCGCGACGGTGCTCGACCACAACCCGGCCTCGGCGCGGGTGCTGCTGAAGAACGGTTTCGAAGAAGAAGGTGCGCAACGCTGCGCCGTGTTCAAGCGCGGGCAACTGCACGACCTGCGGGTGTTCGCCAAGGTAAGAAGGAGTCTCGACGATGCGACGTGATCCACCGCGCGGTCCGCGCCCCCCTATCGCTCCGGGACAGAGCCCCTGGCGCACCGGTCCGCGCCGCGACGACGAACAACGCCCGCGGCGCGAGCCCGACGCGCAGGGCGGCGCAGGGCCGCTCGAACCGCCGCCGTCGCCCTATCGCGGCGGACACGATCGCAGCGGGCATGCGCACGCGCATCCGCATTCGCGCTCGGAACGGCGCGAGCAGCGCAACCAGCATCCGGTCGACGCGCGCATGCCGCGCGAGCGAGCGCGGCCGGAACGGCACGAGCGCGACGAGCGGCCCTATCGCCAACGCGACGAGGCCGATCTGCGCCAGCCTCTCGGCGAGGAAATGTTCGAGGCGCCGCATCCGCAACGCGCGCGCCGCGACGTCGAGCTGCGCCTGTACGGCCTCAATGCGATCCGCGCCGTGTTCGCGCGCCGGCCGCAGGCGATCCGCAAGCTGTATCTGAGCGGCAACCGCATTCCCGCCCTGCAACCCTTGCTGGCGTGGTGCGTGGCCAACCGCGTCGGCTATCGCGTGGTCGAGGAAGCCGATCTCGACAAACTCGCGGCGAGCGGGCATCACGAAGGTGTGGTTGCCGACGTGTTGCGCGAGGAGCCGGCCTCGTTGTCGGAATGGCTGCGCGAATTGCCGGAAGGCCCGCAGCTGGCGATCTGGCTCGACGGCGTCGGCAATCCGCACAACCTCGGCGCGATCCTGCGTTCGGCCGCGCATTTCGGCGTCGCTGCGGTGCTGATGCCGAAGGATTCCAACCTGGCCCTGTCGGGCGCCGCCGCGCGCGTCGCCGAGGGTGGCGCCGAAGCGGTGCCGATGGTGCGCATGGGCCGCAGCGACAACGCGCTGACCCAATTGCGCGGCGCCGGCTTCGCCCTGGCGGCGACGGTGGTGTCCGGAGGCGACAACGCCTTCGCGACTGCGTTGCCGCAGCGTCTGGTCTACGTGCTGGGTGCGGAAAGCGAAGGCATGGATCGCGACCTGGTCGCCGCCTGCGACCTGCGTCTGTCGATTCCCGGCAGCGGCAAGGTCGAGAGCCTCAACGTCGCCGCGGCGACCGCGGTGCTGTTGGCGGCGTGGACTGCGCGTAACGCTTGACCCATCGCGCTAAAGCCCCTCTCCCGCGTGCGGGAGAGGGGACTTCAAGGCCGTCGTTACGCTATGGGCACGACGACTGCCGTGCCGCCCTCACTCCTCCGGCGGCGTAACCTGCTTGGCTTCGCTGCCGAAATCGCCGTCGGCCGACGCCGCCAGGTAGGCGAACACCGCATACGCCGCGACGTTCTGCGCCAGCGCCTTCGGGTCGATCTTGTCCAGGGTGTCGTCGGGCGTGTGGTGGTAGTCGAAGTAATCGCTGCCGTCCTGGGCCAGACGCGCCCAGGCCAGGCCGCGCGCGGCGAACGGCGAGATGTCCGGGCCGGGGCCGCCCTTGCCCGGCGTGTGCTCGATGCCGAGCGGCGCCAGGGCCTCTGCGATCTGCTTGTCGGCGGCCTGCGCATGCGCAGGCGCCGAACTCGAATAAGCGTAGATGCGGCCCGCGCCGAAATCGCTCTCGGCGCCGATCTGGTGCTGCTTGACCTGCGCGTCGTGCTTGAGCGCATAGGCCTTGCCGCCGTACAGACCCTGTTCTTCGTTGGCGAAGGCGATCACCCGGATGCTGCGCGCCGGGCGCAGCTTGCTCTGGCCGATCAGCTTGCCCGCGGCCATGGTCAGGCCGACGCCGGCGCCGTCGTCGATCGCGCCGGTGCCGAGGTCCCACGAATCCAGATGACCGCCGATCACCACGACTTCCTCGGGCTTGCTCTTGCCGCGGATCTCGCCGATGACGTTGTGCGAGGTCGCTTCGCCGTCCCAGCCGCAATCCAGGGCGACGCGCACGCGCACCAGGCCGCGTGCGGTCAGGCGCGCGAGCTGGTCGGCGTCCGGCGCGGCCAGCGCGGCCGACGGAATCGGGGTCAGGCCATCGTCGAATCGGGTAATGCCGGTGTGCGGGTTGCGGTGCGAGTCGGTGCCGGCCGAACGCATCAGATAGGCGCTGGCGCCGGCGCGGATCGCCGCCGACGGGCCACGGCTGCGCACGCGACCGCCCGGGCCGTAGCCGGCGCCGTCTTTCGCACGCTCCATGCGGTAATCGATGAAGGCGATCTTGCCCTTCAGCGAACCGGCCGGCGCGGCTTCCAGCGCGGCGAGGTCGGCGAAGCGCACGATCTCGCCTTCGACCTTGCCGGCGGGGCTGCCGCCCAGCGCGGTCAGGTTCAGCGGCTGGCGATGTTCGCCGAGCACTTCGGCCTGCTCGCTGCGGCGCTCCCACTTGGGAAACGTCACCGGCTCCAGCCAGACCTTGTCGAAGCCGAGCTCGCGGAATTTCGCTTCGGCCCACTTCACCGCGCGCGCATCGGCTTCGCTGCCGGCCAGACGCGGGCCGACCTCGGTGGTCAGCGATTCGGTGATGCGATAGCCCAGGTCGCTGGCGAGCGCGCTTTCGCGCAATTCGCCGGCGGCGGCGATGGCGGCCTCGGGAATGCGCGTTTCGCGCGGGGCGGCCACGGCGGAGCCGACGAACAACACAGCAGCGATCGCTGCCCACAACGGTGCGCGCATCCCCAACTCCCTCATCTGGAAAGTACCGGAGGCCGCCTGGAATCAGACGGCCGGAAAAGACGAAGCCGCGAGCTTAGCAACCCGCGGCCCCGTCTCTACCTGTCGCAAGTCACGCCGGACTTGAGGGTTTTTTGTCGCTGCCTATCGCCACGTTTGAGGCACTTTGCCGCAACGGGCGAAGCATTCTCACTTCTTCAGCGAATCGCGGATCTCGCGCAGCAGCACGATGTCCTCGGGCGTCGCCGCCGGCGCCGCGTCGGCGGGCTTGCGGACCTTGTTGTAGGCCTTGAGGAACAGGAAGATCACGAACGCGATCAGGACGAAGTCGATCGCGGTCTGCACGAAGGCGCCGTATTTGATCGCGACTTCGGCCGCGACTTCCTTGCCGGCGGCATCCATCTGCGCCGCGGTCAGCACGTACTTGGCATCGCCGAGGCTGACCCCGCCGCTGAGGTAACCGATGAAGGGCATGACGATGCCGTCGACCAGGGCAGTGACGATCTTGCCGAAGGCCGCGCCGATCACCACACCGACGGCCAGATCGACCACGTTGCCGCGCGCTATGAACTCTTTGAACTCGCTGATCATGCCCATCCGCATGCTCTCCCTGGTTGACGACATGAATGCGGCGCCGTAGCGCCGAGGCGACTATACCGGCGCCGGAATGATGTGTCCGTGCAGTTCGGCCACGCCTTCGAGCACGGCGTGATAGCGGTCGCCGGGTAGCAACGGGCCGACCCCGGAGGGCGTGCCCATGTAGACCAGGTCGCCGGCGCGCAGCGCGTACAGTCGCGACAGTTCGTGCAGGATCTCGGGCACGTTCCAGACCAGGTCGGCGAGCGTGCCGCGTTGGCGCACTTCGCCGTTCACTTCCAGGCTCAGGGCGCGCGCGCCGAGTTCGCCGACGTCGGCGACCGGCACGATCGCGCTGATCGGCGCGGCGTGGTCGAAGGACTTGCCGGTGTCCCAGGGCAGCCCCTTGGCCTTGGCCTGCGACTGCAGGTCGCGGCGGGTCAGGTCGAGCCCGACCGCATAGCCGTAGACCAACGCCTGGGCGTCGGCGACGGCGAGTTCGCCGGCCGGCGCATCGCGACCGATCGCGACCACCAGTTCGACCTCATGGTGCAGGTCGTCGGTGCTGGGCGGGTAGGGCACGGCTTCGCCGAGCTCGATTGCGTCGTGCGGCTTGAGGAAGAACACCGGGCGGCCGCGATCGGCGGCCGAGGTCGGTACGGCCGCGCCCATTTCGCGTGCGTGTTCGGCGAAGTTGCGCCCGACGCAGTAGACGCGGCGGACCGGGAAGGTGGTGCCGTCGGCGACGTCGGCGCCGCGGACCGGAATACGGGTATGCGGCGGTGCCGCGATCGCGTCGCTCATGCGTTCAATGGGTGGAAGAAGTAGGGGAGCGATGGTCGATGCGGGCCGCATCGACGACGCGGAACTCGCCTTCGACGATGTCGTGGCCGTGGGCATCGCGATGCGCCATCGGCTTGCCGCGGCGCTTCCACAGTTTGTAGGCGAGGCCGACGGCGATCATCGCCGCGCCGACGAACACGCTGAACATCACCAGCAGCGCCAACAGCCCGAGCCCGATCACGCCGAGCACGAAACGCAGGATACGGTGACGCGGCTTGCGCGGCTCGAAAGCGCTGCGCACGCGCGACTGGAACGCATTCCATTGCGGTCGGTGATCGGAGAATCGGAAGGTCTGGGCAAACATTTAGGGTGTCGTGAGACAATGCGGCAAACGCCGGACACAGGAGTATCGTTCCAGGCATGGACGAGGGTGTGAGAAGTTCGTTAAATCATCCCGGCGCAGACGGCAACGCAGCGTTGCCCCTGATCGAGCTTGCGCGCCTGGCCGACGGCGCCTTCGTCGAGGTCGAAGCGACCCTGGACGGCGACGCCGAATCGCTGCTGCTGTACCGCGACGGCGAGGCCGTACGCGCCTGGTTGAATATTTGCCCGCATGCCGGCCGTCGACTCGACTGGGCGCCGGGCCAGTTCCTCAAGAGCAAGGACGGCTTGCTGGTCTGTGCCGCGCATGGCGCGAGTTTCGAGTTGCTAGGCGGCCAATGCGTCGCCGGCCCTTGCCGCGGCGAAGCGCTGCGCGCGGTCGCGGTGACGGTGCGCGACGGGGCGGTGTGGTTGGGCTGAGACTGAGAGCTAACAGCTAACAGCTAACAGCTAACAGCTAACAGCAAATCCCCCCTGGCCCTCTCAACAAAAGGGGGATAAGGCAGGCGAGGGTATTGAGGCTGGTTGGAAGTGCTGGCGATAGGCCGCGACCCATGGCAATTGAGCGAAGACGGAGCGAGGCTCCGAGCTTATGCAATCCCACCAGATGCATTCCCCCCTTTGTTGAGGGGGGCTAGGGGGGATTTGCTCTTTCGGCCACGGCACCGAAGCCGCGGTGTCTGCGAGGTTACTTTCCCCAGAACAGCAGGTTCACCATCAGCACCGTCACCACGGTGTAGATCAGCGACAGCGGGCCGCCGATGCGCCACAGCTCCTTGCCGGTGTAGCCGGCCGGGCCGGTGATCATCGAGATCACCGGGTTCGAGGCGGTCATGAAATTGTTCGAGGCCGACAGCGCCACGATCAGGGCGAAGGCGGTCGGGTTGCCACCGGCGGCGAGCGCCAGGTTGACCGCGAGCGGCACCACCACGATGGTCGCGCCGACATGGCTGATGACCAACGAGAACATCGTCGTCAGCAAGCCGATGAAGATCTCAAGCAACCACACCGGCGTGCCGGCCGGCAGGCGTTCGATGGTGTGGCCGGCGATCCACGCCGCCGCGCCGCTGGAATCCATCGCCCAGCCCAATGGAATCAGGCAGGCCATCAGGAATACGGTCTTCCAGTTGATCGCCGCGTAGGCTTCGTCGATGTTGATCACCCCGGCGATCAGCATGCCGGCCACGCCGGTCATCAGCGCGATCGACACCGGCAGGCGCGAGGACAAGGCCAGCAGCATCGCCACGGCGAAGATGGTCAACGCGAGCTTGAGCTTGTGCGGACGCTGCTCGCCCTTCGGGTAGTCGGTGACGACGACCAGGTCCTTGCTCGCCGCCGCGGTCGCCAGGTCGGTCCAGATGCTGTGGAACACCAGCATGTCGCCGGCGCGCATCGGCACGGTGCGCACGTTGTCGCGCAGCACGCTCTTGTCGCGGTTGATCGCCAGCAGGCTCAGGCCGGCTTGCTTGCGCAGGTGCAGATCGCCGGCGGTCTTGCCGATGTACCCGGACGTCGCCGGCACCACCGCTTCGGAAATGCCGGCGCGGCTGGGGTTGAACAGGTCGGCGAAGTTGCGCAGGCGCGAGGACAAACGCAGGAACTGGTTCTGGGCGAAGTCGGCGACCTGCTGCTTCGGCCCCATCGCGCCGAGCACGCTGCCGACCCAGATGCGGGTGTCGGCCGGCGGCGCCAGGCGGGCTTCGCCGTCGCTCTTGAGCGCGAGCAGCAGGGGCGCGCCGCGCAAGGCTTCGGCCTCGCCGAGCGACATGCCGACCAGCGGGCTGTCGGCGGTGACGGTCATTTCGTAGACGTCGCCCTCGATGCCGTAGGCCTTGGCGAAATAGCTCTGGGTGCGGGCCGGCGTGGCGCCCTTGTCGCTGTCGTCGCGCAGCAGCTTGTCGCCGAAGAAATGGAAATACGCCAGCGAGGCGACCAGCAGGGCGATGCCGATCGGCAGCGGCGCGAACATCTTCAGAGGCTCGATGGTCGCCGCGCCCGAGGGCAGGTTGCTGTTGGCGTTGAGCAGCAAGTCGTTGAGCAGGATCAGCGGCGAGTTGCCGACCATGGTCAGGGCGCCGCCCATGACGATGGCCGCGGCGATCGGCAGCAACAGGCGTGGCAGCGACAGGCCGGTGCGCGAGGACAGGCGCGAGGCGACCGGCATGTACAGCGCCATCACCGATGGGTTCTGCATGAAGGAGGAGTTGAGGCCGGCCACCGCCGTGGTCAGCAGCAGCAGTCGTTGCTCGACGCCGTGCGCGCGCCGCAGCAGCCAGGCGGCGAGGCGGTTGAGGGCGCCGGTGCGGTCGAGGCCGGCGCCCAGGATCATCGTGGCGATGATGCTGATGACCGCGTTGCCCGAGAAACCGTTGAACAGCTCGTCGGGTTCGACCAGGCCGGACAGGCCCAGCAGCACCAGCACGACCAGGGCGACGACGTCGGCGCGGATGCGCTCGAACAGGAACATCGCCATCGTGAAGACCACCAGCCCGAGGACGAGCTTCATGTCGGTGGTGAGCGCGAGGGCGGTGTCCATCAGGGCCGGGAACCGGGAATGGGGAGTCGGGAATCGGAAGAGCGGGAGCAAGGCAATGCATCGCCACCGGATTCGGTCTCAGCAAGGCCTCGCGAATGTTCGGTGGGGCGCATCCGATTCCCTGTTCCCGATTGCCTAATCCCGGCGCTTGTCGTACAGCAGATCCCAGACGCCGTGGCCGAGTTTCTGGCCGCGGGTCTCGAAGTGCGTCTGCGGACGCCACGCTGGCCGGGCCACACTGCCGCGCGGGCCGGCGCGGTTGACCAGGCCTGCGGTCGCATCGAGCACGTCCCACATCTGTTCGGCATAGTCCTGCCAATCGGTGGCGAGGTGCAAGCGGCCCTCGGGCGAAAGTTTGCGTACCAGCAGATCGGCGAACGCGGGCTGTACCAGGCGGCGCTTGTTGTGGCGCTTCTTGTGCCACGGGTCCGGGAAATAGATGCGGACCTCGTCGAGCGAACCGTCGGCGACTTCGTGGTTCAACACTTCGACCGCGTCGTGGTGATACAGGCGGACGTGGTCGCTGCCGTCTTCGGCCAGGGCGTTCAACAGGCGGCCGACGCCGGGGGCGTGGACCTCGATGCCGATCAGGTCGCGCTCGCGGTCGTGCTGGGCGGCGAAGCGCAGGGCCTCGCCGTTGCCGAAGCCGATTTCGAGCACGCGCTTGGCGCTGCGCCCGAAGATCTCGTCGTAATTACGCGGCGAGCCCTGGTAGTCGATGCCGAAGCGCGGCCACAGCTCGTCGAAGGCGCGTTGCTGGGCCGGGGTGAAGCGGCCCTGGCGCAGGACGAAGCTACGCACCTGGCGCCGGCCTTCTTCCACGGTGAACGGCTTGGGCGGGGTCTTGGCGCCGTCGCTGGAGAACGGGTCCGTCATCAGCCGATCAACCCGTCCACCGGGCTCGAGGCGCTGGCGTAACGCTTGCGCGGGATGCGGCCGGCCTTGAACGCGGCGCGGCCGGCCTCGATCGCCAGCTTCATCGCATGCGCCATCAGGATCGGGTCGCGGGCGCCGGCGATGGCGGTGTTCATCAGCACGCCGTCGCAACCCAGCTCCATCGCAATGGCCGCGTCGGAGGCGGTGCCGACGCCGGCGTCGACCAGGATCGGCACCTTGGCGTTTTCGATGATCTCGAGCAGGTTGTACTTGTTCTGCACGCCCAGGCCGGAGCCGATCGGCGCCGCCAGCGGCATCACCGCCACGCAGCCGATTTCTTCCAGGCGCTTGGCCAGGATCGGGTCGTCGGAGGTATAGACCATGACGTCGAAGCCGTCCTTGACCAGGATTTCGGCCGCGGCCAGGGTCTGGACGACGTCGGGGAACAGGGTGCGCTGGTCGCCGAGCACCTCGAGTTTCACCAGTTTGTGCCCGTCGAGCAGCTCGCGGGCGAGGCGGCAGGTGCGCACGGCGTCGGCGGCGGTGTAGCAGCCGGCGGTATTGGGCAGCAGGGTGTAGCGGTCGGGCGGCAGTACGTCGAGCAGGTTCGGCTCGCCCGGGTTCTGGCCGATGTTGGTGCGGCGGATGGCGACGGTGACGATCTCGGCGCCGGCGGCTTCGGTCGCCAGGCGGGTCTCGTCGAGGTCCTTGAACTTGCCGGTGCCGGTCAACAGGCGCGAGCGGTAGGTTTTGCCGGCGATGACCAGCGGATCGGATAAGGCGTTGTTCGTCATCGGTGAATTATGTCGGATAACGCCCTGCGCTTGGACCCCGGGCGGGCCGGCGTTTCACGCGGCATGCGGTTTTCGCCAGGGGGCCGGTCCGGCTGGGCCGGGCGGCGGGGATGGCGCGCGGTAGAACGGGGTTCGGCGCGGTCCCCGGCCAACCGGACCCGATGACGGCGTCTGGCCCGGCGCCGCTCATCACGAACGGCGACCGTTCGTCGCACGATCAACGAAATGTGATTGCAATCACATTTTGAAGCGTATATTGGCCGCCAAGCGGTACTGGGCGACGCTGAAAGCTCGCGACGCATCGGCCATCGCCGGCGGCGTCCGCTGGGGAAGCGGGCGCCGCGCCGTCGTACGGGACTCGAAAAAGGCACAACCGGCGCGAGCCGGTGTCGCAAAGCTACGGATGCCAGGCCGTCCAGGTCAGGCATGGCCGAGCTACCGAGCGCGAAGAACAGGGTGCTTTGCCACCCCGCTCACGGAGTTCTGACATGTCCACCACTCGACGCTGGCGTCCGTTGCTTGCAACGGCGCTCTTGCTTGCAACCGCTGCCGCCTTGCCCACCGGGGCCTGGGCGGCCTCGGTGCAGCCGACCACTTATTCGGGAAATTTCACCAGTTGCGACGACCTGCCCGGCGTAGCGACCTGGTCCGGATTGGGCGGCAGCACCGGCAGCGCACCGGTCAACGGCCAAAGCTACAACCTTGGCGCACCGGGTCAAACCATCACCTTCAACTACACCCCCGCCGACCAGAACAAATACATCGGCTTCACCTCGACCGTGCCGATGGACTACATCGTGGTCAAGGGCGGCAACGCCTATAACGTGTTCCAGTACGATCCAGCCGCGCTCAGCGACATCAATCTGTTCGCGCCCATCAATTCCAGCGGCGAACCCGCCGGCATCAGCCATGTCGTGTACTGCTTCCTGCCCAAGCCCACCGGCGAAAAGACCGCCGTGGCCAGCTGGAAGCGCTATACCGACTGGCAGATCGACAAGACCGTCACGCCCGACAACATCGTGATGTTCGATGGCGACAGCCACCAGGTCGAATACACCGTCACTGCGACGCCGACCACTCGCGGCATGTACCGCGTCGCCGGCACCATCACCGTCAAGGACCCGTTCGGCCTCGGCTGGAAGGGCACCGCCGTGGTCGACACCATGCAGTTCAACAACAGCGCGACCCAGTTCCAGCTGAGTTGGACCTTGCAGGGCGGCGACACCGACACCCTGGCCTGCGTCAAGCCGGCCGCGAATCCGGACAAGATCATCCTGACCTGCGATTACGCGTTCGACCTAAGCAGCAACACCCATCCGTTCCTGCTCAACGCCAGCGGAGGCGTTAACGCCGCCGGCATCACCACCGAGCGTAACGGCGGTACCTATACGTTCGTGGCTTCCGCTGCGTTCTCGATCCCGGCGAACCCGGCCGAGAGCTACGGCGACACGTTCGTGATCGACGACTCGATGCTGCCGGGCGACCCGAACCATAGCTTCAGCCTCGGCAACGGTCCGTATGTGTGGACCTATCCGCGTCCGTCGCCGTTCGTGTGCGGTGCCGACGAAGGTCAGCACAACAACACCGCAACCGGTACCTGGAGCACCAGCGCCAGCACCAATGCCACGGCCAGCGACTCGGCCACGGTCACCGTCGCCTGCAGGACTGTCGCGATCAGCAAGACCGCGCAGACCCGCTACGACCGCGACTATGCCTGGGTTCCCGACAAGCACGTGGTGGTCTCGCCGGCCGACGCCAAGGTCGTCGGTATGCAGGGCTGCCTGCCCGATCCGATCGCCAGCGGCATCTATGCCGGTAACTTCCTGTGCGACGACGTCGACGTGCTGCTCAATGTCGGCGGCAACTACGAGACGGTCTATCGTCTCGCGGCGACCCGCAGCACTGAGTCCGAGAGCGGCTTTGCGGTCAGCGGCAGCATCATGGTCACCTGGCCTGCCGACGCGACACCGCAGTTCAGCCCGGCCGATCCGAGCGACACTCTGCACTTCGCCGGTGGAGGCACCCAGTCGGTGTCGCCGACTTGCGACCCGCAGGGCGCGACCTCGCTCAACTGCACCTACGACGCAGCGCTGAGCGGCAAGCTCGAAGGCTATAACGAAGCGAGCATCCAGCGTGTGCTGAAGTGCTACGACGCCGCCGGCAACGCCAGCGATTGCGGCTTCAAGAGCTACACCTCCAACCAGGCCGCACTGGTGTACGGCTCGCCGAACGTCGAAACCGACGCCTGCGTGCAGGTCAGCGACCTGTTCAACGGCATCCCGGGCCTCAACCTCGGCGATACCTTCGGTTGGCTGGTCAGCCCGCTGATGTGCAGCAGCTTCGCCCAGTACGTCACTGGCGACATCAACCCCGATCCGGGCATCGTCAACAGCCTCGACCTGTTCGCGGCGTGGATCCTGCCGAGCCAGACCGGACCCGGTAACACTTGCGAATTCATGGTTCCGAACCTCCTGACCTTGGCGACCGACAACGGCGTCAACAAGAGCGACGAAGCCGTGATCACCGTGAACGTGCCGGAACTGTGCGCCACCACCGGATGCACCTACACCCAGGGCTATTGGAAGACCCACTCGAAGTACGGCCCCGCGCCGTATGACTCGACCTGGGCCGCGATCGGAGAAGACACGTTGTTCTTCGCCTCCGGTCAGACCTGGTACAAGGTGTTCTGGACGCCGCCGAAGGGTGGTAACGCGTACTACATCCTCGCGCACCAGTACATGGCCGCACGCCTCAACGCCGAAGCCGGCGCAGGCGCACCGTCCGAAGTGCAGGCCGCGATTGCCGAAGCCACTGCATGGTTCATCGGTCGCAGCACCACCGCGCCGAAGGGCCCCGCACGCGACACCGCGATCAGGCTCGCCGGTATTCTCGGCGCCTATAACGAAGGTACCACCGGTCCTGGCCATTGCTCGGTCTCGCCGGCCACCATCATCGACGCAGGCACCTGATACACCTGCCGTACTTGCAACGCGCATCAGAGCCCCGGCTTCGGCCGGGGCTTTTTTATGCGCGGACGCTATCGATTCAAACCTTGCATCGATACTGACGGCGCCCCGTCAAGGCCGTGCCGACATTCCAACTCCGCCTTTTGCAAATGGGGGGATTTGCTCCTGCTGTGCGCCGCAGGCGTTCGAATCCGCTGCGCAAGCAAGCTTGACCGATCCTGGCGCCAACCGCCGCGCACGCAATTCCATCGACGGCTGTCACGAATCTTTAAACGTCGCGGCCCAGCATGCGCAGGATTGCCGGGCTCGATGCAGGGCCTTCGGACGGAACCGGCCGGCAGCCTTCCCTTCCTTCCGAACGCCGAATCCATGATGCCTTCCACCCGCCAGCTGAGCCGGGCGATCCGTTGCGCCCTCGTATCGACCGCTTTCGCTGCTGTCGCCGTCTCCACCGCACAAGCCCAGGACACCGCTGCGGCTTCGGCCAGCGACGCGAGCATCGCCGCCAGCGCCACCGATCTCGACACCGTCATCGTCACCGGCCGTTCCGGCACGCGCCAGCGCAGCAAGGCCGAGACTAGCTATTCGATCACCGCCATCGACGAGGACCGTTTGCGCATGCAGGCGCCGACCTCGGTCACCGAGGCGATGAAGTCGGTGCCGGGCTTCTGGGTGGAAGCCACCGGCGGCGAAGCCAGCGGCAACATCCGCGCGCGCGGCATCCCGGTCGACGGTTTCGGTTCGGTGACCCTGCTCGAAGACGGCATCCCAGTGCAGCACGACCCGGCCCTGGGCTTCCTCAACGGCGATCAGGCGTTCCGGCTCGACGAAACCATCGAACGCATCGAAGTGGTGCGCGGCGGCCCCTCGTCGGTGTTCTATTCCAACGCGCCGGCCGGCGCGATCAACTTCATTCCGCGCGTGGTCGGCGACAGCGCCGAGGGCGTGGTCAAGTACACCGCCGGCGATTACGGCCTGAACCGTTACGATTTCTTCTTCGGCACGCCGCTCGGCGCCGGCTGGAAGCTCGGCCTCGGCGGCTTCTATCGTTTCGACGACGGCATCCGCGATCCCGGCTTCCAGGCCAACGATGGCGGCCAGTACCGGGTCAACCTGAGCAAGGAGTTCGAGCGCGGCCGCTTCGCCTTCGACTACAAGCGCCTGGACGACAACGTCGCGCTGTACCTGGGCATTCCGATGCGCACCTATGCCGACGGCAAGATCCGCGGCGTGCCCGGCTTCGACGATCACTACGGCACCCTGGCCGGGCCGGATACCCGGTATGCCTCGATGCTGCAGGGCGACCGCAGCCGCTACGCCTTCGACAACGCGCGCGGCACCGAAGTCAAGCGCGACCAGTACACGGTCAAGTTCGATTACGAACTCGGCGCCGGCTTCAAGCTCGCCCAGTCGCTGCGCTACGACCGCACCGAGACCCAGCGCAACGGCGTGTTCCCGCTGCAGTTGCTCAGCGCCTCGAAGTTCCTGTCCGACCCGGCCCTGAAAAAGCAGCTCGCGGCGATTCCCGGCGCGACCGGCGCGCAGCTGCGTTACGTCAACGGCGCGGGGCAGGTGTTCGACGTCGCCAACCAGAACGGCAACGGTCTGGTCACGGTCGGCGGCCTGCGCGGGGTGACCATGCCGGTCGACGAACTGATCAGCGACACCCGCCTGATGCGCCGTTTCGATTTCGGCGGGCAGAGCCACGATGTGACCTTCGGCTACTACTACGCGCGCTTCGACCAGGACTTCGACCGCTATTCGTCGACGACCCTGCTCGACGTACGCGACAACGCGCGACTGTTGGATCTGGTCGCGGTCGACGCGGCCGGCCGCTCATTGGCGACGCTCACCGACCACGGCTTCTACCGCTACGGGTATGAGTGGGAGAACGCCAGCGGCCGCTCGACCACCCAGGCCGTGTACCTGTCGGACGAATGGCAGGTCAACGAAAAGCTGCGCATCGACGCCGGCGTGCGCTGGGAGAAGGTCAACGCCAAGGGTTGGACCGAGATCCGCAAGCAGGTCAACCTCGGCACGCTGGCGAGCTCGCAGATCCTGACCGGCTCGGGCCGGTTCGTGAACTACGACCGCGACTACGACAAGCTCGGCTGGACCGTCGGCGCCAACTGGCAGTTCGACAAATACTCGGGCCTGTTCGCGCGCTGGACCCCGACCTTCCGTCTGCCCAATCTGTCGAGCTTCATCACCCGCTATTCCAACTGCACCCAGGCCGTCGCGCAGGACTGCGTGAGCAAGGACACGGCAGCGCAGCCGGTGATCCAGACCATGCAACTCGGCGAGGTCGGCTACAAGTTCAGCAACGAAACCTTCGACGTGTTCGCTACCTTGTTTTACACCAAGTACGAGAACGTTGGCTTCAGCAATGCCGTGTTCGACCTCAACGCCGGCACCTCGACCGTGCAGCAGGGCTATGCCGACACCAAGACCACCGGCCTGGAGCTGGAGGCCTCGTGGTTCCCGGTGCGCTGGTTCGATATGCAGCTGACCGCGACCGTGCAGGACCCGCAGTACAAGGGCCTGCGCTACACCGAGATCGTCAACGGCGCGCCGGTGTTGCGCGACTTCGTCGGCAACCAGCTGATCCGGGTGCCGAAAAACAGCTTCCGCATCGTGCCCGGCATCAACCTGCTCGACGACCGCCTGCGCCTGCAGCTTGCCTACGAGTACCAGGGCGAGCGCTTCGTCGACACCGCCAATTCAGTGCGGTTGCCGTCGTACAACGTGCTCAGCGCCAGCGCCCGCTACGAGTTCACCCCAGGGCTGACCCTGTTCCTGTACGGCGACAACCTGACCAACTCGCGCGGCCTGACCGAAGGTAACCCGCGCGCCGGCGAGCTGCAGAGCGCCGACGCGGGCGCCAACACCTTCATCGCCCGGCCGCTGCTCGGCCGCGCCTTCCGCGCTGCGCTGATGTACCGGTTCTGAGCGCGATGCGGATGGCGGTGATCAGGGCTTGGCTGGGTTGCGGCGCGCTGGCGGCCGCTGCGCTCGTCGCCGGCGCGGCCGGTGCGCAGACCGGCGCGGCGGTTGCGGCGACAGGCTGCAGGCTCGATGCCGATCGCGCCGCCGCGGCCGGCCAGGACTGCAGCCAGGCTTGGATCGACGCGCGCCTGCGGCTCAACGATCTGCAGGCGATCGGCACCCACAACAGCTACAAGCGGGCGATACCGCCGCAGGAGCTGGCCGCGCACCGCGCGGCCGACGCGGCCGGCGCGGACTCGTTGGACTATGCGCATCCACCCTTGTCCGCACAGTTGGAGCAGGGCGCGCGCACGCTCGAACTCGATGTCTACAACGACCCGCGCGGCGGCCGTTATGCGCATCCGCCGGGCGCCTTGCGCAGCGGCTATGGCGAGGCCGGCCCTTGGTCGCCCGCAGTCGCGGCCGAGATGGCGCAGCCGGGCTTCAAGGTCATGCATCTGGCCGATATCGACTTCCGTAGCCAGTGCATGGCTTTCGTGCAATGCCTGCGGCAGATCCGCGCCTGGTCGCAAAGCCACCGCGAGCATGCGCCGATCCTGATCCTGATCAACGCCAAGGACGGCCGCGGCGGGCCCGGCGCGGTCGCGCCGCTGCCGTTCGACGGCGCCGCCTTCGATGCGCTCGATGGCGAGATCCGCTCGGTCTTCGCCGCTGCCGAGCTGATCGTTCCCGACGAGGTGCGCGGCGATGCGCCGAGCCTGCGCGAGGCGGTGCTGGCCGGACGCTGGCCGACGCTCGCGCAGGCGCGCGGCAAGGTCCTGTTCGCGCTCGACGAGGACGCGCGCAAGGTCGCCTTATACCGCGGCGCGCGCCGCTCGCTGGAAGGGCGGGCGATGTTCGTCAACACCGACGAGCAGACCTCCGATGCCGCCTATCTGACCCTCAACGACCCGCTCGGGCAGGGCGAGCGCATCGCCAAGGCGGTCGCCGCCGGCTACCTGGTGCGTACCCGCGCCGACGCCGACACGCGCGAGGCGCGGCGCAACGACCCGCGCCGGCGCGAGGCCGCCTTCGCCAGCGGCGCGCACTACATCTCCACCGATTACCCACAGCCCGACCGGCGCTTCAGCCGCTACCGCGTGGTGTTCCCGCGCAGCGAAATCGCGCGCTGCAACCCGCGCCGCCAACCGGAGCGCTGCAACCAACGCCCGGTCGAAGCCGCCGAGAAGCACGATTGACGAGTCCGGAGCGATCATGAATCCGTTTGCCGTGTTGTCCGCGCGTCGCTTCGGCTCGCTTGTTGCGCTGCTGTTGCTTGCCTTGGCCAGTGCGGTGCCCGTGGCCAGCGCGGCCAGCGCTGCCGAGGCCGTCGATATGACCATCGAGGGCACGATCGAAGGCCGCGATAATCGCAGCTACCGCGAGCTGCTGTTCCGGGTGCCGGACGGCGTCGCCCGCATCACCGTCGAGTTCGACTATGACGGGCGCGAGCACAAGACCACCATCGACCTCGGCCTGATCGGCCCGGGCGAGTTCCTCGGTCGCGACGGCTTCCGCGGTTGGAGCGGCGGCAACAAACGCGTGTTCACCGTCAGTGCCGCCGATGCGACCCCGTCGTATCCGGCCGGCGCCCTGCCGGCGGGCGAGTGGAAAGTCCTGCTCGGCATTCCCAACATCCGTGCCGACCAACGCGCCCGTTATGTCGCGCGCATCCATTTCGGCACGGCCGATGCACCCGATGCCTTACCTGCCGCAATCGCCGCCAAGCCCCTGCGTTCCGGGCCGGGCTGGTACCGCGGCGACCTGCATATGCACAGCGGCCACAGCGACGGCAGTTGCGCCTCGCAGGGCGGCAGCAAGGTGCCGTGCCCGTTGTTCCTGACCGCACAGGCGGCGAGCCGGCAAGCGCTGGATTTCGTCGCCGTGACCGAACACAACACGGTCTCGCACCTGTCGGCCCTGCGCGAACTGCAGCCGTACTTCGATCGTTTGTTGCTGATGCCCGGCATCGAGATCACCACCTTCCAGGGCCACGCGAACGTGTTCGGCACCTATGCGCCGGTCGACTTCCGCGTCGGCAGCGCCGAGGTGCCGAATTGGGACACGGTGTTGCGCGCGCTGGAAAAGCGCGGCGCGCCGGTCTCGATCAATCACCCGATCCGTCCCTCCGACGAACGCTGCATGGGCTGCGGCTGGACGCCGATGCCGGCGGCGGACCTGTCGCGGGTCAGCATGGTCGAGGCGGTGAACGGCGGCGATGCCGACACCCCGGGTTCCGGCATCGCCTTCTGGCAGCGCGAGCTCAACGCGGGCCATCGCCTCACCGGCATCGGCGGCAGTGACAACCACGATGCGCCGACCGAGGCCGAAGAGGCCTTCGGTGCGAGCCGGATCGGCCGCCCAACCACGGTCGTGTATGCGCGCGAGCTGTCGATGCCGGCGATCCTCGACGGCCTGCGCGCCGGCAATGTGTTCGTCGATGTACGCGGATCGCAAGACCGTGCCCTGGAGCTGAGCGCGCGGCATGGCCGCCAGCAGGTCGCGATGGGCGGCGAACTGCGCCTGCGGCCCGGCGACGAGGCGATGTTGACGCTGACGCTACGCAACGTCCCCGGCGGCCGCGTCGAAACCATCGTCGACGGCGTCGTCGTGCCCTTGATCGGGCAGCCGACCGTCGGCGCACCCGAGCAGCGTTTCGACTTCGCTTGGCGCAGCGATGGCGCCCGCCATTGGTTGCGCGTCGACGTGCGCGATGCGCAGGGGCGCCTGGCGCTGATGGGCAATCCGGTGTACTTCAGCCCCTAACCGCACGCCCCCCGGCGGCTGCCGGCGTGGAAACGGTCAAGGACAGCCCGGCGGTCGCGCTCAGCCGCCGCCGAGGGCGTGCACGATCTCGACCTTGTCGCCGTCGGCGAGCGCGCGTTCGGCGTGGCGCCCGCGCGGGACGATCTCGCCGTTGATCTCGACCGCGACCCGGCGTTCGCCCAGGCCTTCGTTGTGCAGCAGTTCGACCACGGTGGTCGGCGCCGCGAGCGCGCGCGGTTCGCCATTGAGCAGGATATTCATGCCGCCATTGTCGCGTGGGCGCCTGCTTGCGACCAGTCTTGGCCCTGGCGGTTGGGCCCATCCGAACCGCGCCGAACCTCCGCTCTGTGACCTCTGGCCCCGGCGCCGGAGCGGCCGGCCGGGGATAATCGCGGCATCGTTTTGCCGCGCTGCGCCTTGCCTTGGTCCGCCGGCGCGTGCTTCGATTCGGCCATCCGCCGGCGTATGTCACACCCGTGCGGAGCCTCTACCGGCAATCGACCGATCGTTCGATCGCCACCACCCGTCACATCACCGCAGGGAAGTTCATGATGAAACCCGTTCGTACCGCGCTGGCCGCCGCCCTTGTGCTGGCCGCCGCTCCGGCCTTCGCCCAGGATTACTCGCAGACCGTTTTCATCGGCGACAGCCTGACCGACTCCGGCCATTTCCGCCCGGCCCTGTTCCAGGCGGTCGGTCCGAACGCGGCCCTGATCGGCCGCTTCACCACCAACCCGGGCCTGGTCTGGTCGGAATACGTCGCCGAGTACTACGGCACCAATGCCACCAGCGCCAACCAGGGCGGCACCAACTACGCCGTCGGCGGCGCCCGCACCGGCACCAACAGCGCCAGCCCGCTCGGCCCGATTCCGTCGCTGGCCACGCAGACCACCAACTACCTCGCCGCCAACGGCGGCCGCGCCGACCCGAACGCGCTGTACACCGTGTGGGGCGGCGCCAACGACCTGTTCGCAGTCGTCGCCGGCGCCCCGGCGCAGGCGACCATCACCAACGCCGTCACCGCGCAGATCGGCGTGGTCGCCGCGCTGCAGAACGCCGGCGCCCAGTACGTGCTGGTACCGACCGTGCCGAACCTCGGCCTGACCCCGCAGTTCCGCGCCGGCGGCGCCGCCGCCCAGGCCGCCGGCACCCAATTGTCGACCACCTACAACAACGCCTTGTACGGCGGCCTCGCCGCGGCCGGCCTGCGCGTGATTCCGCTCAATACCTTCAGCCTGCTGGCGGAAATCACCGCCAACCCGGCGCCGTACGGCATCACCAACGTCACCGGCACCGGCTGCAATCCGCAGATCACCGCCTCGTCGCTGACCTGCAGCCCGCTCAACTATGCTGCCCCCGACGCGCCGGAAACCTACGCCTTCGCCGACGGCGTGCACCCGTCGAGCAAGGCCCACCGCATCCTCGCCGACTACGCCTTGTCGGTGCTCGAAGCGCCGCGCTTCATCGCCGTGCTGCCGAACTCGGCGGCGATGAGCGGCCGCGCCCGCGCCGACCAGGTCGCCAACCACCTGGCCGGCCCGCAGGAAGGCGACGGCATGCGTTGGTGGACCAGCCTGCGTGGCGACTTCCAGCGCTACGGCCACGGCGATCTGTACGACGGCGCCGGTCCGGCGCTGAGCGGCGGTATCGACTGGAACCGCGGCAACCTGGTGTTCGGCGCCTTCGCCGGTTACGGCCAGCAGAAGAACGACTTCGGCTTGCGCAACGGTGAATTCGAACAGAAGGAAGCCACCCTCGGCGGCTTCGTCGGCTGGTACGGCGAGCGCGCCTGGGTCAACGGCCAGGTCAGCTACACCCAGCTCGACTTCGACATCGACCGCAACGCCAACCTCGGCCCGGTCACCCGCGTCCACCACGGTTCCGCCGACGGCGACAACCTCACCATCGCCCTCAACGGCGGCTGGGAATTCGGCCAGGACGCCCTGCGTCACGGCCCGGTGCTCGGCCTGGTCTCGCAGAAGATCGAAGTCGACGGCTTCGCCGAGAGCGATCCGACGCTCGCGACCTCGCTGGCCTACCCGAAGCAAGAGTTCGACTCGCTGATCGGCAGCGTGGGTTGGCAGATCAACTACACCCACAGCGAAAGCTTCCGCCCCTACGCGCGCCTGACCGTCGACCGCGAGTTCGAGGACGCCCCCGAACACGCCTACGCCCGTCTGCAGACGGTGCCGGGCCTCGGCGACTACGCCGTGATGGGCCGCAAGTTCGACCAGAACTACGGCAGCCTGCTGTTCGGCGTGCGCACCCACCTGTTCGGCCTCGACGCCAACATCGGCGCCAGCGCGACCGTCGGTCAGGGCGGCGGCAACAACACCACCGTGTTCGCACAGGTGGGTCGCGGGTTCTGATTGCTGCGTACCGCACCACTGCGTGATGCGTCATCGCATCAATGCACCATCGAGACCGGGCCGAAAGGCCCGGTTTCTTTTTGGGTGGAGCGTGGTGACGGGGTGTCAGGCGAGGGTTAGTCGCCGATAAGAGCGGCCGACACAGGGGGCGGGGCAACAGAGAGTTGACGTAGATTGCGTGCAGAGCAGACGGAGGGCGATAGCCTCGCGCCACGGCGCCATCCGCCCGGTGTTTGCCACCCGCGCGGCCTGCGCTATAAACTGGCCCGCAAGCGGGTGTAGTTCAATGGTAGAACTGCAGCTTCCCAAGCTGCTAGCGTGGGTTCGATTCCCATCACCCGCTCCATTTCTTTCACCCGCTCCTTTCTCGACCTTTGCCGCGCGTAAAACGCTGACCTGCAAAGGCTCTCGCGGGCCTTCGATCCCGATCGTGCTGCCTCCCACGAGGTATCGCCGTAGGTATCGTTTGCGCCGAAACCCTATTTTCTGTCTCGACCCGCTGGGCTCTACGTCCGCTTCGGGTGCCCGAGGGCCTGCGCCTCAGAATCGGCTTACGCTTCGTCGTGCGTTCGATGCGCGGGTTGCGTAAGGACGCCGCTCGGACCTAATGCGGGGGAGGTCAATAGTCAGCATCTGACTCGACCTGAGTCGCTCTCTGGGCCTCTGGAGAAGCGGTGGATCGGACAACTATACCTCCGCCGGGTTCGTCCGCGACCTCGGTGGAGGCTTGCTCAATTAAAATTATTTAGCCGGCAGATCGGGCTTCTCGCCAGGAAACTCTTGTCGCCAGAACATCGTTTTAAGCACTTTAATTCTCCCGATCGACTCCGTTGCGCCCCGGCCGCGATCACGGTTAAACAACCCGACCACAGTTACGGCGCCGTCGTAATTTTCGAACTCCGCCTTAAGACCTCGCTCCTGCTCCGAATCGATTTCCAAAAATACTCCACCTCTGCCGCCCGAGTATATGTATGCATCTTTGCTTGCATACAAATAGTACCCATTGGCGGATTTATGCAGGAAGCCAGTTATCTCCAGGTGCTTGCCGTAAATTCTGTCGGTCGCATTAAGTTTGTAAAAATTCGTCTTGCAAACGATCACCGTCTGGTGATTGGCGGGGATGGCTCGACACGCTTCATGGCCCGACGCATCGGCGTCGCGGGTGATTTGGAAAACAACGCTCCCCATAAGGATGAGAAGTGTTCCAGCAGATCTAAATGCAGTTTTAGTACTCGACATAAGAACTCTCCTGCATATATGAAGCGCCGCCGCTATTGATATATGAACTAGCGTCCCAGCCATATACTTTTCCGTCAGGACGACTAACAAAAGCGGTCTGGTCGATCGCTCCTGACGTGTTGCGTCCCCATCCATTCACTGCCCGATACATGCCCAGTACGTAATTTAAGTCATTTCCGCTGAAAAGACTATTCCTGGGGTGAGTGTGAATATATCCAACCGTCACGTACAGCGAATTCGGGCTTTCAGAGAAATCAGGATTGACTTCTGTGATAAATCCATCGCTAGTTGCGGACCCGGTTACAATCTTTTTATTCGGGGCGGCGAAAAGCCTGGAAGCAATCTCAGTGTTGTACTTATTCGCCACCTTTTGAACTACATTGGCCCAAGCCCTCGCCGCTCTCCCTTTGCTGCTATATGTGCTACTAGCCACGCCCGCTTTTGCCAAGGCAGAATTCGCTTCTGCAGATGCGGCGCGCCCGATGGCGCCAGTGGCTGCATTGTCGGTACGCTCTTGGACCATTGATGAAGGGCTGGAAAGGCGATAACTCTGGGTGGTGGCTCCGCCGGTACTTCTGCAAGTGCCGTCATCATTCGTCATGCGGGAACCTGTGCAGCGCCCATCCGGGTCGACATAACGATATGGGTTGGCTGCTGCATACATATACCGGTTAAACAGCGCCGCGGTATTCGTGTCCACTGAAACTGGATCAATACTCAAGAATCGGCCAATCTCAGTATCGTAGTAGCGTTGTTGCATGTAGGTTAGGCCGGTTGCCGCATCGCCGATATGACCTGTGTACCCCGGCCCATCTGTCAGTGGGCGGTTGAGCAAGCGACCATATGGCTCGTACTCGCTACGTTCAACCACGTTCTGATTTGCGTCGGTGACCGCGACCGGCGAGCCCAGCGCGTCGGTATGGATGTACTCGACTACTGTCTGGGCCTGGACGGTGAAGGCGGCAACGGCGAACAACGCCGTCGCTATGAGCTTGGATATCCATTTCATCTCGATACTCTCCGATCAGTCCATGGGCTCAGTACGGCGGGTGGCCGGGAACGGTGGCGTTGACCACGCCGAGCAGCCTCCCGATCCACACGCACGCACGGCGTAATTCAATGTGCAGTACTGCCCCTTGGTACTGGATGCGATCTGAGTCGCGGTCCCGCGATACAGCAGCGCGCCGTTGTCCGAGGACTGCAACTCGTAAGCTGTCGTCTTGGCGGCGGCGGTCCAGCGCACGGTGCAGGTGTCGTTGACAATCCGACCACTCAGGGTATTGCGCAGCCAATCCGCCAAGGTGATGGTCGGTGTCGCAGGCGGAAGATCGATCGTAATGAACTTGACCTCAGAGTACGGACCGCAACCGGCGGGATTGCAGCCGCGGACGTGGTACCCGTAGCGGCCATCGCCGCGGCCCCACACGGTCGTGCCGCCGCTGCCGTCCTGATGGATCAGCGTCCAGGCAGCCCCCTCTCGACTTTCCTCCAACTGATAGACCGTGGCGGTCGCCACACCGGTCCAACCAACGCCGAACGTGCCTGTATTGCTGATGGTCGGAACATCGAGCGATGGCGCCGCTGTCGGCGGGCCGATCACTTGGACATTGGCTTGCGCCGAGGTGGCGCCGCAACCTGCGGCGTTGCAGGCGCGGACACGGTAGCTGTAGGTTCCGGTGGTGCCGCCGTAGATCACCCGGCTGGTGGCATCCGCGTCCTGGATCATCGTCCAGCCGCCGCCGAGCGCGCTCTGCTCCAATTGGTAGCTCGTCGCGCCACCGATCGCATTCCAACTGACCGTGAAGCTGCCCGCGTCGCTTTGCGCTGGTGCGCTGACCGTAGGCGCGGAACCCGGCGGATACAGCACGTTGACGGTACTTGTGGCGGAAATGGGACCGCAGCTCGCCGGGTTGCAGGCCTTGATCCGGTACCCGAATGCACCGTAAGGCTTACTGACAAAGGATTGGTTCAGATCAGTCCCGGTGTATGCGGTAGTCCATTCTCCGCTATTGAAGCTTTCCTCCAAGACATAGTCGGTCGCGCCACCGGCCGCCGACCAGCTGACCGCGTACTGGCCATTCAACGCCGTTCCCGGCGCGGTCAGCACGGGCGCCGTGGCCGGCGGACGGCGCACTTCCACCGTCGCCACCGTGCTCCATCCACCGCAACCGGCCGCATTGCAGGCGCGTGCACGATAGCCGTAGTTGCCATCGGCCTTGCCGGAGATAGAGCGGTTACGTTCGCCGCCGCTGTAAACGCCCTGCCAGCTGTCTCCATTGGCCTGCTCGTGCAGCTCGTAACTGCCGGAGGCGGTCACTGCGCTCCAGCTGACGGTAAAGCTGCTGCCGGATGCATAGCTGGGCGCGTCCACGACGGGGACATCGGGAGCGGTTGGCGTGGTGGCGCGGGCGACCAAGCTGCCGTTCAAATTGATGTAAGCGATGTCCTTCTCTTTACGGTAATCGCGCTGGTAGCGCAGGACGCCATCCTGGCCGTACATCGACACGATGTTGCCGAGGGTCGGGCTGGTCGCCAATACGCGCCGGCCATGCCCGTCGTAGCGATACGTCTCTTTACCTGTGGCCTCGCGTAACCGGTTGCCGAAATCGAACTTGAACTGCTGGCCGTTCTTGTTCTCCAGGTTGCCTTGAGCGTCATAGCCAAGCCCGATCACCTTCAGTGTGGTTCCGGTGTTCTGGACCAGCTCCAGGCGGTTGGCAGCGTCGTAAAGGTACGTGTGATTCCGGCCCGGAACAGCAGACGTCCCGGTGACGCTGACGGTTTTAAGATTATCGAGGACATCGTAGCTATAGCTCGCCGTACCGAACATGGTCGACGTCGCTGCGGTCAGCCGGTCCACGCCGTCGTACACCATGCTGCGATTGCCACGTGCGCCCGGCAGGCCATCGCTGATGGCCGCCACGTTACCGTTGGCGTCGTAGTCGTAGTTGTCGTCGTGGATGGCCGCATTGCCGGCGTCGCGACTGCGCTCGGCCAAACCGCGCAGGTTCTGCTGCAAGGTATGCACGATGCCGTTGCCGTAGGTGAATTGGGACATGCCGCCGTTGGGGTAGTAGCTCACGCCGGTCGCGTAGGTGCCTGCCTGCCGCGGCTGGCCGAGCGCATTCGCGGCGTAAGCCACCGTCTGCCCATCGGGATAGGTGTGCGCGTCCAGGCTGCCTTCATTGGTGTAGGTCTGGCCGATCGCCCAGTCGACGCCGCTCAACTGCAATCGCTCGCGCGTCAGGAAGCGCCGCTTGTTGTACTCATAAGTATTGAATACCCAGTCAGTGCCGCTGGCGTTGTAAGTAGCGATCTGCTTTACCTGCCCGTCCGGATAGTAATCCCACGACTGGTTGCCACGGCCATCGGGAAAGTTGAGGGTCTTCACCCGATTGCGGCTGTCGTAGGTGCGCGTGGCCGCTCGGCCAGAGGCTAAAGCTTCATTGCGGTTGCAGGCGTCGGTGGCCGGAGCCGGTACGCCGGAGGCCGACCAAGCCACATTACTCGCGAGGTCGTAGTCGACGATGGTCGCCCCGGTCTCCGGTTCAATCGACTTGCACGGGCGGTGATGCTGATCGTAAATATACTGGCGTATTGCCTGCACACTGCCATCGCCATTGTGTCGCTTGATCATCTGTATTGATCCAAGCAGATCGCGATGCAGTTCGGTGGCTATCCCTTCCGGAGAAACGACCCCCACCGGGACGTCGTAACCGGGCTGATCGAAGGCCTGGAACAACGTCGTAGTTTGCTGCTGGCGTGGATTGGTCACCCGCGTCATCAGCTGCGGCAGATACTCAGTGCGGGTCATCAATTGCCCCAGCTCACTGTCTTGCTTGACCAGCGTGGTGCGGCCCAGGGTGTCGTACTCCGTATGCATGCCTTGGGTCGGAGCGGTGGTCGATACGCCCGGATAGCTGGCAAACACCGGCCGGTTCTGATCGTCGTAGCGCGCGGCGGTGGAGCGCAGGGTGCCGGCCAAATCGCTGCCGTCCCATTCGTGCACCAGCACCGGACGCCAGAGTGCGTCTAGGAACACATTCTTGGCGCGATTTCCGGTCATCGTGCTCTGCAACCAGTGGCCTGGCGCCAAACCGTACTCATCGACGTCGCGGCGCGAGAAGGTGATGTGGGTGGAATGCCACGCGTTGCTATCGCCACCGGGATAACTGATGGACTGTAGGCGTCCTGCTGCGTCGTAGGCGTATGTGGTGGCGAACGAATTTTCATCCGTGACCGAACTGATCCAGCCGTTATCGTCAACGACGGCGGCTTCGGCCGTCTGGTCCGGGTACTGGATCGACTGCGGAAGACCACGCTTCCAGTTGCTGAGCGAAGTCGTCTTGTCTCGACCGTCGGTCACCGATGCCAAGGTGCCGTCCGCGTGGTAGCCGTAGCTCTCGACTAGGCGACCGAACGCTGAACGCCGCACCGGCAACGCCTTGTCGTTATAGGTGGTCTCAGACATTACCCAGCCGGTGTCGGTGTTGATTTCCTTCTTGGGCTGGCCCAGCACCCAAAGCGCCAGGTCGTCGTGGTATTCGGTAGTATCGCTGCGGCTACGATCGCTTTGCGTGCCCGAAGACCATTTACGGACGTTGAGCGGACGCACCAGGGCGTCGAAGCTGTTGAAGCTGCGATTGAAGGTGGCGTTGTCCTGCGTCGTAACCACGGTCTTCAGGGGCCGATTGGCGTTGGGCAGCCGGTCGGCGTACTCGTCGCCGCTGGAGCCCATCCACTCGGGAAACGGTTGATTGATCGCCTCCGGTGTTGACAGGTACTCGTTCTGGACGATCTTGTAGACAGAACCGTTCTTGCGCGTCTCGACCCGGAACAGTTGGCCCTCGTTGATGTCGCGGTCGCGCCCGAAGGTATGAACGTTCTGCGTCCCGTCGGGTTCAGTGACCGTCACCGTCTTGTAGTTCGGTGCGGCAGGGGCGTACTTGGCGTTCCAGCCGGCGCCAATGTCCCAGCGGGATTCGTCCTGCGGCTCGTAGCCTTCACCGAGCCCGTCGTAGGCGTACCTGTATACCTGTTCCGCCACATTCGGGCCGGAGATATGTTTCTCGATCAGGGACCACGTGTCGTGATGCGTAGAGTACCGGTTGCGTTTGCTGTTCCCCTCATCCAGTCCTGTTTCACAGAGGTAGGGAACGCTCGTCCTTCCGTGCCGCATGGACTTGAAGACGTACTCCGCGATTGCTCCGGACGGATGGGTGATGCGGGCCTTGGACGTGGTGTCTTTGACGATAGCGCCCGGCGAACACGGAACGTTCTGTTTCGGATAGGTCTGATTGGTGTCCGGATTGAGTAGGTACTCGGCCACATCCAGGCGGAAGGCGTTGAACTGAGCCGGCCCGTCGTACTTCCATTGGGTTCCATCCGGATTTTGCACGTTACCGCCGTAGCCGTAGGGGTACGTAAACGTCCACTGACGGCCGTTGGTGGTCGCTGAAAGAATGTTGGTCTGGAAATTACCGTTGAACAAATACGGCACAGCGTCCGTATACGTCATGGTGATCTCGCGACCATCACTGGCGTAGATGCGCTTGGGGTGGTCGTACTCCCAGTCATACTTCACCCAATTGCCGAATCGATCCTCGACCTTGGTGACGTAGAGCTTGAGCTTGTAGCGATGCAGCAGTGCGTTCGGGATCGTATAGCCCCACGGATGCGTGATGGAGGAATAGCGCCGATAGACCAGCCAGTCGAAGGTGTACTTCGTGCCGTCCGGTGCATAGCCCACCAGGCCTTTGCCGGGACCGTTCTGCACACTGGGCAGATCGGAGAAGTACCAGCCGTCCTTCGTCGTGAAGGTATAGGTGACCGAGTTGTTTGGCTTGACCCGCTTCGGATCGTCAGTGATCTTCAGCAGGTCGCCACCACCGCCGCCATTGATAGTCAGACGGTTTCCGCTCCAGAACATCGACGGGTCGAAATCGACGTAGCCGTTGTTGACATAGGGCGGGAACGGCACCCAACCGTTGGATTCGGCGCTCTTGCTGTGATGGACCGCACTGACGTTGGGAATGTCCAGATCCCAGTTGCCGTTGATCTGGCCCTGGGTGATGTCGTGCGGATCGAGGAAGATGCCCAGCGCGACCGGCAGCGAGCTATTGCCCGGCAAGGAAATCAGGTCATGGCTAAACCGCACGGTGCCGTTGAACAGGTTGATCTTGTCGCCGAATGCCTCGTCGCTGAGGGGCGAGACATTCTCTGTCGATCGAACGCGCTTGGCGTACTCGTTAGGCCAATCGGTGCCTTGCGCGCGAGCCGTACTCAAAAGAAAAACGAACCCGAAGAAGCCCGCCCACGCTAAACCCAGTTGCAGCGCTTGCCACCCATTGAAACCGATACCCGAAGATTTCATGCCGTGCATCCCTGTAAGTCAGCCGTTGCAGCTGAAACCAATCTTCCGGGCAATCATTGCCCGCCCCGCGCTATGAAGCTTGTCACAATCAAAATGCGATGCAAGGCTCTCAGAAGATGAGATTTCATCGAAGGAACCGTACTGTAGAGAACGTTTGGAGTGTGCCGAGCTGCGTTCCGCCCGCAGGCACCATGGGCGGGCGGATTCCTACCGCGCGTGCCGCCTGCGCTTGACTTCGCGAACGTGGAACATTCGGGCCTAGGCGACGTCGCCGATGTTGATGGCTGGATAGAACTAAGTGAGCCATCAAGCACATGAGGGCTGCCTACCCGGCAACGGGAAGCTGTCGGCGATGATTCGGGTCCACCGCGCGGACTTCCTCTAGGCACCCGGTGTCCAGGACGAGAGCTCGATCTGCACTGGCGATCTTCTCTGGACGATGGGCGACGATGACCCGGGTTATAGCCAGGGCCGCAATCGAGTCGTTCACCACGGATTCGCCGGCGATGTCGAGGTGGCTGGTTGCCTCGTCGAAGAACAGCATCTGGGTTGTCGGTAAAGCGCACGCGCGAGCAAGATGCGTTGCTTCTGCCCTCCAGACAGCGAGCTGCCCATGTCGCCGACCTGGCTGAAGTAGCCCCATCGGCATGGCCTGAATCTCGTCGTGGATACCGGCGCGACAGGCCACTTATGCGCTATCCATGAGATTTCGCGTTGTTTGTGATTGAGGCCCACCGTTGGCCTGAAGTTGGATCGGGGCTGGTAGGCCTCTAGGACCTCCAGTTGCCAGTCGCAAAGCCCCGGTTCGGTCCGTCGGCGCTTGGGGCTGGTCTGATGATCGTAGTGTCGCTTGATGGTCTCGACCCGCTCTTAGGCCGTGGCGTCGCCCGTAATCAAGGCAATGTCGCGGTTCTGGAAGCCCTGTTGCTTGAGATCGGTGACCAGAGCGTGTCGGAAGACGTCGAAGCGCACCCCTTCTGGAATCCAAGGTCCGCCATGTTGGCGGTGAACTGGCGGCTGAAGCATTCGCCATAGTTGGTTTTTGTCTCCTCATATGCATCGCTCAGATTGCACAGCGATCTGGCCGAGCACGTCCAGCTAAATGTTCATCGCTTGCTGCGCCTCTTGGCCATTACCGATCCCGCGCAGGTTCCGCTTCCACGTCAAATCCCAAAACGTGATGCAGCCCCCCGCCGCTGTTGCAGCGCACATTGCACCCCCTGGAACCATACGCTAGCGTCCGGGGGCGATGGCAGGGGGGCGTGCCGCGGGGTCCGGGCATCCCCATCGTGATTCGGGTTTCGCGTTACTCATCGGGCACCAGCAGGTGTCCGCAGCGCACATCATCTCGAAGGGGAATTAAGGATGAAGATTCTGTTCCGCAATAAGGCGGGGCGGTTGCTTTCGGCTGTGGCGCTGTTCGCGCTCTCGGCCTCGGGCATGGCCAGCACGCTCAACCAGAACGTCTCCTGGACCGTCGATCGGCCCGCGACCAGCACCAAGTACCGCGTCGTCGCTTACGGCGATTCGATCTTCGCCGGCTACAACGGTTCGATCAGCAACGCGGCGCGCTACTCGGCGCCGACGGTGGATGCCGAATATCTGTCGGCGCGCTGGAATGTGGACGTCGAAAGCATCCGCCGCGCCAAGTCCGGTGCGGTGGCGCGCGATGTCTACGAGAACAAGATCGTCGCCGATCGTTCCTATATGCAAGCCGCCTCGACCCGGGTGGTGAGCTTCGAGATGTGCGGTAACGATGGTTTGCAGGCGCGTACGGCGTTCAAGGAGCAAACCGGCACCTGCAATTACAGCGGGCTGGATGCGGCGGTCAGTTCCTGCCGGACCTACGTGGCGGCGGCGATGGACTACATCAACGCCAACGCGCATGCCAACACCAAGCTCAAGGTGATTTCCAATCTGTACTACCCCGGTTACAACGCCGACAACGTGCAGAGCTCGTGCCGCGATTCCGCCACCGGGCAAACGGTGAACATGCGCGATCGGTTCCTGCCCGCCATCGCCAAGATGAACTACTGGATGTGCGAATACGCCCGCCAGAAGGGCTTCAAGTGCGCGGACAGCTTCGCCCAGTACATGGGCGCGGACTACGATAGCAACGGCGACGGGCAGATCGATTCCGACGCGCTGCGTTACGTGTCCGGCGAAAGCGAGGCCAGCTACATCAACCGCACTGCGGTGACTCTGCGTGCGACCTTGCGCGACGCCAACACCAAGTTCGTGTCGTCCTCCAGTTCGTTCGACTATATCCAGTCCGACGACACCCATCCGACCTATACCGGCGGCACGGTGTCGGCCGGCCTCTGGGGCGGCAGCACCGGCACCGGCGCGCCGCGCTACTCCAGCTTCACCAACGGCCGCAGCCCGATCTGGAACCAGTACGGGCACGAGCGCATGGGCTGGGCGTTGTCGGTTTATCAGCCGGCTTCGCCCTGACGGACGCGCGCGGCGGATAGCCGACTCATGACCAGGCGCGATCATCCGCATGCCCCGTCGTCCCGAGCGGACGGCGAGGGCATGCGTGTGATTGCGAAGACGCCGGCGGCCCGCGGTGGGCGCTTGCTGTGGGCGGTCTGCGCCGTGGTCGTGATCGCCGTGGCGTCGGTGGGATGGTGGTGGATGCGCGAACCTGCGCAAGGCGCGAATGCCGTCGTCGCACAGGCCGGTGTGGATGCCGATGCGGCAGCCGCTCCCGCGGACAGCCGTTCGCTATCCACGCGGGCGAGACAGCAAGCTGCGTCGGAACAGGAGCCGCCAGCCATGCCGAGCAACGATCCCGACGATTTGGCCGCTTACTTCCAACCCGGCGATCCCGAGCCCACCGGCGCGCAGGTCATCGAGGCCTTGCAGCAGGCCGGCGTGCGCACGGGCCTGGGCGCGTTCAATCCGCCCGGCACCAGTCCACCGCTGCTTGGCTTGGCGGTGCCGGAAAACTATGAATTGCCCACGGGCTATGTTCGCCATCATCAGGTGACCGACGAGGGCGTGCCGATCGAGCCGGTGCTGATGTTCGCGCCGGGCTTCACTTTGTACGACGCGCAGGGCCGAGCCATCGCGATGCCGGCCGACCGGATCGTGCCGCCGGAACTCGCGCCGCCCGGGATGCCGCAGCGGCCGATCCGGATTCCCCCGCGCTGACCCAGCGACACGGAGTGTTTCGATTTGATCCAGGAGCGGTTGTCCCTATCCCGCTGGCGTAGCCTCGCCGGCATTCTCGCCACCGCTGTCTTGCTCGGCCTGTACGCTCGCGGCGGCCCCGCCTGGGGCCTGGGCTTCGTCGCGCTGGTGCCGTGGCTATTGGTGCTCGACAGCGACAGAAGCACGCTGCGTGTGTTGGCCAACGGCGCGTTGATGAGCGTCGCCTTCGCGGCGGCGGTGTTTCATTGGTTCGGTGCGGCGATCGGCGCCTTTACCGGGGTAGGGGCGTTGACGGCGACGGCGGCATTGCTGGTGTTGGCGCCGTTGTTGCAGCCGCAATTCCTCGCCTTCGCGCTGGTACGCCAGTGGGTCGGGCGCCGCTACGGGCCGGTGCTGCGCGCCCTGGCCGCGGCGTCGGCGTGGGTGGCCTGCGAGTGGCTGATGCCCAAGCTGTTGGGCGACACCTTGGGGCACGGCTTGTTTCCATCGGCGGTGTTGCGCCAGGTCGCCGACCTCGGTGGCGCCGCGGGCATCACCGTGTTGTTGCTGTTGGTCAACGAGGCGATCGCGCTCGCCATCGAACATCGCGAGCGCGGCCTGCGCGTGCTGTTGCGGCCGCTCGCGCTGGGGGCGTTGATCGTCGTGTGCATGGCCGGCTACGGCGCGGTGCGGCGCGCGGGCTTGCAGGCGCCGGTTGCCGATGACGCGCCGACGCTGCGGGTGGCCATGGTCCAGGCCAACATCACCGACTACGAGCGGCTGCGTAAGGAAATCGGTGCCTATGCGGTGGTCCGGAAGGTGCTCGACACGCATTACGAACTGTCTTGGTCGGCCATCCGCGATCACGGTGCGGACGTGCTGCTGTGGTCGGAGACCGTATACCCCACCAGCTTCGCCAGCCCGCGCAGCGAGGACGGCGCCGCGCTGGATCGCGAGATTCAGGGCTTCGTCGATACGGCGGGCGTGCCCTTGGTGTTCGGCACCTACGACCGCGACGGGCAGGGCGAATACAACGCCGCCGCGTTCCTCGAACCCGGCAAGGGCTTGCTCGGCTTCTATCGCAAGACCTACCCGTTCCCGCTGACCGAATACGTGCCGCGTTGGCTGGATGGGCCTGTGTTGCGGAGCTGGTTGCCGTGGGTCGGCGGCTGGCGCCCGGGCGACGGCGCGCGCGTGCTGCCTTTGCGCAGCGCGGACGGGCGCGAGGTCAACGTAGTGCCGCTGATCTGCCTGGACGATGTGCATACCGACCTGGCCATCGACGGCGCGCGGCTCGGCGCGCAAGCCATCATCGGCATGTCCAACGATTCCTGGTTCACCGCGTATCCGGTGGGCGCGCGCCTGCACCTGGCGGTCGCGGCCTTCCGCAGCATCGAAACGCGGTTACCGCAGGTGCGCGTCACCACCAACGGGCTCAGCGCGATCATCGACGACACCGGCGAGGTGCTCGCGAACACCTCGGTCGGTGATCAGGCGGTGTTGACCGCCTTCGTCAGCGCCCGCGATCCGTCGCCCACCTTGATGGTGCGCTGGGGCGATTGGGTGGGGCGTGCGGGCGCGGTCTTTCTGCTGGCGTTGGCGGCGCTGGCCGTGTGGCAGGCCTTGCGTCGCCGCGCTGTCGCCGCACCGGAGCTGGAGTCGGTGATCGAGGTCGTGCTGCTGACGCCGTTCTGGCGTGCGCTGAGCGGCGCGTTGAGGTTGTGCGCAGGGTTGGGGCTGCTATGGCTGGCCTTCGACATGCTGGCGCGCATCGGCCTGCAGGTTCAGTCGTTGTCGCAGCTGCGGCTGTTCGCCGCCGCGGTGCTGCTGCCATCCGTGGCGGCATGGGCCATCGAACGCAGGTTCGCTGCGCAAGCGCGCGTCGAAGGCGTGCTGTGGATACTCGACCAGCGCCGGCAGCGGATCGAGCTTCCGGTGGCGTCGATCGCCGCGTTGCGGCCTTGGCGCCTGCCGTTGCCGCGCAGCGGTGTCGATGTGCGCCTGGCCGCAGGTCCGCGCTGGACGTGGAGCCTGGCGCTGACGCGTCCGCAGGCCTTGCGGCGCATGTTGGCTGCGACCGGCGTGCCGATCGCTTGGGAAGGCCGCTTCGCCGCCGCTCGGGCCGATCTGATCCAGGCCCGCGCCGACGCGCATCGGCGCCGGTTCGATCATCCCCTGGTGAAGTTCGCGTTGTTCCCGCTGCTGTTGGCGCTGATCGCCTTCCGTCTGCACCAAGTCATCGCCTTCGGCGGTGCCTTCGGCGAGTACTACAGCTACGGGCTGGCGGCTTATCTCACCGGATTGCTGATCTGGTGGGCGTCCTGGTCGATCGGCTTGATGCTGTTCGCCGCGGTGCTGCGGGTCGCGATCGAAGCGGCCGTGGTACTCGCCATGGCATTGCGCTACGCGCACACAGCCGCCCTGTGCGACGCGTTGGAATGGCTGGGCCGTTCGGCGTTCTACCTCGGCGTCCCGGCCTGGCTGGCGTGGCGGTTACTGTCCACGGGGTGAAAGGCGGGGTTTGAATATGGGTGGTGGCCGGAACTCGCGGATTCAGCCCGCGAAGCTTTAACCGCGGCCAACCGCGCTCGCTGCCGAACCTTGCGGCATGAAGCG
Organism: Lysobacter antibioticus; assembly: GCF_001442535.1. Taxonomy (NCBI): domain Bacteria; kingdom Pseudomonadati; phylum Pseudomonadota; class Gammaproteobacteria; order Lysobacterales; family Lysobacteraceae; genus Lysobacter; species Lysobacter antibioticus. Next base: position 2,067,589 of record NZ_CP013141.1, on the reverse strand, counting down.
CAGCAGTCACACTGCTGCGCGATCGACAGCGAAGGGATGCGAGCGATGGGGCAGGATGCCGGGGTCATGGGGTGGCTGTGCGCGGCAACGAAGAGCGGGGGCGCCGATGCGCGCGCCTGAGTTCGGCGAAGTGCGCTTCGAACGTGCTCTTGCCTGGACGGTGGTCGCGCTGGTCCATGCGGGGTTGATCTGGGCGGCGTTGCAGTTGCGCAGGCCGGCCGATCCGGTCGACAGCGAAGCGAGTCTGACGGTGATTTTTCTGCGACCGGCGGTATCGTCGTCCTCGCGCCCGAACGAAGCCCTGCGCACACCGCCGGCGCGCGATCTGCCGAGGAAGACGACGCCACGATCGCTGCGCCCCGTATTCATCCCCGAACCTGCCGCGCCGCTCCCGATGACGCCGCCACACGCGGCGCCGGCCGCTTTGAGGGAACCTGCCGAAGCGACCGGCCTCACCGCGATCCGCATCGACCGCAACGCGCTCGATCCGACCGGAGCGACGCGGGTGCCGTGGGATGCGCCGGCGCCCGATCTGTTGGCCAGCCGCGCGCCGGTGTTGCCGGGGCAGGGTGCGCGGCGTTTCCGCATGCAGCCGCCGAACTCGATCGCCCGTACGGTCGAGCGCGTCGGTCAACTGTTCGGCGGCCGTGGCGAGGACCCTTGCCTGCGCACTCGCGACAACATCGGCGAACTGGCGGTGCAGGGCGATTCGGCCGCGCTGCAGCGCGAACTGGAGTACGAGCGCCAGCTGTGCCGTCCCTGACCGGTTCAGCGATGCCAGGCCGCCGTGCGAGGCGAAGGTTCATTGCCGTGCCGGTGGCTCTCGCCCGATCCGGCCGCGGCGAGGCGCGCATCGACGCTTCACCGCCGGCGCGCTAGACTGCGCGCCCGGTCCCGAGTGGGTCGTCGCGTATCGCACCGTAGCCCCTGGCCGGACGATCCGCGCCCGCCTCGGTCCGATACGTACGGCGGCCGCGAGGTCGCCGTTTTTTGTCGCCGCGCGGCACCTGGAACGGAACGACCGACGGTGGTCGCGGTCCAAGCCGGATCGCGGTCGTCGCAGGCCGACAGCAGTCGCTACAGCGGAGGTACGATGTCATCGAAGATCGTCCTCGGTTGGCGCGAGGCGGCGGCGTTGCCCGCGTTGGGTCTGGCTGCGATACGCGCCAAGATCGACACCGGCGCGCGCAGCTCGGCGTTGCACGTCGATTCGCAATGGCGCTTCGTCGAGGCCGGCATGCCCTGGGTCGGTTTCGAGCTGACTCCGGGGGCGCTGGGCGCCGGCCGGGTCGAGGCGCGGGCGCCGGTGCACGACGAGCGCTGGGTCACCGACTCCGGCGGTCACCGCAGCAGCCGGGTCTTCATCCGGACAGTGCTGAGTCTGGCCGGCATCGAACGCGAAATTGAAATAAACCTGGCGGATCGTCGTGGCATGCGTTTCCCGATGTTGCTCGGCCGCACCGCGGTGACCGGGGCGTTCACGGTCGATCCGTCACGCTCGTTCCTGCACGGACGCATCCGGCGGCGCCACCCGCGCGTCTGAACGCGCCGGGCCGTTCGTCTTTCTTCTCCACGTTTCTTCCACCCACGCGAATCCCTTCCGATGAAGCTTGCGATCCTGTCGCGCAACACCAAGCTCTATTCGACCCGCCGGCTGGTGGAGGCCGCCCGCGAGCGCGGCCACAGCGTGCGCGTGCTCGACCCGTTGCGCTGCTACATGCGCATCGCGTCCGACGGCTTCGAGATGCACTACAAGGGGCGCGAGATCTCCGGCTACCACGCGGTGATCCCGCGCATCGGCGCCTCGGTGACCCGCTACGGCTCGGCGGTCCTGCGCCAGTTCGAACTCATGGACACCTACACCCCGAACACCTCCGACGCGATCCTGCGCGCGCGCGACAAGCTGCGCAGCCATCAGTTGCTGGCCGCCGAGAGCATTGGCCTGCCGGCAACGGTGTTCGGCGACAACCCCGACGACACCGCCGACCTGCTGTCGATGCTCGGCCCGCCGCCGCACGTGATCAAGCTCAACGAGGGCACCCAGGGCGCCGGGGTGATGCTGACCGAGAAGCTGTCGGCGTCGAAGGGCGTGATCGAAGCGCTGCGCGGGCTGTACGCGAATTTCCTGGTGCAGGAGTTCGTCGCCGAGGCCAAGGGCGCCGACCTGCGCTGCTTCGTGGTCGGCGGCCGGGTGGTCGCGGCGATGAAGCGGCAGGCGCCGAAGGGCGACTTCCGCTCCAACCTGCACCGCGGCGGCACCGCCAAGGGCGTGCGCGCCAGCGCGGCCGAGCAGGAGGTGG